>JAEZPW010000332.1 GCA_023441255.1 Acidobacteriota bacterium
CGGAACAACAATGGGTTGGTACCGATTCGAGATGGCCCGATGACCCGATGGCGAGATGGCCCGATTCTTCAGCTTTCTTCTCCGACACGTAGCACGGCAAGGAACGCTTCCTGCGGAATATCAACCTTCCCGATTCGCTTCATGCGGCGCTTGCCTTCTTTTTGCTTTTCCAGAAGTTTGCGTTTACGCGTGATGTCGCCGCCATAGCATTTGGCCAGGACGTTCTTGCGGATCGCGCCCACGGTTTCTCTGGCGATGACCTTGGCTCCGATTGCCGCCTGTATGGCGACTTCGAACATCTGGCGCGGGATGAGTTCGCGCATCTTGCTGACCAGTGCGCGGCCACGTTCGTAGGCCAGGTCTTTGTGCACGATGATCGACAGCGCATCGACCGGCTCGCCCGCGACCAGGATGTCCATCTTGACCATGGGCGATTCCCAGTAGCCGGCCATGTGGTAGTCGAGCGAGGCGTATCCGCGCGACACCGACTTCAGCTTGTCGTAGAAATCAAGGACGATTTCGACCAGCGGCAGTTCGTACGTCAGCATCACGCGCGAGCCGCTCAGGTACTCGAAATTCTTCTGCCGCCCGCGCTTTTCTTCCACCAGCTTGAAGATGGCCCCGACGAACTCTTCCTTGGTGATGATGGTGGCCATGATCACCGGTTCTTCGATCTTCTGGATCTCGCCCTGCGGCGGCCACTTCGACGGATTATCGACTTCCTCGACCGTGCCATCCGAATGCGTGATCTTGAAGCGCACGCTGGGAGCGGTGGTGATCAGGTCAATGTTGAACTCGCGTTCAAGCCGCTCCTGCACGATTTCCATGTGCAGCAGGCCGAGAAATCCGCAGCGAAAGCCGAACCCGAGCGCGGCCGACGATTCCGGCTCGAAAAAGAATGACGAATCGTTGAGCCGCAGCTTCTCCAACGCTTCGCGCAGCAGCGTGTGCTCGTGCGAATCCACCGTGTAAAGGCCGGCGAACACCATCGGCTTGATGTCTTCGAAGCCGGGCAGCGGCTCGATCGAGGGCCGGTCGTCGTCGGTGATGGTGTCGCCCACCTTCGCGTCCGCGACGTTCTTGATATTGCCGATAATGAAGCCGACTTCGCCCGCCGAAAGCTCGTCCACCTCAATGGGCTTGGGCGACTGCACGCCCAGCCCTTCAACCTGGAACACCTTGCCATTCGACCACAGGCGAATTTTCTGTCCCTTGAAAAGACGACCCTGGAACACGCGCGCGAGCACGATGACGCCTCGATAAGGGTCGAACCACGAATCAAAGATGAGCGCCTGTAATGCATTGTCAGGCGACCCCTTGGGCGGCGGAATGCGCTTGACGATTGCCTCCAGCACCTCATGCACGCCCTGGCCGGTTTTCGCGCTGATGAGCAGCGCGTCGGTAGCATCGAGACCGACAGCGCCTTCGATCATCTCGCGGCTGCGCTCGACATCGGCGCTGGGGAGGTCGATCTTGTTGATGACCGGAATGATCTCGAGCCCGTGATTGATCGCGAGATACGCATTCGCCAGCGTCTGTGCTTCCACGCCCTGGCTGGCGTCCACCAGTAGCAGCGCGCCCTCGCAGGAGGCCAGCGAGCGGGAGACTTCGTAGCTGAAATCGACGTGCCCCGGCGTATCCAGCAGATTGAGCTGGTACTCCTGGCCGTCCTCGGCAACGTACTTCATGCGTACCGCGTGGGCCTTGATGGTGATGCCGCGCTCCCGCTCCAGGTCCATGGCGTCGAGCACCTGCTCCTGGCCGGCCATCTCGCGGGCTGATAGTGAGCCGGTCAGCTCCAGCAGGCGGTCGGAGAGCGTCGTCTTCCCATGGTCGATATGGGCGATAATGGCGAAGTTGCGGATATGTGCGCGGTCCATTCTGGTCACGTCGTCCGGCGGGGCACACGCGGTCGCCGACACGGCCACTGCGGGGATTCACCACCGGGGGACAAACCTTCATTTTAGCATCCGGAGGGCAGCGCACCAGGTGCCTGTGTAGCGCCGGGTTCTCACCGGCGTGTAGCAGCCGCGAGCACTACGTATGACACGAGATGAATTCGCGAACGTCGTGGCCGAGGTGCTGGACAGCCTTCCCGACGAGTTCCGGCGGCGCATAAAGAACGTCGCCGTGCTCGTGGAAGACTACCCGCCCGGCTTTGAGCCGATAGAACGCCGGGCGCCCCGGCCTCGCGGTTCCAAGCCTGATCGTCCACGCAGGCTGCTGCTGGGCCAGTACATTGGTATTCCCGCCACGCAGCGCAGCGTCTTTGACCTGCGTACCGGGCCCGACCACATTGTGCTTTACCAGAAGAACATCGAGGCCGTCTGCCGCAACGAAGCCGAGCTGCGCGAACAGATCAAACTCACCGTGATGCACGAACTCGGCCACTACTTCGGCATGAGCGAGGAACAGCTCAGCGACGTGTAGCCGCCCAGTGTTCTACTCCAGCTCTTGCTGTCGCCGGATCTTCTTCGTCTGCGCCAGCAACGCCATGGCGTGCATCAGGTTCTGCAGCGTAACGATGCCGACCAGCCTTCCGCCGTCGACCACCGGAATCAGGCTGAGCCCGCCGGAGGTAATCTTGCGGAACGCCATTGCCAGTGAGTCGGCGCCGGAAGCCACGTGCGTGACGCGGTTCATCACCGGTTGCACGTAGCCGTTGCCGTTGGCGCGCAGCGCTTCAAGTATCCCCTGCCTCGATATAACGCCGACCAGGTCGGGACCACGCACAACAGGGAAGTCGTCCTGCAGCGAGTGGACAGCCTTATCCAGCGCCTGCTCCAGGGTATCGGCGGGTGAGAGCGTCGCGAATTCCGTCAGCATCACTTCCTTCAGGCTCACGTTCTCAAGAACCGCGTGGAACACCGCCGAACGTTCCTCCAGCTGCGCCGCCACGAACAGGAAAAAACCGATCAGCACGAGCCAACTGTCTCGCCACAGCCCGACGAGGAAGAAGAGCATCGAGAATATCTGGCTCACGCCGACCGCTCGGCGAGTCGCCCGGATCGGATCGAGACTGCGGAGGAAGACCGCGCGCAGCACGCGTCCTCCGTCCAGAGGATATGCGGGTAGCAGATTCACGATGCCGATCACCGCATTTATCCAGACGAAGCTGCGCAGCAGGTTCGACGAGTGCACCCACGGACGGCCCATCAGGTTAAGGTCGGGGACGAGCGCCGCAACAAATCCTCCGGTCAGAAGCGCGAGCGCCAGGTTCACGAAAGGCCCGACGGCGGCAATTCGAATCTCCTGCACCGGGTTGGGCTGCTGCTGTGCAGTTTCGTCAAGCAATGTGACCCCGCCGATCGGCAGCAGCACCACCGAACGCACGGCACGACCACTGTGCAGGGAAGCCACCGCGTGGGCCAACTCGTGTACTACAACGGACAGGAAAACGAAACCGACCAATACAAGCACGCGGCCCGGGCTTACGTGTCCCGCGGCCGCTTCGGTCATCAGTATGTATAAGAGCAGCAGCACGAACGTGAGGTGAATGCGGATCTCCACCCCGAAAAGCCGTCCCGCCGGAAATGACCAGCTCCTCATCATCATGTCGATTCTATACACTTAGACACCGGGTAGCATCTGCACTGGCGGTCATACGCCCTTGGTGCGGAAAATTATGCGCATCATTGCCGGCCAATATCGTTCGCGTCCGTTGCGCACAGTCCGCGGCAACGACGTTCGCCCTACGTCCGACCGTCTGCGCGAGACGCTCTTTAACGTGCTGACAGCCTCGCGTGGCGGATCGCTCGACGATACCGTGTGGATTGACCTGTTTGCCGGAACAGGCGCCGTCGGCATCGAGGCCATCAGCCGCGGCGCGCGCCAGGTCTACTTTGTTGAATCGGCGCGTGCAGCCGCCAATGTGGTCCGCCTGAACCTGCGGGACCTTGGTATTGACGAAGGCTACGAAGTGATCGAGCGTGACGCGGTGCAGGCCTTGCGCGTTCTCGACGCCGAAGCCGTGCGGTGCGATTTCTGCTTTCTCGACCCGCCTTACAAGCTCTCTACCGCATACGAACAGACCCTCGGTTTTCTCTCCCAGTCGCAGTTGCTGCGACCCGAAAGCCTCGTGATCGCCGAGCACGACAAGCACTTCGACCCGGGCGAGCGCTTCGGCGCCCTTACTCGTCAGCGCATGCTCGAACAGGGTGATGCCGTGCTGAGCTTCTACCGGATCTGAGAAGCCGTTCTCGTCATTTCTGATTTCATTTTCAATCGCGGGCTGCTGCGATAATCTGCGCTTGATGGATTCTGCACGTATCGCCGATCTTCTGCGCCCGTTCCTCGGCGAAAGGGAACTGGCCCCTGCGCAGATCGATGCGCTCCAGCGTTACCTGGCGCTGCTGATGCGGTGGAACGCGCGCATGAACCTCACCGCTGTGCGCAACGAAGAACATATCGTAACACGACATATTGGAGAGTCACTGTTCACCGCGCGTTGTGTTTTGCCCGATGTGCAGGCGAAGTTGAACGTGGTCGACGTAGGTTCGGGCGCGGGTTTTCCCGGTCTGCCTCTCAAGATCTTCGCGCCGGCCGTGAATCTCACGCTTGTCGAGTCCCAGAACAAAAAGGCTACTTTTTTGAAGGAAGCGGTTCGGGCCGTGCACTTGGACGACACGCATGTCTTCGCGGATCGGGCTGAGCGGTTCGCGGAGCAGTTCGGAGGCAAGGCCGATCTCGTCACCATGCGCGCGGTCGAGCGCTTCGGGGATGTGCTAAGCGTGGCAGCTTCGCTGGTCAGCAAGGACCAAGGCAGGCCAGGGAAGCTGGCGTTGCTGTTGGGAGAAGCACAAGTGGAGCAGACCAAGAAGGAGCTGTCCCGCTTCCAGTGGCTTGCTCCAAAGCGGATTCCTCTGTCGCAGGCGCGATGTCTGCTCGTAGGTTCTGCGCATTGAGATTACCCACACGTTTTCCACAGGTGTTCTACGTGGAACACTAGGTTGTCAGCCCGGCCATTCCTCAGTTTACTGTCTTGCTTTCAGCTCGTTACAGCCTAAGTATGCCTTGCACGATTGCGAGCCGTACCCTTTTCCACACTTCTTCCACCGCGCGACAGAGAACCGTTGAAGCCACCTCGGCGCGAGGGCGGAGCGCAGCCGGCGCGGAGGTCCTGCCTGGAGGCCGGATCACACAGAAGCCCCCCTTTCGGAGCGACGCTACTAAGCCACCTCTGCGCAGTCCGTTGGCCATCCGCTGCGCCAAGGGCCTCGCCACCTCCGGGTCGGGCGGCTACAGTGGCGAGCAGGAAATCGCCGCGATCCCGGCACTAAGGTTTATGATTCTCAGGCCGACGACTAACATTCGGCCCAAGGTAGCCGCATGAGCAACGACGCCGATCAGAGACTCGCCTTCCAGGCGCCCCCGAAGGGCACGCCTTACCTCGGGGACCATGCTGTCGTCGCGGGTCTGATCAACGAATTCGCCGACGACGTGCTCACGATTTACCACGAGTTCACCACCGGCCGCCCCGGCGCCGACAAGCCCCTGACGCAAATCAACGACATGGCCAAGGATTACGGCGACATCTTCATGGGCCGCAAGCCCAACCGGTACGCACCGGCCCCTTGGAACACGCGTACGCGTCTCGGCGTCCGCCTTCGTGCGGCTGTCGACGAGATCAAGGGCGACGAGGATCCCGGCGAGGCTTACTTCCGCTGGCTGGCCCTCCAGATCACTAGGGCGGGCAAGGCCCTGGACGACGGCATGGCGCCGGAGCAGGTGGGACCCATACTCCGAGCCATCCTGGACGACGCAATCGGGAGGTTGCTAGCGATGGTGCTGTGATCCACGCGTCCGGCCACATCGATAGATACGAAGCTGCGAGAAGCTGCACGAACAAGCGCATGGAGACGGTCGCTTCCCCCAAGTTTTCCACAGGTGTTCTACGTGGAACGTTCCCACGCAGCGTGGAAACCCATGCAGGCGAGAGACTTCCGTGTCCACAGCCATCCACAGACCCCTGCACTGAATTCCGGCATTGCACTTCCGCTGCGACTCCGGTACGCTCAGCGTTCCGATCATGGCACGCGTCATAGCGGTAGCGAATCAGAAGGGCGGGGTTGCTAAGACCACCACCGCCATCAACCTTGCCGCTTCCTTTGCGGCGGCGGAAGTAAACACGCTGCTGATTGACTGCGATCCGCAGTCAAATGCGTCCAGCGGCCTCGGATTCGGAAAAGACCCCGAGCGCCTCAGCACCTATCACTTCCTCACCGGTCTCGCCCCTGCCGAAGAGACAATCCAACCCGGCCCGCTGGACCAATTGTGGGTCGTGCCGTCGTCCAAGAACCTGATTGGCGCCAACATCGAGCTGGTACCGATGGAAAGGCGCGAATTCAAGCTCCGCGAGGGCCTCGAATCCGTCCGAGAGCGCTTCCAGTTTATCGTTCTCGACTGCCCGCCTGCGCTGGATCTCCTCACTCTTAACGCTTTGGTCGCAGCCGACTCCGTTTTGATACCCATGCAGGCCGAATATTTCGCCCTGGAAGGCGTCAGCGAACTGCTGGACACCGTCGAGCGCATACGGCAGAACTTCAATCCCACTCTTGGGATTGAGGGCGTAGTCCTGACCATGTTCGACGACCGCACCAACCTCGCCCAGCAGGTTGCCGCCAACCTGCGCGACTACTTCGGAGATCGGCTATGCTCGACCTCGGTACCGCGCAACGTAAGACTCGCCGAGGCCCCGAGCCACGGCAAGCCGGCCCTGCTTTACGACCCCCGATCCCGCGGGGCCGAAGCGTACATTCGCCTCGCGAAGGAACTCATGGAGCGTGTCTCTGCCCCCGTTGCTCCCGAGGACCTTGCCGCATCGCTCCCGGAAAGCGCCGCCGAGGCATTTACAACCGATAACAGCCCCCAACCTCCCTCCGAGCGGAGGTCCTGAAGCTAAATGACGACCTTAGACAAGAAGAAAGCGCTAGGACGCGGCCTGGATTCACTTCTCCCGTCGCGCAACGCTGCCTCCCCGCATCCGCCCCTACCTGCAGCCCCAATCGGCGAAACCGTTCTGCAGATCCCGATCGACAAGATCGAGCGTAACCCCTACCAGACTCGTACTCGATTCGACGAGGTAGCGCTTGCGGAGCTCGCCGCCTCCATCAAGGCTTCCGGCGTCCTGCAGCCTGTGGTTGTGCGTCTGATCCCCGCCACCGCCGGCAAACCGGACGGTAAAGCCGAGGGCAAGTACCAGCTCATCGCTGGTGAACGTCGCTGGCTGGCCTCACAGAAGGCCGGTCGAACGACCGTGCCCGCCATCGTCAAGCAGGTCTCGAACGAGCAGGCCATGGAGATGACAATCATTGAGAATCTCCAGCGCGAAGACCTGAACCCGATCGAGCAGGCCATGGCGTTTGAGCGCTTAGGCAGGGAATTCAACCTGACCCAGGAGCAGATGGCGCAGAAGACAGGCAAGGACCGCTCCAGCGTGTCGAATTACCTGCGCCTGCTGAAAATGCCCCCTGAGATTCAGACCGGGTTGGCCAATGAGAAGCTGACCTTCGGCCACGCCAAGGCACTGCTCATGCTGGACACGCACGACCAGATGCTCTGGGCTGCCACCCGTATCGTGAAAGATGGCTTGTCGGTGCGGCAATCAGAGGAGCTTGTTCACAAGATTCTCGCACCCGAAGAGGCGAACCGGACCGAACCCAAGCTCCAGCCCAAGGACCCCAATGTCCGCCAGGCCGAGCAGGAGCTTCAGCGCACGCTGGGGCTGAAGGTCCGCATTCAGGACAAACGCGGCAAGGGAAAGATCGTCATCGAGTACGCATCTCTCGAGGACTTCGACCGCGTCCTGGAAGTGCTCTCGTCGAAATAGCGCAGCAATAGTTGGATCGTGTTTGGCTACTCGTGGTACGAGCGCGCCTCATCGCCACAACGACGATACTTCATAACACAAAGTACTTCACACTATCGAGAAACCTGAACAGATCCCGATGCGCCCACATCTACTGTGGTGGCGTCGGCGGGTTGTTCTTTTCGTCGCCTGCCGGAGGCTTATCGCTGTTGCCGGGAGCGCCCGTGGACTGTCCCGCAGTTCCGTGGTGCGTGCCGTGCGGACCTGCACCCATACCGTGATGCTGCATCATCATGCTGCCCATCGCACCCATGTGATCGACCATCTGGTTCATGTGGTCGATCATCATCTGCCAAAGCTCGACGTTGGCCTGCATGGCCTGCTTGTTGGCGCCGGACATGCCATTGACATTCGACTTCATCTGATCGAGCAGGCCCTGCATCTTTGTGACCTGCTGCTTCATGGCGGCCATCTGCTGCGCACCCATGCCCGACATATCGCGTTGCGACATACCATGATGCATGCCGCGGCCCATCCCCGCCTGGCCGGCCGGGGCTGTGCTCTGAGCGGCGCCCGCAGACGATTGTGCTTCCGTTCCGGGCTGCGGCGTCTGCGGTGTGGTGCTCTGTGCCGCCGCCACCGCGCAAGCCAAAAGCACTGCCAGCACAAGTGAACTCAGCTTCATCTTCCCCTCCTCCTGTTACGTTCGAGTGCTCCATGTCCTCTGATGCATTGAGCGCCATCACCCCAGCGCGGCAAACGGTCCGGAGCTTTCTCAAACCGTGGCGCATCATTATGTGTATCATTTTCTTCTCAGAGAGTCTGATGCCATTCCCGATCAAGATTTGTGCCATCTGCTCAGCCGAGTTCGAACTGAAACCGGACAAACCGGGTTTTGCCAACCGCTGTCCCGACTGTACCGAAGCCGAACAGGCAGAAGAGCGAACCATGCGCCGCAAGGACGCCGACGAGCGCCGCACAGACGCCGAGGCCAACGAGGAGCGGCGACGGGCCATGCGCGACCTGCTTTACCGCAAGGACAATTAGTTTTCCCATAAGGACAGCCCCGTTTACCTGTTTCGAGGTGACCATGCCAGTTGACACCGCGACTAAGCGCAAACGATTTCGTGCTCTTCACGAGAGCGGCTGTTTTGTCATTCCCAATCCCTGGGACATTGGCAGCGCCCGTCGCCTCCAGAACATGGGTTTTCAGGCACTTGCTTCCACCAGTTCGGGGGCAGCGTGGGCCTTGGGTCGTCAGGACGGCGAACTGTTCCTGGACGAGGTGCTCAATCACTTGCTGCAGCTCTGTGCCGCAACCGACTTGCCCGTGAACGCGGACTTCGAGGCCGGATTCGCCGACAACACTGACGATCTCTCGCGCAACGTTGTCGCGGCCGTCCGCACCGGAGTAGCCGGCCTGTCCATCGAGGACTACTACGAAGGGCGTCTTTACGGATTGTCTGAGGCTCGCGATCGGATGGCGGCGGCGCGAGCAGCGATCGACTCCACCGGGGAAGACGTCATGCTGATCAGTCGCGCCGAAGGCTTCATCCGTGGGAAGCCCGATCTCGAGGACGTCATAAAGCGCCTGGTCGCCTACTCGCGGGCCGGTGCCGATTGCCTCTATGCACCGGGCATCAAGGACATGTCCGCCATCAAGGCCATCGTTCAGGCGGTCGCCCCCAAGCCGGTGAATGTTTTGCTGAGCGGACCCGATCTTCGCGTATCTGAGCTTGCCGCCGCCGGAGTGCGAAGAATCAGCGTAGGAGGCTCCCTTGCGGCGCATGCATATGCGGCATTCGACCGTGCCGCCCGAATGTTGCGAGACGAAGGCACCCTGCCGCCTCGGCCCACTCTCGCCTGAACCTTGGCGTTGACTCGGCAAACGTGCTATTCACAAAGGATATGTCTGCCCCGGGTACCCGTCCGTCCGCCAGGCCGATGCGCAGCGACTTTCGTCTGACGCTGCGGCTGGCCCTGCCCCTCATCGTGGCCGAGGTGGGATGGATGAGCATGGGCGTGGTGGACACCATCATGGTCGGCCGTCTGCCCAACAGCGCCATCGCCATCGGCGCAACCGGGTTGGGCCAGAGCCTCTATCACATGGTCGCCATCTTCGGCGGCGGACTGCTGCTGGGCATGGACACGTTCGTCGCGCAGGCTTATGGCCGCGAAGACGTCCACGACGCGCGTACCACTCTGCTCAACGGCCTCGTCCTGGCTGTACTCTTGACTCCGTTTTTGATGACTGCCGTTTCCTTCTGGCCGGCACTGATGCGGTATTTCGGCATCAGCCTCGAACTGGTGGGGCCGATGCAGCCGTTCCTCATGGCGTTGAACTGGGGAACCCTGCCGTTGCTCGCCTACTTCGCCTTACGACGCTATCTGCAGGCGGTCAACGTCGCCGTGCCCATCACGTTTGCACTGGTCTCGGCCAACATCGTTAACGCGATCGGTAACTGGGCTTTGATCTACGGCCACCTCGGGTTCAGGCCCATGGGCATCACCGGCTCGGGCTGGTCCACCTGCCTCGCTCGCGTCTACATGGTTACCGTACTGGCGCTCACCCTGGTGTGGGTGGAATCCAGAAGAAAGTTATCGCAGCGCGATACACGCGGGAAGCGGGCGCATCGCGTCGACCCGCACCGGATATGGGCGTTGTTGAAACTTGGCGCTCCTGCCGCCGGGCAGATACTGCTTGAGATCGGGGCGTTCTCGGCGGCGACCGCTTTGTGCGCCAAACTCGGCCCGGTGCCGCTCTCTGGCCACGAGATCGCACTGAACTGTGCGGCGTTCACCTTCATGGTTCCGCTGGGAATCAGTTCGGCCGCGGCGGTGCGCGTGGGCCAGGCGCTGGGACGCGGCGACCCCGACGGCGCTCGCCGTGCGGGCTGGTCTGCGATTCTGCTCGGAGCCGCTTTCATGGCCTGCGCCGGACTGCTGTTCGTCTCGGCCCCGCATGTGATCGCGCGCGTATTCTCGCCGGACCCGGTTGTGATCGGCGTCGGCGCCAAACTGTTGCTGGTGGCGGCGGCGTTTCAACTCTTCGACGGCATCCAGGTGGTAACCACCGGCGCCCTGCGCGGTGCCGGAGACACCACCACGCCGATGGTCGCCAACTTCGTCGCCTACTGGCTCATCGGCATCCCGGCCGGCTACGTCCTGTGCTTCCGCCTGGGCTGGGGCGCGTTCGGCGTCTGGATCGGACTGTGCAGCGGCCTGATGCTGATCGGCTCGGCACTGCTCACCACCTGGCACCGCCGCAAGCTCGCTCCACACCCCTACGCGCTGGGGCAGGCGCTGGAGTAGCGTGAGTGCCGCTTCGGGGTAGTGAGCGGGTGCCCTGTTACAGACAACTATCCGCAAACGGCTACAATCCGACTGCAAAGGAGAGAACCGATGTCGTTGGATATGGCTGCTTCGCGTATCAATGATTTGCTCCTTGCTTCTGGCGTGTTGGGCGCAGTCCGACTCGCCCCCAGCGACCGAAGGAAGCATTGCAGGAACGGTCTTGGCCGAGGATGGTCGAGTCGCAAGTGGCGCAGCTGCTTGTTTGGGAATACGTGCGGGAAACTCCACTACCATCAGTTGCAGGTGGAAGGTAAATCAAGATGGGGGCTTCACTATCGAGCATGTGAAGCCGGGAGCCTATCAGATTTTCGCGATCAATGATGAAGAGGGATATTCAATTGACAATCAGCGTTCCGCGCACAACGTGACGATTAGCGCAGAGCGGCCATTTGCAAACATCACCATCCGCCTTCATGGTCGGGGAGCCATTCTGACGGGCACAATCACCGACAAACTGACCGGCAAGAGCATCCGTGATGCCCAGATAAGCTATACAGCGATTGACAGGAATGGCTCTGGTGGATCGGCTATCGTGAACGGAGACAGCTTTCACGCCGTGGTCCCGGCTGACTGCGATTTACTCGTTGTTGCCATGGCGAACGGTTACCGCGGGTGGATTTACACAGACGCGGCAAGCCCGCGGCCAGTGTTGCGAGTGTCATCGGGTGAGCGGAAGGTACTGAGCATTCAACTCGAACCACTGTCGTGCCTTGGGGACTCAAACGCTATCACCAATCTGAACAAACGCACTTCGTCACGTTCACGTGCTATCACCGTCTCCAATTGCTTGAAGCCCAAGGGCAAGGCGCATGTTCGAAGTTGCATTGGAGCGGGTCCGCCGCAAATACCAGTTGTGTGTCTATGGGTACGTTGTAATGCCTGAACATGTTCATTTTCTCGTGAGCGAACCAGAACACTCCAATCTGGCGCAGGCCATCAAGTCGCTCAAACAAGGAGTTTCACGCAGGCTGATCGGCCATGCCGACGCGTTCTGGCAGGAGCGTTACTACGATCACAACGTTCGGAATTACGACAGCTTTGTTGCGAAGCTGCGGTACATTCATCGCAACGCGGCGAAGCGGGGGCTGTGTGCGAGGCCAGAGGATTGGGTGTGGAGCAGCTTTCGGCACTATGCAACTGGAGTTGAGGGCGTCGTGCACATCGAATCGCGATGGACAGCCAGTCGTCGCGAGCGTGTGGGAGAATCGCTTCGAGTGCGCCAAAGTACCCGCTCAAGCCAAAATCAGGCTTGAACGGGCCACCCACCTAAGTATTGACGACCTCATTCGCCCCACGCGTATGCGGCCAGGTAGGCTGTCGCCCACAGCGCGGCTCCTCCGAGAACGCCCCAGCCGATACTTGACCACCCACTCCTGAACGATCGTCCGGGATTGTCGATCGTCCATCGCCTGCACGCTGGCTCCTGAAGCGAGTAGAGGTAACGTCCCGCCGCCAACGACACTACGATGGTGGCCAGCATGGGTGCACGCGGAACTCGCACGATCAACAACGCGTAGAAGCCACAGCCAATTATGCCGCGCCACAGCAGCGTGCGCGCTTGTGCCGACAGGCCCATCCTCTTCAGGTTGCGATACGCAACCAGCAGGCCGGCGAGCGGCCCAAGCAGCACGGTATGGACGAATGCGGCCCATGGCGACCACGGAGGAGACGGCTGCGAAGCTGACGTCGGAATCTCGCACCCGACTAATGTTGGTGAATTTCCCAATAGCACCTCGCGCCACGAAGTCTATCGGCATTCAGTTGCGAGTTCCACAACTTTCCCGTTCCTGGCCCACGATTCCAACGCGATAGCCATTGTTGGCATGAAATCGGCTTACCGGCGTCTGTCGTTCTCGTTCGCAACATGCCGTCAGTTGAACTTCACCGCGAACTTGACTCGTTTTGAACACGATATATTTTTGTGCGAGTTTCACCCTCAACTTTGGCAACTCTCCGCACGATCATCTTCTCTCAGTGGCATCCCTGCTGAGGAGAAGATCATGACAAAGGGTTCCTTTCTGGCCGCCTTCCTGGTCGTCGCGCTTGCCCTCCCGGCTTTCGCGGCCGGACCCACTCGTTTCAACCTCGATTTCAGTTCCGGTCCCACAGACATCGGTTCATGTGGATCGTTCGACGTTCTGGACTCGCGTTCGGTCACCGGCGCACAGTTGGTGTGGTTCGACGCCAGCGGTCAGCCGATCCAGGCGGTCACGCATCTGCAAGCTCAGGTCACACTGACGAATTCGGTAACGGGGAAGAGCCTGTCGGGCTTCACCAACGTCGATCAGAACGTGGACCTGCTCGCGGGCACCGAGTTCCAGCACGGCCTCGCCGTCAGCGTCAACCTGCCGCAACGCGGCAAACTCTACATCGAAGCCGGCACCATAGGCATTAATTTCGTCACCGGCCAGGTAACCTTCACGCCGGCCTTCCTGAAAGACTTCGCCCCGCTCTGCTCTGCCCTCAGCTAAAAGCGCACTATCCTCTACCCGAGTCCCCATTCAAGCAACATCGCATTGAATGGGGACGGCCTGACGCATCCTGATCCACATTCCACTGAGCACCGTGCTTGACTACGATTCACTCATACCGGCATGGCGCTTGCACGCCTAGTATGTTTCGGCATGAGTCGCTTATTGCGATTTGGGCAGCGGCAAGCCTGTTCCCAACAATGATGCAGAGGTCAGTCCTGCCCCAGTGCATAATTACTGCTGGCGAGACGCATGAAACCGTTCGTTATAGCAGTCGTTAAGCATTCGGCTCTATCCATGGCCGGAGAGATTTACTCATGGACAAGAATAAAATCCTCATCGACCTTTCTGAGTCAGACAAGACGAAATTCGGCAAGGAAGAGTTCACCACACAGTCTATTCCGCAGAAAGTCTTCTCTTCGGTGTGGGAAATTGAGTCGGAAGTGAACAACGGAGGTTTCTCGCAGTATTTCCTAAATAGCAGTTGTGAAACCGCAGGCTTCGTTGCAGAAGCTCTCGACACAATTGGTGCTCCACAAACTGCGGACATATGCAGACGTGCGATAGCGGTTGCGTTCCCTTCCGGAGTTCCCTCCGATCGCGACCAGATTAGCGCAGCGGCGTCCGCCTTCTCCGATGACACTGAGGAGAAACTGACCGCGCTCGATGAGGAATTTCTTCAATACCCTCACGACCTGACAGAGTTGCTCTTCGCCTACGTGTCAAAGCACCCTGAAGAGTTCGGCAAATTGCCTCAGTCCGATAGTTAGCTACCCAGAACTGCGGTTTTCGTACGAGGATGAAGACTGACTTGGATGCCGCTTCTCCACAGCATCCCCAGGCCCTCTGTCAGTTGTTCACGCCCTTCCCGCGAACTCGCGCGTCTCCGTTGACACCTTCACTCTTTCGCCCTGCTTGATGAAGAGCGGTACGCGGATCTCGATGCCCGTCTCCAACTTAGCGGGTTTGGTGACGGTGCCGGCGGTGTCGCCGCGCGCGCCCGGTTCGGTGTAGGTGATTTCGAGTTCGACGAATTGCGGAAGCTGCAGGCCGATCGGATTGCCGTTGAACTTGTGCAGCTCGATGATGGTGCCTTCGATAAGGAAGTCGAGCGCGTCGCCGATCATGTCTTCCGACAGCGTGACGGTCTCGAACGTCTTCTGGTCCATGAAGTGCGAGCCTTCGCCGTCGCTGTAAAGATATGAGGCCTCGACGCGCTCCAGGTCGGGTTCCTTGAACTTGTCACTGGCCTTGAACGTGCGGTCGAAAACGGCGCGCGTGATGAGGTTGCGCATCTTCAGGCGCACCAGCGTCTGGGCGCCGCGGGCCGAGGGAGTCGAAACCTCGGCTTCCATGCACAGGTAGGGCGTATTTTCGTATTCGAAGAACGTCTTGCGCTTTACGTCGATCGCGTCGATGAGTGCGGCCATGGGTTCAGTTCGGATCCTCTCACCTCAGCATAACAGGGCACCTGCCCGCCACCTATATCTCGACGCAGGTCGAACCGCCGCCACTACTCGCTATGCCCCTTGCATTTCAGCACGCCAAGGTAAACGCTCCACGGACCTACCGCTTCGCGGTACTGATAGGCCATCACGCGCGACAGTTGATGCAGATGCGTGAGGTCGTGCGCAACCCACGTCGCCAGCAATTGCGACAGCGTCACAGTTCCCAGGGACGGGTGCGTTCCGCGGCGGCCCAGGTCCGCCGGCTGCAGATTCAGCGCCTGCAGCTCTCCAACGTTTCTTGCCCGCAAACGTGCGAATTCGTCGAGGAGATGCTCCAGCGATTTCCCTTTGGTCTCCTCGAACTGCGCGAAACGGTCGAACGGATCGAACGCACGCGCTTCGCCCTGCTCCAGGATGATTCGGGCACGCGGGATCCAGTCGGTGCGCTCGCCCACAATGAGGTGCCCCACGATGTCGAACGGGCTCCACGTGCCGTCGCCTTCGTTGCTATGGACCCACATCGAGGGCAGCCCGCGCAGAAGGGCGTCGAGGGTTGCCGGGGTACGGCTGAGCAAGGCGACAGCCTCGGCCAAGCTGAATTCGGTCATGGTTTCCATGTTCCGGTAGATGCACGCGTCGCGCGCCGGACTCAGCCGAGTGCGCCACAGGCAATCGCCACTATGTGCACGCGACCAGCAGAAGGTTATGTGCGCAAAACGGGCTGCCACTTGTTCGGGAACTCTCACCCAACATAACAAACGGGTGGTTCGGGCATCCTTGTGCTCACGTAGTCACTCTCAATCTCGGCAAGTCATGAGGAGGCGACCATGGCATCGATATTGATCACCGGAACGAGCAAAGGGATCGGTTTCGAGACGGCCTTGGCTTTCGGCCGTGCAGGCCACCGAGTTCATGCCACCATGCGAAACCCGTCCCAAGCGCCGGAGCTGGCGGAAACGGCGAAGCGGGAGAAACTGGCGATCACGGTTTCACGAATGGACGTTGACTTCGACGAATCCGTCATCGACGCCATCGCGACCATCCACGAAGATCACGGGCCCATTGACGTGCTCGTCAATAACGCCGGCGTGGAGCGGGCCAGTTCGGTGGAAGAACTACCGCTGGCCGACTTCAGGGCGGTCATGGAGACAAATTATTTCGGTGCGCTGCGATGCATCAAGGAGCTGTTGCCGCACATGCGCCGGCGCCGCAGCGGGTGCATCGTGAACGTAAGCTCAGTCGCCGGACGAATTACCAGTCCACCGCTTAGCGCATACACAGCGAGCAAGTGGGCGTTGGAAGCGCTCACCGAGGGTCTGGCCGGTGAAATGAAGACGTTTAATGTCCGGGTGCTTCTCATTGAACCGGGCATCATCGATACGGCAATGGCGCGGCGCATCGCAGATCAATGGGACGGCTCAGAGTATGGCCAGAGTACTCGTTTCGCTTCTCTGTTTCGCGCCTCGCTGCAGCAACCTCGCCCGGTATCGGACGTGGCTGAGAAGATCCTTGAAGTAGTCGAGAGTGGAACGTGGCAACTGCGGCATCCCGTAGGACCCGATGCCGTTCCCTTCCTGCAATGGCGTCAGCAGATCACGGACGAACAGTGGATCGATCTGCACGCGAGCGACGACGAGACCTGGTATCGCCGCATCGAGCACGATTTCGGAATGGATACCCGGCCGAAGGTGCAGATGAAAAAGGCCTCCTAAAGCCGATTACGAACGTGTTCGTCAGTATGCGAGGTTCCAACTGAGTAGGTGGAAGCTGACCACGAACCACGCGAAAGCGACGCAGGCCACGGTCAAACCCGTCGTGTACACTCTGCTCCACCAGCCGCCAACCCGCCATGATGTATACGCGCTGTACGCGACGGGCACTGTGCCCAGCACACCCAGGGCCGCGACAAGCTGCAACATGCGTATCCAAACGTCATTCTTCGCCTGGAACACCGTAAGGTGCTGCATGGAATACGCCAGTATTGCGACCACGGCCACAAGAAAGAGCAGACAAAGAGCGCAGGTGAGCTTGACGGCAATTCGTAGTCGAGACTGTTGCGGCAACAACGTTAGTCTCAGGCCATAGTGCTTGCGCACGATTGCCGCTACGGGCCAAATGAGCAATGTGAGGCCGAACATCGCGATGACAAACCCCAGCACCGTTTGCAGAAAAGGTTTGCTGCGGGTCCATGACACCCGCTCAAAGACTTCCACCGGATCGGTCCCCACCAGCAGGCCACGGTCGGGCAGCAGGATGAGCTTGTTCTGTCCTCCCACCTCGCCGAAAGTCATGTTACCGATCGGTCGCCAGCGCTTCGGCTGCCCGTCCGTGCGATCCATGCCGTCCATTTTCAGAGTGCCGTCAGGATCAACCGAAACGGTCTTCCCGACGAGCGCGTACCACAAGAAACTCAAGACCGTTGTCTCCTCCCGCCGGCTTGCTACGTACGAACCGGCGGCCTGCTGGGCTTCACGTTTCGCTGCATCCGTGACCCCCGGCGCATTGGACGGCGAAAATGGGAAGTAGCGGTCCATGAACTGTTCCCAGACGAACGCTCGCGGGTCAGTGTCGCCCGTTCCCGAACTGTTGTACGAAATGAAGAATCCGACACCGGCATCGGTGACGAGGTGAAGATCGCTGTGGAAGTAGGCCAGGTCTCCTCCGTGACCGATAATCTTATGGCCGTTCCGGTTCTCCTCGTAAAAGCCGAGAGCCATGCCATCCACGTCGGGATGCATCGTGAACTGACGCGCGTGCATCAGCCGCGCAGTTTCCGGACGCAGTATCTGCACTCCCTGGTATTGCCCGTCTTGCAGATGAGCAACGATGAAGGGCGCGATGTCGGTCGCGGCCAGCGCGAGGCTGCCCGACGGCGCCGGCTCCGGTGTCAGCAGTTCAAAAGGTTCGGCCGGCTGCGAAGCCACCTTGTATCCTTGCGACATCAGTGGCTGCAAACGATCGGGCGTGGGCTGCCGAAAGGTCGCAGTCTTCATTCCGAGGGGATGAAAGATGTAGTCCTCTATATAGCTCTCGAACGGCCGCCCGGACACTCTCTCGACGATGTAGCCTGCGAGGTCCGCGCCATAATTTGAGTACGCCGGGACCGCGCCTGGGGCATGAATCTGGCGTGGCACGTTATGCCTCAGGTACGTTCCGAGCGGCGTCAGGTCGGCAACCTTCTCCACCTCCAAACCTTTCACGACCTCTTCGAACCCGGCGCTATGGGTCATCAAGTTGCGCAGTGTCACCGGCCTGCCATACGTGTGCGGGATCTGGAAATCCAGATAGTCGTTCACGTCGCGATCAAGGTCAAGCTTTCCTTGTTCGACCAGTTGCATCACGGCCGTCCACGTGAACAGTTTTGATATTGAGCCGGGACGAAAAATGGTCGCAACGGAAACGGGCGTGCGCTTCGCCACGTCCGAATAGCCGTAGCCTTTGCCCAGGAGGACTTTGCCGTCCTTCACCACTACCACCACGGCGCCGGCAATGTCCTCTCGCGCCAGTTGCATCGTGATCAACCCGTCGAGAAACGCTTCCACATCGCCTGATGTCATCTCATGCGCGTTGGTCCCTTGCGCGCGAGCGGGCACCGGCTTCTTTGTTTTCGGTTCCGGCCCTTGCGGCGTCTGCGCCCGCATACTGGGCAGGAGAAACATGAGCAATGCGATAACGAGCGAGAACCGCGTGGAGTCATGGCGAAGGGTCATGGTGCGTCGCAGGTGGACTGCTCCTTTTCCTAAATAGCCAGATGCAGCGCCCGGAATGGGCTGCTCACGTTTACAACACGTGTTGCAACGTAGTCAACAGGAATCAACACTTGTTGCATCCCCAGACGATTGCGACGACCAACCGGCGGGTCGCCCATTCGAGCCCGACCTTGGTTTTGAGTGGGGCAGTTCTTGTGTGCCCAAATCGGATAGCGTATACATACGGATTTATGTGCAACAACCGCTTCGCAGTCGGTCTTTATGTGGATAGCTAATCCGGTTCAAAGAGTGGTCAACGGGTCAACGGGCGTGTGTTGCAGCCAGCCCTTCGCCGCTGCGCTCTTTGACGGCTGTACCAACCCCGAACCTGCGCCCTTTACGGTGTGGCTCTTCAACGCACCGATGCTCGCGTCAGGCATTAGCCCATTTCGTTGGCTCCAGAACATCAGGCCGTGATCATCCAGTTCGCAATGCGGCTTGCTTGTTGAAGTACAGGTACATCGACGCAAGCCCGCCGACAAAACCCGCTGAAACACTGAGCACAGTTACCGCAATGAGCTGGCGTGTCTGATTCATAAAGTTCTAGACACCTGCCTATCGTTGTGAGTTCCCGTTGGGCATGGCAGAGGAACAGTTGGCGGGCTTAATCGCAGGCGAATCCCGAATCGGGATTCTGAGTGAGAAGTGCGATTTCACAACAGCTATCAGTTCACAGTCACCCTGATGCGGTTCGAGAGTGTGGAACCACGCTCTCTCGACCAGAAGGGGGCATCAGGCATTTTCATCGCCTTGCGCGCAAACTTCTCCGATAGATAGCTTGTGTACTCCACGACAAACTCATAGGTTCCGGGCTTATTGACGAAATGCTTTAGTGGTTCATGCACACTCATACCGACAAACTCCCCTGGGTTAAGCACTACAAAATCCCAGGGTGCTGGCGGGGGTGGCAACTCGTCAGCCAGAAACGTTGTGGTTACTTCATTGCCCTGAGCATCGTAGACCCAAACATTCGTGCGGCCTCCTCCCCATCCCCACCAACGGGGCACAATCAATTGGCCACTGCCGGTGTTCTCGCGCACAATTTCTAGCTGAATGTTGCCGCTGATGCTGTAGAGCGAAGAGCCGGTACGTAGGCGAACCTTCAGCTTCGGGTTGGCAGCTTGTTGAGCGAAACACTGCAGAAGTCCGAAGAGCAGCAGTAATAAGCCCGAACTCAATTGCCTCATGGGCAGCACTTTACGCCGACTCACGGCTAAGTTCCACGATTGTTGGCGGTAGCAGGGCTCCTGTCCACCTATCCGGCCACTCTGGATACTGAGCGATAAGCCGATTTATCGCCAACAATCCCAGCCGTACAATGAACAACGTGAAAACGACCCACTCCCTGCCACGTTCGTTACGAAATGTGCTCATCTTGGTCGCCCTTCTACTTGTCGCGACGTTGGCGTTTTCGCGTCAGAAAAGCGAATCAGTGTCAGGGAGAATCATTGCGCATGACCGTGGTTTGACCTGCTTAAACGGTAATGCGTACTGGTCAGTTATCATTCGCCTTCAACAGGCACATGGCCGCCATCCCCGATACGTTCGAGTGAATCTTTCGCTACCCTGCGCAGAATTACCGAACTGGCTGAACGCGAAGTCGTCTACACAACAATTCCGCCTGATTCGAGATAAAGCACGTGATGAAGTGCTCGAAGAGTTTCTACGGTGCGGCGGGGAATCTCCCAACGGCGGTGAACCTTGTATCCGTACTCCAGCTTGGTTGCGTGTTCCCGATGCTGAACGCGAAGAACTGCCATTTGGGAACATAGTACCAGCGTATCAATTTGCCGACTCGCCGTTGGCCGATATCATAATCTGAGAACCGCACTCGAAAAGACCAACGTAAACGCACACGTAACCCCGAATTTCATCATTCCGTCTGTGCCTCAGCAACTCTCGGCATCTGCTAGAGTTATGCCTGTTCTCGAAGATAGCTGTCGCGAACAGGGCTTCTATCCAACTATCCAGAGTGCCCCATTTGATTTGGACAGTTGTTGAAACGAGGAAAGCCAGATTTGAGAGCGCGGTGGTGGTGAAATCAGAGGGCGAGTTCCGCATAAACCATAACGGCTACTCCGAATATCTCGAAGTAGCCGTGGTGTTCTCTTCGAACTCGGTTGCGGTCAGTTTCAGATTCTCATCGGCATTACCACATACCGATACTTGAACTCCGCATCGCCATTCGTAGCCGGACGTAGCTGGCCGGCCGACTGAGGGTCCTTTAACTCGAGCTGAATCTCATTCCCGTTGGTGGCCTTCAGGAAGTCGAGCAGGTACTGGCTGTTGAAGCCAATGACTAGCGGGTCGCCCTGGAAGGTGGTCTCGATCGAGTCTTCCGATTCGCCTGAGTCGGTTGATGATGACGAGATGCGGATCTCGTTCTTGTCGAGCCGCAGGCGTATGGCGCCGGAGCGCTCGTCGGCAAACTGGGCCACGCGCTGGATGGCCGAGGTGAAGTCCTCGCAATGGACCGAGACGATCTTGTTATTGTCGCGCGGCAGCACGGCTTCGTAGTTCGGGAACTGGCCGGTCAACTGGCGAGCCGTCAGCAGACGCGGGCCGATCCGGAAGAACAGGGTCGATTCGTCTTTCGCGAACTCGATGGCATCGGTATCGCTCATATTGAGGAGCGAGTTGAGTTCGGCCATGGCTTTCTTCGGAACCAGCACCTTCATCTCGCCGCCGGTGACCTCAAGCTTCGCTGCGGTGTTCTCGATGTGTGCCAACCGGTGGCCGTCGGTGGCCACCATGGCGATGGACTCAGACTTGAGCACCATCAACGCGCCGCTCAGCGTGTAGCGCGATTCCTCGCTGGAAATCGCAAAGATGGTCTTGGCGATCTCGGTGCGCAGAACCTGGGCGGGAATCTTAACGACGCCGGCCGTTGGGAACGCAGGCAGGCTGGGGAAGTTGGCGCGCGCCATGCCGACCATCTTGGTGTTCGAACGGCCGCTGCGAATCTGCACCCAATGGTTCTCCAGCAGCTTGATGGAGATGTCGCCATCGGGCAGCAGCTTTACGTAGTCATAAAGCTTCCGTGCCGGAATGGTGCACGATCCCTCTTTTTTGATGGTGGCGCGGCAGGTCGTCCGCAGACTCAGGTCGAGATCGGTGGCGGTAATCGTGAGCGTGTCGCCCGCCGCCTCGAACAGGAAGTTGGACAGAATCGGTATGGTCGTCTTGCGTTCGACTACGCCTTGTGTCGCTGTTAGTTCCTTGAGAAGGTCGAACTTGCTGACGGTTATCTCCATAATTCCTTCGCCTCCGACCACCTGTTCCAGGTCGCGCGTGCCTGGGTTCGACAACCCAAAACCACACGACTTTTATTCGCTTACCTTATATCAAAGAATAATAAGTAAAAACAGCAGTAGCAGTAGGGGCGTAGCAAATGTGGAAATCAGCTTCGCACCCGCGTCCAGTGCACGTTTCCGCAACCAGGAACATTGTTTATAACTAGCCCTGCCTGAGGATGCCGGTGGATGTTTTCTGCCGGTCCAGGAGAAAACCACCTTTTCTTCCACGCCTTCCACATACCATCCACAAGACCCGCCGTGGAAGAACCGGCTGAACCGTGGAAATCGCGGCCGTAACCGCAATTTAGGCGTTCAGCATCTCGGTCAATTTATTAAGCATCCTGTTCAAATCTTTGTCGTCCTTGCGCTGCTCTTCGATCTTCTCCACCGAGTGCAGGACGGTCGTATGGTGCTTGCCGCCGAACTGCCGTCCGATCTCCGGCAGGCTGGCATCAGTCAGGTGCTTAGCCAGGTACATGGCAATCTGGCGCGGATACACGACCTGCCGCGCATTGTTCTTGGCCTTGATTTCGGTTACGCGCATCCCGAACTGCTCGGCCACCATCTTCTGGATGGCCTCGATGGTGATCTTCTTAACCTGCGCATCGATCAGGTTCTTGAGCGTCTGCTGCGCATAGGCCAGATTGATATCACTGCCTGTCATCGAGGCGTGGGCCACCAATCGCAGCAGCGCCCCTTCGAGCTCTCGAACGTTCGACCTGACATTCGAGGCGATGAACAGCGCGATGTCGGTGGGAATCGTGACTTTCTGTTCCTCGGCCTTCTTCTGCAGAATGGCGACCTTGGTTTCGAGGTCGGGCATCTGGATATCGGCGATCAGACCCCACTCGAAACGGCTGCGCAGGCGGTCCTCAATCTCAGCCAGTTCTTTCGGCGGCCGATCGCTGGCGATTACGATCTGCTTCTGCGACCCGTGCAACGCATTGAACGTATGGAAAAATTCTTCCTGCGTACGTTCCTTCTGCGCCAGAAACTGTATGTCGTCCACCAGCAGCACATCGACGTTCCGGAACTTGTCGCGGAAGCTGCTCATGCGGTCATAGCGCAGAGAGCTGATCATCTCATTTGTGAAAGTCTCGCTGCTCAGATAGCGGATCGAAAGGTGAGGATAGAGCTTCTTGGTCTCGTGGCCGATGGCCTGAACAAGGTGCGTCTTGCCCAAACCGACGCCGCCGTAGAGGAAGAGCGGGTTGTAGGCCTTTGATGGGCGTTCGGCAACGGCCCGGGCCGCGGCGTGAGCGAACTGGTTCGCCGATCCGATGACGAAGTTGTCGAACACATACTTCGAGTTCAACTGCGCCGCGCCGTCCCAATCGAAGCGTGCCTGTCCACCGGGTATACCCGGAACCGGTGTGGGAGGTTCAGCGCGCGTGGGCGCCGGCGCCGGTTTCTCGACGGCTATAAACTCCACGTCCTCAAATTCCAGACCAAGGTTCTCGATGGCTTCTGCGATCAGGTCGGCGTAGCGTTCGCCGACGTGCTGAAACTCCGCCGTAGGCACCGTGACAAACAGTTTGCCGTTCTCCGCATGGCTGTAGCGGGTGGGCTTGAGCCAGGTTTCGTAGGAGTGGCGATTGACCTTCTTCTCGAGTGCGTCCAGGATCCGGAGCCAGGGGTTCGCACTTGCGGTAGCGCTGGTAACAGACATGTCAGACCTGCAAATAGCCGCTGCCGTCGCGACCAGAAATCGAGCCGCTCACGCAGCTTCTGGAAAAGAAATACCTCAGCGCGTCCGGCAAATCGCGCTGGAAAAGTTATCAGCCTTGCGGCTGCAAGACTTGCACACGATCTTGTGCGTCAACGCTCTCGTGGAACTTTGGGCATACTAGCACGAATACCAGCGGCCTGTGGAAAAAGTCTGAAGTGTTCGCCAGAAACGTTTCAAATTGATTTGGAATTACCGCAATTTGCAGCGCCTGCGGTGCAATTTGCGCCCAGTTTGAGTCGAACTTTAGCACGTTCGGACATTCCGCTTACAAGGGCTCTCCATGCACCAACCAACAGCTAATACAACTGACAGCTAATGGCTGAAGGCTAACAGCTAATTCTCCTTCTCAGCTGTCCTGAAATCGACGTCTTTACCCCACTGGTAACTGCCTGTTGTTGCCGCAACGCGCCCCCGCTGACCTCTTTCGTACAATTGTCCTGTGAACGTGGACGACACCATTGTCGCGATCGCCACGCCCGCCGGTCGAGGCGGCATCGGAGTGGTACGGCTGGCCGGGCCGGAAGCGCGAGCCATAGCGCGGCCCCTCCTGCGATTGCCGCGTGAGCTGGAGCCGAATCGAGCACTTTTCGGCGAGCTGGTAGAGCCCGAGTCGGGCCAGCGCATTGATGAAGTGGTCGTCACGTTCTTTGAAAAGCCGCGCTCCTACACAACGGACGACATCGTGGAGATCTCGGCTCACGGCTCGCCCGTGGTGTTGCGCCACATCGTCGAGCTGGCGCTGGCGCGTGGTGCGCGCCTAGCCGAGCCGGGCGAGTTTACGATGCGCGCATTCCTCAACGGCCGCATCGACCTCACGCAGGCCGAGGCCGTGCGCGACCTGATTGACTCCCAGACGCTCTACCAGGCCAAGGTGGCGGCGCAGCAGCTCGAAGGCGCGTTGTCGCACCGCATCGCCCCCATCAAGCAGAAACTCGTAGAGCTGATCGCCACCATGGAAGCCGGTATCGACTTTGCGGAAGACGATGTCCCGGTCGCGCCGCCAGGCGAGATCCTTGCCCGCATGCAGCAGGTCCGACAACCCCTCGACGCGCTGAGCCAATCGTTCGCCTACGGAAAGGTCGTGCACGAAGGTTTGACGCTGGCCATCGTGGGGCGACCGAACGTAGGCAAGTCGTCGCTGTTCAACCGCCTCGTGGAACGCGAGCGCGCCATCGTCACCGCCACTCCCGGCACCACGCGCGACCTGGTCAGCGAAACCGTCGCCATCGGCGGCATCCCCGTACGACTGGTCGACACGGCGGGCATTCGCAAAGCGCTGGACGAAGCCGAGAGCATCGGCATCCGCAAAAGCATGGAAGCCCTTGCCGATGCCGATCTTGTGCTGCTCGTGACAGACATGTCGCGCCCGCCCGTGCCCGAAGACCACGAACTCGTGCAGGCGCTGGAAAACCGTCCCGCGATCGTTGTGATGAACAAGGCAGACCTGGTCCCCGCAGAACACCGCGCCGAGAGATCCCTTAGCACGACCTCGGCAGGCCATAGCACTTCAGCAGGGATGGCGACATCAGCGGGCATTGCCAATTCCTCAGGTATTGCGACCTCGGCGACTACGGGCGAGGGGATCGCCGAACTACGCGCCGAGATCGTCAGCAAGATCGGAGGCGACGGCGCCGGCCAGCACGAAAGCGGATTTCTGACCAGCCTGCGCCACCAGCAACTTGTGCGCGATGCCATTACGTCACTCGACAACGCCGCCACCGCTGTCGGCGACACCATGCCCCACGAAATGATTCTGCTGGACCTCTACAACCCACTCCGAGCGCTCGACGAAATCACCGGCGCCACCACCACAGACGATATCCTCAACCTGATCTTTGGCTCATTCTGCATTGGCAAGTGAGGCTTTCGACAACGCTCACAGCCGACTTCAGCGGCGGGTTCAGGGTTCTCTCGTTCTAGGCGCCGCCGAACGTGTGGCGGCCACGTAGTCTCTTTGACTTTCGTATCAGGGCGTCACTCTCAGCTTGTAGCTTGCTGCACTGCCTGCTGAGTTCTCCGCACTTCTCGCCCTCTGTTCTGACCAGTTCATTGAGCAGCACATTCTTTTGCTGCTCGTTCCGCGCTTTATCGCGGTTCTCGCGGCTGCGGCGAATCTGGTCATCGGAGTTGCTGGGCGGCATGACAGGAGCATTATATGGCGAACAGCTGTTCGGAAATGCCCGGAACCGGCAGGATTCGGGTGCTAGATACAACCCT
The DNA here is from genome assembly GCA_023441255.1 of Acidobacteriota bacterium. Classification (GTDB taxonomy): domain Bacteria; phylum Acidobacteriota; class Terriglobia; order Terriglobales; family Acidobacteriaceae; genus JAEZPW01. The sequence continues at coordinate 26,072 of JAEZPW010000332.1, forward strand.
GGCGCGGCACTCGCGAGCAGCGACACGACAAAGTTCATGAAGCCCACACGCGGTCACGTCGTGAGCGCGCTGGGTTGACAATAAGAACCTGTGACAAAAGTCGTTGGCGTCGTTTGTTCGCCGCTGCTTTCATAGAAGCGCCTCCGCATCTATGCATTGGTGTGCCCTGAAGGAAGGATCTCCGAATGAAAGAGAAATCATCCGCAAACCTCCAACTGATGTTGGCGACCGGGGCATTCGCTCTTTGCTTTGCCGTATTCGGAACCATGTCGGCCATGATGCCGATCCTCAGCAGGCAAATGCACCTGAGTTCCGTTCAGAAAAGCATCGCTGTCGCCCTGCCGGTATTACTCGGGAGCCTCGGACGGATTCCGTTGGGCATGCTGACCGACCGATTTGGAGGGCGGGTCGTATTCAGCTGGGTGATGGTACTTTCGATCATTCCTGCTTACCTGATGGGGACGGCCTCCAACTACACTCTCCTCCTTGTCTACGGTTTCTTCATCGGGACCGCGCTTGCCAGCTTCGCGGTAGGAGTTGGGTTCGTCAGTGGATGGTATTCGGCTGAACGTCAGGGGTATGCACTGGGCGTTTATGGAGCCGGCAATATCGGCCAGTCGCTTGCTGCCTTCGGATCTCCGTTCATTGCAGCGGCCGCCGGTATGCGCTGGGGATTCTGGACCTTCGGAATCCTTCTGACGATCTGGTTGATAATTTACCTGCTTCTCGCCCGAAATGCTCCGCGCAGGGGCCCGGTAAAATCGCTGTCAGATGTAGTGCGCCCTCTCGCTGACCGCCGCAGTTGGGTGCTCAGCCTTTACTATTTCCTGACCTTTGGCGGCTTCGTGGCGATGGGAGTATACCTGCCGATATTCCTTACCGAAATGTTCAATCTCACGCCAAAGGATGCTGGGCTCAGAACGGCCGGCTTCATCGTCCTTGCGACCGCCATGCGCCCGATCGGCGGTACGCTCGCGGATAAAGTCGGCGGCCGGGCAATCCTGAAGTGGGTATTCCCATTCACTGCCGCCATGGCGCTCTTTCTCGCCTGTCCCATCATGCTAACCTTCACTATTGGGGCGCTCGGAATGGCAGCGGCGATCGGACTCGGCAACGGCGCCGTTTTCAAACTCGTCCCGGAATTCTTTCCCGATTCGGTCGGAAGCGTCACAGGATTGGTCGGAGCCGCTGGTGGGCTTGGCGGATTCTTTCCGCCCCTGCTGTTGGGTCTCGTGAAGCAGCAGACTGGTAGTTTCACTTTCGGGTTCATATTGCTCGGGGTATTCGCGCTTTGCTGCCTTGGAGTCCTGCTGCGGACTCGGCCGGTCCGGTTGCCTGCTGCAACGGAGTGTGCATGACAGCGGAACGACAACCGGCATTTTCAACGCGCGGGTCTGACACGCTGCACGCGACGGCGTGGGGCCTGGCGGCGGCATTCGCGATCATCGTGGGCATCTACTTCGGGAGCCGAAGGTTAAGAGACTTCGATCCCGCGCTGGTTTCCTATGCCGGGGCCACCGTCTTCGCCGGTTTTGGGCTGGGCTACCGGTACGCAATGTGGTTACGCAGGCCACCCACTCGCCTGTACTGGTTCCGTGGATGGCAGATATTCCTCAACCTGAAGAAGCTGCCTGAAAATCTCGGCCACCTTGCCCGAATCTTCTGGAACAATTTCGTCGTCCAACGCTTCATCGACCGCCGCTCGCACACCCGCTGGACCGCTCATTGGTTCCTGGCCTGGGGATGTCTGCTCGCCGCGGCCGTTACTTTCCCGCTCTCGTTTGGGTGGATACGATTCGAGACCGCGCCGCACGACCAGACGATATACAACGCTTTCGTATTCGGCATCCAGACCGGCAGCTTCCGACTCGGGACTCCGATCGCAACGCTGGCCTTCAACATCCTCGACGTCTCAGCCGTCATGGTACTCATCGGCGTGTTCTTCGCGATGTGGCGGCGCGGGCGCGATCACGGCGCAATGACGGTGCAACAGTTTTCGAACGATCTGCTGCCACTCATTCTGCTGTTCGCCATCTCAATCACGGGACTGTTCCTGACGGCCTCCACGCATCTCATGAACGGGCTGCACTACGTCTTTCTTTCTCAGCTTCACGCCGTAACCGTCATTCTGACGTTGCTTTATCTGCCCTTCGGAAAGTTCTTCCACATCTTCCAGCGTCCGGCGCAACTCGGAGTTGATTTCTACCGGCGCGAGGGCGCCCAAGGGGCACAGGCAATCTGCATCCGTTGCGGAGAAGCCTATGGCTCACGACTGCAAATGGACGACCTCAAGTGGGTGCAAGCCGCGCTCGCCATCAAGTACGAATTGGCTGATGGCACGCATTATCAGGATGTCTGCCCGGCATGCCGCCGCAAAAATCTGGCACTCACCCAGGACGGTCTCTGGAAGGCTGTTGGGCAGCGAGGGAATTCATAATGGCAAAACTGCCTATAGATATTCCGTCAATCGTTAGTCAATTCGGCCCGTCGTTACACCGCGTTCCTCCCGGCGGATGGCAGAACACCGGCGCCGACGAAGAGCTGGTCAAGACACACTGCTGCTTCTGCGGACAGCAGTGTGGGATCCAGTTGCGTGTTCACGCAAACAAGGTAGTCGGGTTCGAGCCGTGGGAGGACTTTCCTTTCAACAAAGGGAAGCTCTGTCCGAAAGGCGTAAAGCGCTACATGCAGGACGAGCACCCCGACCGCCTTAAGTCGCCACTTCAAAGAGTGGAAGGAAAGGGCTACGAGCCAATTTCGTGGGATGCCGCTCTGAGCCGCGTAGCCAGCGAAATCACGCGCATTCAGCAAACCTACGGCAAGGATGCTTTCGGCATTCTCAGCGGCGCATCTCTTACCAACGAGAAAGCTTACCTGATGGGTAAGTTTGCCCGGGTTGCCGTTCAAACCGCCAACATCGACTACAACGGGCGTCTTTGCATGGTGTCCGCCGGCGCGGCCTCGAAAAAGGTATTTGGCATCGACCGCAGCGCCAATCCCTGGAGCGACATCCCGAAGGCCAAAGTCATTCTGGCGGCTGGATCCAATGTTGCCGAATGCTCTCCTATCACGACCGATTACCTGTGGCAGGCGAGAGACAACGGCGGGAAATTGATCGTCCTGGATCCGCGCATGACTCCGATCGCCCGCAACGCAGATCTCTTTATTCCGGTTCGCTCCGGCGGGGACATAGGCGTCTTTCACGGCATGATGCGAATCATGATCCAGCAAGGCTGGATCGATCGCGACTACATCGACAAATACACCGCCGGATTCGATGAGTATGCACGAGTCGTCGATAAGTACACTCCCGAATATGCTTCGAAGATCGCCGGCGTACCCGCTGACCTGATCATCAAAGCGGCTGAAATGTGGGGGCCCGCTCCCACCAGTTTCCTGCTGCATGCCCGCGGCATCGAGCACCACTCCAAAGGCGTCGAGAACTGTATCGCGGCCATTCAGCTTGTCCTTGCGACCGGAAGGCTGGGTCGCGAAGGCTGCGGTTACGCCATGATCACCGGTCAAGGCAATGGACAGGGTGCGCGCGAGCAGGGACAGAAATGCGATCAACTGCCCGGCAACCGGGACATCACCAACCCGGAGCACAGGAAGTACATCGCCGGCGTTTGGGGAGTCCCGGAAGAATCGATTCCCGGGAAAGGTCTTTCTGCTGTTCCGCTGCTGGAAGCAATCCACGACGGGAAGATCAAAGGACTTCTGTCCATCTGTTTCAACCCGATGGTGTCGCTACCGGACGCCAACTTCGTCCGCGCAGCACTGGAGAAACTTGAGTTCTACGTGAACATCGACTTCTTCCTCTCGGAAACCGCGCGCTTTGCCGACATTATCCTCGCGGGTTCCTTGATGGAAGAAGACGAAGGTACGACGACCAATGTCGAGGGCCGCGTCATCCACCATCGCAAGGCCGTTTCGCCTCCGGCAGACGCTCGCGAAGATTGGAAGATCATTTGCGAAATCTCCTCACGTCTCGGTCACGGCGGCAAGTTCAACTATTCGTCGCCGCGCGACATTTTCGAGGAGCTTCGCGTCGCCTCAAAAGGCGGTATTTCCGACTATTACGGAATGACCTGGGAGAGAATCGATGCGGAGTACGGCCTCTTCTGGCCGTGCCCGGAGCCAGGTCATCCGGGTACACCGCGCCTCTACGAAGACAAGAAATTCAATCATCCGGACGGCAGAGCACATTTCCATCCCATCGACTGGCGCCCGTCGGCTGAGATGCCGGATGCCGAGTACCCGATCATTCTTACCACCGGCCGGGTGGTTTCCCATTTCCTGTCCGGCACGCAGACGCGTCGCATCGGTGCTCTCCTGGATCAATATCCGCAGCCGCTGTGCGAGATGCATCCACGGTTGGCGGAAAAGTTAGGAATTGCCGACGGTGACTTCGTCAAAGTGGAAAGCCGTCGTGGGCATGTCGTTGTCCGAGCGCAGATCGTCAAGACGATCCGGCCCGACACCGTTTTCGTTCCATACCACTGGCCGCTCGGCCGCTCGGCGAACAACATGACGATCCGCGCGATCGATCCCGTCTCCAACATTCCGGAATACAAAATTTGCGCAGTACGGGTGACCAGGACAGAGGCCCCGACCGATCCCATTTCGCTGCTGGGGGTCGAGGCTGGGGGCGTTCGATGACCGAGCGTTTCTTCTTCATCGACTACTCCCGCTGTATCGGATGCGAAGCGTGCGTTCAGGCCTGCAGCGAATGTGATACCCATCGCGGCGTCAGCATGATCCACCTCGAGGTCATTCAGCGCAGCGAGAGCGTACAAACCGCGCCTCAGGTTTGCATGCATTGCGACGACCCTATCTGTGCAAGGGTCTGTCCCGCCGATGCGATCAAGAAAACTCCCGACGGCGTTGTGCAAAGCTCGCTGAAGCCGCGCTGTATCGGATGTTCGAACTGCGTCGTGGCCTGCCCGTTCGGCGTTCCAAAATACCGCGCTGAAATCGACCAGATGATGAAGTGCGATTACTGTTACGACCGTACCAGCATTGGAAAGAAACCTATGTGCGCCACGGTCTGCCCCTCCGGTGCGCTCACCTTCGCGACAACCGAAGAAATTCAGCGCTCTCGCCAGGGCATTGCGATCAACTCGTGGAAGTTCGGCGGTGAGGAAGTTCGAACCAAAGTCTACGTCATGGTGCCGAAAGCGGTGGAGAAGGTGAACGTCGCTGTTGTGCAGATCACCCCGACTCCGGCTCCCCTGCCCGAAGACGCATATGACGTTGCACTCATGTTGGAGGAAGCATGACCAACACAGGGCAGAAGCCTCCGGTGATCGATGGCTGCAACGGTTGCCAGCACGCTCCCAAGTGGCGCAGTGATTTCCCTATCGAGTGGGAAGGCGATCACTATGTCACCCGGCGTGAGATGGTGAAGTTCCTCACCCTGGGCTCGCTGATCCTTGCCGCCGCCAACTGGGTGACTGCACTGGCAAGCAGGCTGACTCATCGAAGCGTCAAGGGAGAGAAGCTGATCGGCTCCGTTTCTCTCCTGGAACAAGGTTCGACGCTGTTTCGTTACCCTACGGAACAGGACCCATGCATCGCGGTCCGCACCCCTGAAGGCAAACTGGTCGCATACTCGCAGGTTTGCACTCACCTTTCGTGTGCGGTCGTCTACGACCAGGGTGAGAACAAGCTGCTTTGCCCGTGCCACAAAGGATCGTTCAATGTCAGCCAGGGAGCACCCATCGGAGGACCTCCGACGCGGCGACTTCCGCGAATACTGCTCGAGCAGCGTGGCGATGAACTTTTCGCTACCGGCGTGGAGGTCTAGATGAGCGTTCGCGCGCAGGGCACTACACTCTTCACCGCCATTCTCGTTTTCGTGGCATCCACCGTGGTGGTGCAACTATGGCTTCTAACGGTCTCGATGGAGGCACTTCTCGCCCACGAAACGCGAATCCTTGTTCCGGCCGCTGTGGGCTCCTCCGTTCTACTCCTTATTAACGCAGGCCTTCTGCGCTATGTATTTCGCTTCGATCGGGAAGCCCAGCGCAGTTCGCAGGAATAACGCCGCGTGATATAAGTCATCGCCCGCCGGCAGCCCCTCGCTTATGGTTAACCTCAGGAGCAAGCATGAGCGAGCTTATCGATAACCGGGCCAAGCGCATCGCCACACTCAAGGAAATCATTCAACACCTTCATCAAGGCGAAGCTCCCGACGCGGTAAGAGGCCGGCTCCGCGAGATTGTCCGGCAAACCGACGCCGGAGAGATCATGGCCATGGAACAGGAACTCATCGCCGGAGGAATGCCCGTCGAGGAAGTCCGGTCCATGTGCGACCTGCATTCGCAGGTCACGCGCGACGTCCTGGTGCAATTGCCGGCAAACCCGATCGCCCCCGGACACCCTGTCGACACATTCCGTCGCGAGAACACGGCGATCCGCGAAGTCATTCAAAAATTGCGCGCAGCCATCACGGAGGTGCGGGGTCTCGACGATCCCGCAGACGCTGCGCCCCTGCTGTTGCAGCTACGCCAGGGTGCAAATGAGTTGATGGACGTCGACAAGCATTACCAGCGCAAGGAACATGCGCTGTTCTCATACCTCGAAAAGCACGGCATTACGGGTCCTTCCAAAGTCATGTGGGCGAAGGACGACGAAGCCCGCGCCGCGCTCAAGCAATTCAATCAGGCTGCTCGCGACTGTCCTCCGACGGCGGCAGCCTGCAAGCAGTTGTGCAGCACCTTTGCTGACCCAGCCATTCACGCCGTCAGCGAGATGATCTTCAAGGAAGAGAACATTCTGCTCCCGATGTCGCTTCAGACGCTGACCGCGAACGAGTGGGCCGAAATCTGGGCGGTATCTCCCAAGTACGGGTGGTGCCTCGTTGAACCCCAGCAGGGTTATCAACCGCCCGCCAGTTCCGAGGCCACAACTCCCGCCGTTCCCACCGACGGAACCATCATGATGCCGACGGGCCACGTGACCGTCGAGCAGCTCACATCGGTGCTGTCAACTTTGCCGCTCGACGTTACCTTCGTTGACGCGGATGACCGAGTTGCGTTCTTCACCGAAGGTCCCGACCGGATCTTCGCGCGTAGCAAGGCAATCATCGGCCGCAAGGTGCAACACTGCCATCCGCCTTCCAGCGTGGATGTAGTCGACCGTATCCTGGGTGATTTTCGCAGCGGTAGTCAGGATGTGGCTGAGTTCTGGATCGATTTCCACGGAAAGTTTGTCCACATTCGTTACTTCGCAGTCCGCAATAAGGCAGGGGAATACCTGGGCACGGTTGAGTTGACCCAGGATATCCGGCCACTGAGAGAGTTGCAGGGTGAGAGGCGACTGTTGCAGTACGCCGAACCGGTATCTTGACCGGAGAGAAGTAGGCCGCAGAGAGAAGTGAAGAAGGCCAAGCCAAAACTCGTATTCCATCCCAAGCATCCCGAGCGCGTTTGCTGGGGTTGTGATCTGTATTGCCCAGCCAATGACATGCGTTGCGGAAACGGAACCATCAGAACGCAGCATCCTTCGGAACTGTTCGGCCCGGATTGGCTGGAGTCGAACGGGTCGAATACACCGCCGGATATGACCAACGTGCCCAAGGGCGAAGATCAGTCGCGCAGTGTGTAACTGTGGCGTCTTTGCGGCTCTTGCAACTCCTTAACAGGATGGTATAATCTCCTGATTAGGAGATAGCCCGATGGCTTCCCTCGTATATCCGGCGACTCGGTACACTGCATCGCCAATTGTGGACTTCACTTCAAAGGCCGAGCGGGAGCGCCTCAGCGCTTCTGCAACCGAAGCGTTCTTCAACATAATGGACCGCTGGCATGTACGCGACGAGGATGCCAAGCAGTTGCTCGGGGGCATCACCAACGGCCCGTATTATGAGTTGAAGAAGGACCGGAAGCGTGTACTGGATGCCGATAAACTGATGCGGATTTCATACCTCATCGGGATCTTCAAAGCACTCAACATCCTGCACTCAAAGAAGCTGGCCGACGAATGGGTGAGCTTGCCCAACAAGAACCGCATTTTCGGCGGAGTGACACCGCTCGCGTACATGATTAAGGGAGGAACTCCTGCCATGCAGACTGTCCGACGCCTGCTGGATGCTCGTCGGGGCGGGCTGTGACCTCGCTCCCACCGAAGTCCTTCATTCGTCGGTCTGACACCCACCGACTCATCCCCTCTCAGTACAGCGATCCTGGCGACAGTGTCCTCGCACGTATCGCCGGCGGTTCAGAACACCTGGCAGACATCTTCGATCTGGACAATGCGACCAACGATCGCCTGCTTGCTGAAAATGAGCTCCTTCCCGGAATCGGCATAGATGAATTGGTATTCCGGATTCCTTATGCGTCGATCATCAACGCCGCTTTCACACACGCGCACCCGCTCGGCAACCGATTCAATGCCCCTGACCGAGGAGCGTGGTACGCCGCATTCGAGGTTGAAACAGCACAGGCGGAGGTCAGCTTCCACAAGACCGTAGACCTTGCCGAAATTGACCGCTTTGAGGACGATGTCACATACGACGACTACTTGGCCGATTTCAAAGCGGAGTTTGACGACGTTCGCGATCTGAAGACTTTCGCCGACTATCTGAACCCGGATAGCTATGTCGCATCGCAGGGCCTCGCGGAACGCTTGTTGGCATCCGGCTCGCTCGGGATTGTCTATCCAAGTGTGCGCAGGCCGCCGAAAACCTGCATTGTGTGTTTCCGCCCCGCTCTAGTCACGAACGTACGAAAGGGCAAGACATATCGCTTCGTTTGGAATGGCAAGCCAACTCCCCACATCAGCTTGGCCGGCAACTGATGCTGCTGCACCCGAAAGCGAACGCGCTTCTTGTCTGCTCGTCGTCCTGACGCCTTGTTGTATCATTCCGGCCATGACCATCACCGAGCAGGTGCAGAAAGATATGACCGACGCCATGCGCGCTCGTGACGAGCAGAAGCTCTCGACGCTGCGCATGATGAAGTCCGCGCTCAAGAACAAGGAGATCGAGAAGCGCAAGCCGCTCGACGACAGCGAGGCCCTTGCCGTCCTGGCCACCATGATCAAGCAGCGCAAGGACTCGATGGAGCAGTTCACCCGCGGCGGACGCCCCGAACTGGCCGAAAAGGAAGGGCGCGAGATCGCCCTTATCGAGACCTACATGCCCAAGTCCGCCGGCGAAGATGAAGTCCGCACCGTGGTCGCCGAGGTCATCGCGCAGATCAGTGCCGAAAAAGGCAAACCCACTCCGAAGGACATGGGAACCGTGATGAAAGCCGCCATGGCCCGCTTCGGCGAAACGGGCGTCCGTGTCGACGGCAAACTCGTCAGCGAAACCGTCAAGCAGGAACTGAATAAGTAAATCGTGCCATCGGATGATCGGGCCATCGCGCCATCGACCGCAGCGGGCAGCGAATCGTTTCCCCGCGTAGCTTTTTACGCATTGTCATTCCGAGCGAAGCGAGGAACCGCTACATCCAAAACGAAGTTGCGCATAACAGCGTTTCCAGCTTCGCGGACCACACCCTCCGCTACCAGATTCCGGGAACCAGCCGATACTTCGTCCTCGTCGCGTACTCCTCATACCCCTGCAGTTCCGAGCGCAGGGTGCGGTCTTCCATGATGGTGCGCCATAAGTAGAGCAGGGCGATCGCGCCTCCCACCGCCATGGCCCACCCCGACCCCAGCACAAGAGCAGTCGCCATATACATGAGGATCAGGCCGAAATACATCGGGTGGCGAACGATCCTGTACGGCCCCGAACTGACCACGCTGTGCCCGCGGTCTTTCTGAATGCGCACGGTGGACTCGGCGTGCGGATTGATGGCCAGAGCCCACATGATGACGACGGTCGCAACCATGAACAGCGCAACCCCGACGCAGGTCCACCCGAACGGCAGCCGCGCCCAGTGAAAGCGCCGTGCGTCAAGGCCGCCGACCGCCAGCTGCACATACATCAGCGGCAGGTAAATCGCGAGGAACACCTTGTCGAACGGCTTCGTGTCGGAACGACGCCACTTGGCGCGTTCTCGCAGCAGCGACGGGTTGCAGCGCCGTATCGTCATCCCGCCGCCGATCATGCCGATCATCCAAAGGGCGACATAGATCCACCCCTGCACCCAGCGGACCGTCCCGGCACTGCCGAACAGTGCGCCGAGCAGCAAAGCCGCAAACACGAATCCTTGCACGCTCTGCCGCAGTCCGCGCGGCTTCTTTTCCGCCGTGGTCTCTTGCTGCGCCTGCACCGAAGTTTCTTGCTGGGTCTCCATCGCGGAACTCCTGCCATGCTTCGTCGTGGAACTTACGCCAACTTGTTCGTGGGACTGACGCCAACATTCTACCTGCAGCGCCGCTCCGTTTTGTCCTTCTGCCGGGCTGCCGCCGTGGTCTGCCATTGCATGTTCGAGGGCGCGTCGGGGCCGCCGCAGGCCAGCGCCGTCACATGGTCCACCACATATCCCGGACAGGCCCCGCTCCTCCGTCCCGTAGACGGACACGGGTGCGCGCGCATGAAATCGCGCCTCGCCGCCGCACTGCGCTTGATCCGCCCATCACGGTCGCGTACGCAACCGACGCATGTGGACGCACGGGGCGTCCGAACGTAGCTGTAGGAGCGCGCAGTTCGGCGAGTGTACGACTGCCTCGGCGCAGATGTATAGGAGCGCCGCGGGCCATACGACAGGCGCGGAGAATGGGTCCGTGTTGTGTAGCGCCCGGTCTGCGACCGTCTTGGCGAAGAGGTATACGCGCGGCGTGTTGAGTATGTGTAGCGCCGGGTCTCCGACCCGGCGTACCGCCTGTTCGAAGAATACGAGTTCGCACGATACGAGCGCCTGCCGCTCGCCGAATATGACCGTGAGCTATGCGAAGACGTTCTGCCACGCCCATGCGCACCACTGACCGCGCACACCAGCATCACCACCGCAGCGACCACCACGCGCAGCTTCATGTCGAAACCAGCGACTCCAGTTCGAACGGGCCAACCTTAGCGCGAAGAACGGCTGCTGTAAACAGAATCTCTGGTGTGAGAAGCGGAATTCACGACGGTTGCATATGGGCGAATGCGCTCGAACTGCCCACAAAGTGGAAGAAACGTTGTATAAGCCACCCCGCCGTTTTGTTCAACAATCGTGGAACTCTATCGAGAATCGGCGTAAAGTGGCGGGTGGCGCACCCTTTCGGTGCTTCACAAGTTGGGTGCCGCACCCTTCCCCTTCAGGGGAGGGTGCGTGTCAAGGCTGCGTTGAACTTCGTGGTCAAAGACATTCCCACACGTTCCCTCTTTCGGGGCGGGTGGCGCACCCTTTCGGTGCTTCACAAGTTGGGTGCCGCACCCTTCCCCTTCAGGGGAGGGTGCGTGTCCAGGCTGCGTTGAACTTCGTGGTCAAAGACATTCCCATACGTTCCCTCTTTCGGGCCGTCCACTGTGACTCGATCTCGACGACGCACTCCTCGCCCGTCGCCCAATGGCGGAAGCTGCTCGACGGCCA
>JAEZPW010000361.1 GCA_023441255.1 Acidobacteriota bacterium
GAGTTAGCCGTTAGCTGTTAGCCATTAGCTGTTAGTCGAAACCGCGGGCGAAGCCCACGGCTGAGGATAAGACAGCCTTCAGCCGCCAGCCGTCAGCCGCCAGCGTGTGAGCCGTAAGTCTGTGAGCCCTAAGCTGTAGGTAGGAGAGTCAGCCGTTAGCTGTTAGTCATTAGCTGTTAGTCGAAACCGCGCGCGAAGCCCACGGCTGAGGATAAGACAGCCGCCAGCCTTCAGCCCTCAGCTTTCAGCCTTCAGCCTTCAGCTTGGACAGGCGTTGCCGACCGGTGGCGTTTTCCACATCCCCTCACAGGTTTATTCCCGCTTCTCCACAGAAATATTCTCCCGGTGAGGTGTTCGTCATTGGCCCGGTCGTGGGTCGCTCCTAAGATGGTGACCTACACATGGCCACCACTGACGTCAGTCTTGATCGCGGAATGCCTGCGAGCCTCGAAGCCGAGCGCTCGATCCTGGGCGCTATTCTGCTCGACAATTTTGCATATACGCAGGCGGCTTCGTCGCTGAAGGCGGACGACTTCTCGCTGGAGTCGCACCGGCGCATTTACCAGCGGATGATGGACCTGCAGGAGTCGGGCCGCGCGATCGACCTGATCACGCTGAGCGAAGAGCTGTCGCGGTATAAGGAAGTCGAGTCTGTAGGCGGGATCGCCTACCTGTCATCTTTGACTGATGGTCTGCCGCACCGGGCGAATATTGAGCATTACGTGACCATCGTGCGCGACAAGGCCATGCTGCGCGGGGTGATCAACGCGGCGCAGGGGGCGATCGCCCAGGCCATGGAGCAGCAGGACACCGGCGTGGACGTGCTGGGCGCCCTGGAAGGCAGGTTATTCGACCTGTCGGAGAGTCGCACCGGGCGCGACTTCGTCGGGATACGGCAGATCGTAAAGGAGTCGTTCGGGTCAATTGACGCGCTATATGAGCGCGGGCAGCGCGTAACGGGATTGGAGACGCATTTTGTTGACCTGGACGACCGCACGAGCGGCCTTCAGAAGTCGGACCTGGTCATCCTGGCGGCGCGTCCTTCCATGGGAAAAACGTCGCTGGCGATGAACATCGCCGAGAACGCGGCGGTGAAGGACAAGAAGGTCGTCGCGATGTTCTCGCTGGAAATGTCGCGCGAATCGTTGCTGCTGCGCTTGTTGTGCTCGCAGGCACGGGTTGACGCGCACAAGTTGCGTACCGGCTTCTTGTCTCGAGATGACTACAACAAGCTGGTAGAAGGACTGGGGCGGCTGGCCGAAGCGCCGATCTTCATCGACGATACGCCGGGCATCAACGTGAGCGAGATGCGCGCGAAGTGTCGCCGGCTGCAACATCAGCAGCAGGGGCTCGATCTGGTGATCGTGGACTACCTGCAGCTAATGTCGGGCACGCCGATGGCGGGCGGGCGCAAGTATGAGAACCGCACGCAGGAAGTGTCGGCCATCTCCCGAGGTCTGAAGATGCTGGCGAAGGAGTTGCAGGTTCCGGTTGTGGCGCTTTCGCAGTTGAGCCGCGCGCCGGAAACACGCGGCACGGGCGATCATCGGCCGCAGCTCTCAGACTTGCGCGAATCGGGTTCGATCGAGCAGGACGCCGACCTCGTAATGTTCATCTTCCGCGAAGAGGTTTATGTAAAGGACGATCCGTCGCTGGAAGGTATCGCCGAGTTGATCATCGCCAAGCAGCGTAACGGCCCAATCGGGACGGTGAAGCTGGCGTTCATCAAGTCGTCGACACGGTTTGAGAACTACGCGGCCGAGCCCGGACCGGAGGAGTACTGAGGAGCGCTGCGTTGGCCGCAACGCGTACGCCGGGTCGAAGACCCGGCGCTACACAAGAAAGCAGTTGTTTCAATAGAGAAATAGCTGCAAGTTTGTATGCCGTTATCGACGTAACCGGCGCCTTTGCTCGTAACCTGGAAAGTGCACAGGTGTGCAGTGCGCGCCGTGATTTCCCGACTTGGGCTTTTGTCGAGGCCATTGTCCCAAAGAAAGTTTCTCATCCAAAACAATTCCGAGATATGATTCCGCCGCTTCATTGATCGATTTCGGCGGCGCCCGCCGCTGCTCACTTTCGAAGGAGGAGTCATGTTCCACAACCGGGCCTTTCTGGTCCTGGCCCTTGTCTGCTCTCTCATTTTGGCTGGAATAGCGTTCGCAGGTGACGGTCCGGCGCTAACGGTGAATGTTGCCGCCGGACGTCATGCAATCAGCCCCGACGTCTACGGCATGAACAACTACGCTGGCGACCGCACGGCCTTCCTGCAGGGGGGTGTGACGGTGCAGCGCAGCGGCGGCAACGCCACCAGTCGTTACAACTGGCTGGTGGACTCGAGCAATTCCGGCCATGACTGGTTCTACATCGGCGGCAGCGGCACGCCGGCAGACCAGGTGACGCCGGGCGCTTCGATGGACGACATGGTCGCGTTCGATAAGACGAACCGGCTGAAGAGCGTCATGACCATCCCGCTGATCGGATACGTGAACAAGTACAGCGAATGGAACTGCTCGTACTGGGACACTGATTATCCTGAGTACGGTCCTCAGTGGGGATGGATCGGCATATGGCCGTATTTCCCGGAGATGAACGGACACTATTGTGGCAGCGGCCTCGACCCGAATTATCCGTTCTGGGAGGACGTGCAGTTGCCGGCGAAGGACATCATGCGCAACCACATCGCCGTGGATGCGAGTTGGATGCGCGGATGGATCGATCACCTGGTTGCAACGCACGGATCGGCAAGCGTGGGCGGCGTCCAGATCTACCAGATGGACAATGAGCCCGAGAGCTGGAATTACATTCATTACGACGTACATCCGGACGGCACGGGGTTCGACGAGGTTCTGGGCAGGACGCTCGCGTACGGATCGATGATCAAGGGAGCGGACCCAACGGCGAAGATACTTGGGCCGTCGAACTGGGGACCGCCGGCGTATTGGAACATGAACAAGGACAACGACGACCAGTGGTCGCACGACGGAACGCCGTGGTACCAGTATTACCTCACAAACCTGAAAACTTACGAGCAGGCGAATGGGGTGCGTCTGCTGGACTACTTCGACCAGCATTTTTACCCCAGCGTGGACGGCGTTGATCTGGCGAACACCACAGTGGGCGGGGACGACGCGAAGAAGGCGCGCCTGCGCTCCACGCGCGTGCTCTGGGATCCGACCTATAACCAGGAAAACTGGATGGGAACCTGGTACCCGGATACGTACGGAAAGTTGATGCTGATCCCGCGCATGCGTCAGTGGGTGAACATCTACTATCCGGGGACAAAGACATCGATCACGGAGTACAACTGGGGCGGGCTGGAGGACATCAACGGCGCACTGGCGCAGGCGGACGTGCTCGGAATCTTCGGCCGCGAAGGACTCGACCTGGCCACGTTGTGGGGTCCGCCGACGGCCGATCAGCCCGGCGTTTTCGCCTTCAAGATGTATCGCGACTACGACGGCAAGGGCAGCAAGTACGGCGACACGTGGGTTGAGTCGGCAAGTGCCGATCAGGGTCAGCTGGCCATCTACGGTGCGCAGCGCAGTACTGATAGTGCGCTCACGATGGTGGTGATCAACAAAACGGATGACGACCTGGCCAGCCCGGTGGTGCTGCAGAACTTCATGCCCGATAAGCAGTTCGCAAACGTTTACCGCTACAGCGCAGCGAATCTGCAGGCGATCGTCAACGTGGCTCCGGCGATGATCCAGAAGATCAACGGCACGGGTTACATGGGCGTTCCGGACAGCAAGATCGTCTACACGTTCCCAGCGAACTCGATCACGCTGATGGTGGTTCCCGGGCACCTGATTCCGGGCGCGGTGCACGTGCCAGGTACGGGCAAGCCGGGTACCGGAATTCAGCGCGGGACGGTGCCGCCCGAAACGAAGGCGGTTGTGCCGAGTGGAGTGCAGCTGCCGCCGAACAACAGCGGCAATGTCCGCAAGTACAAGGAGAACAGGAAGTAGTCGCGTGATCTTCGACAGGCTTTCGGACGCCGGGCTCCCCCCGAGGTCCGGCCCGGGACTGCCACCCAACAGGGTGGCTGTCCCGGATTTTTTTCTGGCAAGTGCGGTCCCGGGCATGGATGAAGTCGCACGGCAGGTGTCACTTCGGTTACAGTATTCCGGCTATGACGATGCGCATTGCCGCTGCATTCCTCGCTCTCGCGCTGATTGCCACATTTCTGCCCGCACAAACCCAAGCGCACCCTCCCCTAAAGGGGAAGGGTGCGGCACCCGCCTCAAGTCAATCTTCGAAGACTTCAAAGCAGACCTCGAAGGCCGCCGGGACGCAAGCATCCGCGAAGAACCAATCACCTGAGCTGATCGCCGAGAAGAAGGCTGCGGTGGCCTGGCTGGACCAGAACCAGCAGGAGCTTTCGGGATTGAGCGATAAGGTGTGGGCGTATGCGGAGACGGCGCTGCGCGAGGTGAAGTCGTCGCGGACGCTGGCGGATTACGCCGAGAAGCAGGGCTTCAAAGTGCAGCGCGGAGCGGCGGGGATGCCGACTGCGTTTGTCGCCACATATGGCGAGGGCAAGCCGGTGATCGGCATCATGGGCGAGTACGATGCGCTGCCGGGCGTTTCGCAGAAGGCGATTCCCACGAAGGAACCGCTGGTGGCGGGAGCCCCCGGGCATGGTTGCGGACACAACCTGTTCGGAGTGGCGAGCCTGGGTGCTGCGTCGGCAATCAGACAGATGATCGCCGATGGGAAGCTGAAGGGGACGGTGAAGTTCTTTGGCACTCCGGCGGAAGAGGCGGTGGGCGGCAAGATCTACATGGCTCGGGATGGCGTGTTCAAAGATGTGGATGTGATGCTGGCGTGGCATCCGGCGGACGAGAACTCGGCAGACACGGACAGCTCGCAGGCACTGGTGGACTTTATCGTGGAGTTCCATGGGAAGGCGGCGCATGCGGCTTATGATCCGTGGAACGGGCGCAGCGCGGAGCACGCGGCGGAGTTCTTCGTGAACGGTGTAAACGGTCTGCGCGAGCACGTGAGGCCGACGGTGCGCATGCATTACGTGATCGTGAAAGCCGGTGACGTGCCGAACGTGGTGCCGGAGTATTCGAAGGTCTGGATGTGGGTGCGCGATTCGAAGCGTACCGGAGTAGAGACGGTGCTGGCGCGCGTGCGCGACATCGCGAAGGGCGCGGCGCTGATGGCGGGCGTGACGGAGAACTTCACGATCCAGACCGGCGACTACGAGATGAACGTAAACATGACGGGCGAACGACTGGTACACGCGAACATGGAATGGCTCGGGCCGCAGCAGTTCACGCCCGACGAGCAGGAGTTCGCGAAGACGATCCAGCGGGCGACGAACGTGGAGCCAAAGGGGTTGATCGGCGACGTCAAGCCGTTTGACGAGCATCCGGGAGACCCGAAGGGCGGATCGACGGATGTGGGAGACGTGAGCTGGGTGGTGCCGACGCTGCATGTGTCGATCACAACGGCTCCGAAGGATGCGCCGTGGCATGCGTGGCCGGTGGTCGCGACGGGCGGTATGTCGATCGGACACAAGGGCATGTTGTACGCGTCGAAGGTGCTGGCGACCACGATGGTGGACCTGTTCGACGACGCGAACATGAGGCAGGCAATTCGCGCGGAGTTCGATTCAAAGGTTAAGGGACAGCAGTACAAGGCTTACATACCCGATGGGCCTCCCCCGGTGCCGGCTGAAGTGCTGGCGCAATACGGCGAAAGCGCTCCAAAACCGGAAAGCAACAAATAGGCGGCAGGTGGTAACAAGCGTTTTCAGTTCTCTGTTCTCAGTTGTTGAGTTAAACGTTGTGAGCAGGTCGCGCCATTGAGCAAGGTTGGAACTGTATCAGACGTTACCGATAGTGAAACGGCGGAACGGGGCACAGCCCCGTCCCCGCACAATGAACAATGCGTTCGTAGCCACGCGCGAGTGCAAGGTAACCGAGGAATGGCCGGGAAGCTGACGACACGGTACCTGAAAGAAGAGGAGTACGGCTGCTGGACCGACCTGGTGGGGCAGGCCCCGGGGGGAAGCATTTACAGCACGCCGGAATACCTGGACGCGCTGTGCTCGGCGGCGGGCGGAAGATTCCGAATATTAGCCGGTGACCGCAACGGCGAACTGGTCGGCGGAATCGGCCTGTACGAGAGCGAGTCGAGGTGGGGCCGCGCGGCGATGGGCCGACTGCTGCTCTATTACAACGGGATCGTCGAGAAGCCACACCCGAGCAAGTATCCGTCGGAACAGACGGCACGACACACCGAGCTGATGACGGCGCTGGAAGAAGCACTGGCAGGCGCGGGATATGGCCGCGTCCAGTTGCGGAACCGAAGCCCCTTCACGGATGCGCGCGTGTTCCAAAGCCGTGGGTGGAACGTGTCTCCAAATTATTCGTATGTGGTTCCACTGATCGACATGAAGGCGCAGTGGGAGCGGGTGGAGCAGAACCTGCGCAGGCTGGTGTCGCGGTGCGGGCGTGAAGGCGTGACGTTTACCGATGACGACGATTTCGCCTCGTTCTTCCGAATGCACGAGCAGACGCATTTGCGGAAGAAGATTTCGCTCTACTTGGGGCGTGACGCATTTGAGCGATGGTTTCGGAAGCTGCATGGCCAGGGGCTTTGCAGGCTGTTTCAGGCACGGCTGCCGAGCGGACAATCGATCTCGGCGCAGATCGTGCTGCTGGGACATCCGGTGACGCATACCGTTTCAGCGGCGCTGGACGAGGAGTACATGAAGATGGGCGCGACGGCGTTCCTGCGCTGGAAGGCGTTTGAGACGCTGGCGGCACTCGGATATGAGGGGAATGACCTGACGGATGCGGCGCTGAATCCGGTAACGCACTTCAAGAGCCAGCTGGGAGGCGACCTGCAGACGTGCCTCATGCTGGCGCGTCCGGACTCGGCTGGGTTCAGGCTGGAACGGCGGTTGCAGTCGGCGAACAAGATGGCCCGCAGGATGGCGAAGCGTGCGCTCGCTCCGGTGCTGAAGGGCAGGTAATCTACAAGGCCCGCCCAAGCCAAAAGAAGGCTTGAACGGGGCACCACGGTTGAAATGGGGCACCGCTCTTAAAACGGGCACCACGCAATCGCACGGCTGGCCGGAGCGTAAGAGATCGGAGGCGAAAGTTGCCGAATCGAGAGTACAGCGGGAGCCAGTTGATTTGCGCGGCCCTGGAGCGGCTTGGGGTGAAGCACGTTTTCGGTCTTCCCGGCACGCAGAACATTGAACTGTTCGAGGGACTGCGCGAGTCGAAGCTGAAAACAGTGCTGGCGACCAGCGAACTGGCCGCGGGTTTCATGGCCAACGGGTACTACCGGGCGTCGGGCGCGCCGGGAGTTTTCACGACGATCTCGGGGCCGGGATTTGCTTTCGCTTTGGCGCCGCTGGCCGAGGCACGACAAGACTCCGCGGCCGTCCTGCACCTGGTGAATGCGCCGCCGGAGGGTACACAGAAGTTTCGGCTGCAGGCGCTGGAACAGCGATCGATCATCTCGACGGTGGCGAGGTGCGTTGCCGATATAGGCACGGCAGAAGAAGCTCCGGCGGTGATCGCGCAGGCGTTTCGCTGCACGCTCGAGGGAGAACCGGGGCCGGTGACCGTGCAGTACTCGAAGAAAGCACTGCAGGCGACAGTGGATGGACGTACGGCGGAGAAGCTTCTGGCTGATGTGACCGTTCCTGACGTTGCGCCGAACGTTTCGGTGGAGGAAATCGAGCAGTTCGCCGCGATGCTGAGGGCGGCGAAGAAGCCGGCGTTCTACGTGGGACAAGGGAGCATCGCGGCTGCACGCGAGTTGCAGGCTCTGGCCGAAGCGATGAACGCCCCCGTAATTACGACGCGGTCGGCACGAGGCGTGGTGCCAATGGACCATCCGTTGTCGCTCGCGTTCGACTTCAACGGGACGGGCGCGGTGGGAGCCAACGCCGTTCTGAAGGCCAGCGACCTGGTGGTGGTGCTGGGCTGCAAGCTCGGTCACAACGGCACCGCGGGATTCCGTATCCAGTTCCCTACCGACCGCATGGTGCAGGTGGACACGTCACGCGAAGTGCTGGCCGGGAACTATCGGGCGCGGCTGGCGATACACGGGAACGTGCGGACTGTGCTGGTGGCCGTGATGGAGCGATTGGGCCTGGCGCAGGAGAGCACCTCCACCGTTGGCTCCGCGAAGGATGGGGCACCCAAAAGCGGGTGGACGGCAGAGGAGTTGGAGAAGTGGAAGCCGGCGAATCAGCGTGAGTGGGGCGAAGGCCCGGCGGAGCCGAGTTTTCCGACCCGGCCTGCGGGCCTGGCCAAAGGCTTTTTCGACGCGCTGCGCGCGGCCCTTCCCCGCGATGCCATACTCGTCACGGATTCGGGGCTGCACCAGGTCGTAGCGTTCCGGCACTGGCAATCACTCGCACCACGAGGCATTATCGCGCCAAGCGATTTCCAGTCCATGGGATTCGGGCTTCCGGCGGCGGTCGGGGCGAAGCTTGCCGCGCCCGAGAGACGAGTTGCCGTGCTGCTGGGGGATGGCGGCATGGCAATGTCGGGGATGGAGTTGCTGACGGCCGTGCGCGAGCAGCTCGAACTGACGGTGATCGTGTTCAACGATGGCGCGCTGGGGCAGATTCGGCTGCAACAATTCGGCAGCTACGGAGCAGGCCACGCGACAACGCTGCAGAATCCTGACTTTGAGATGCTGGCACAGGCCATGGGCGTAACCTACATTCCGCTAGAGCAGGATGCGCGGAACACACTGTGTGAGGCGGTCGCGGCGCCCGGAGTAAAGCTGGTGGAAGTGCCGGTTGGGCAGTCGCGCGCAATGAGGGTGGCCCGGGCAAAAGGACTCGCGCGCCAGAGCGCCAGCAAACTGGTTGGGCGCAGCGCGTGGGCAAGGCTGAAGGCGAAGATCAAGCGCAAGTGAATGGACACCACTTCCAGTTTCTCGATCCGGCAGCAACTCTCGGGCGAACGCGCAGGGAATATCGGTCTAATGATAGAATCCAAGTAGCTTTTTCCCCGGCCAATTCCCAGTTAGGACGCAGTGTTGGACGAGATGACTGTCACCGACCGTGAACCCATGACCTATGCGGACGCCGGCGTCAACATTGACCAGGCGAACCGGACCAAGCAGCGCATCAAGTACCTGGCCCATAAGACGTTCACAAAGAACGTGCTGAGCGAGATTGGCTCGTTCGGCGGGATGTTCGGCATCGACAAGAAGAAGTATGACGAGCCGGTGCTGGTGTCGAGCGTAGATGGCGTCGGAACGAAGCTGAAGGTGGCGTTCGAAATGAACGTGCACCACACGGTGGGCGCCGACCTGGTAAACCACTGCGTCAATGACATCGCCGTGCAGGGCGCAGCGCCGCTGTTCTTCATGGACTATTTCGCCGCCGGCAAACTCGATCCGGAGATAACGGAGAAAGTGGTTTCCGGCCTGGCGGACGCGTGCAAACACAACGGCTGCGCGCTCATCGGTGGCGAGACGGCCGAGATGCCGGGGTTCTATCCGCCGGGAGAATACGACCTGGCGGGTTTCATCGTGGGAGTCGTCGATAAGAACAAGGTCGTCAGCGGCAAGAACGTACAGGTGGGCGACGTTCTGGTGGGCCTGCCGTCGAACGGACTGCACACGAATGGGTATTCGCTAGCTCGCAAGCTGCTCTTCACCGTGGCACGCTACTCGCCCGATACTTACGTGAACGAACTCAAGGGCAAGGTGGGAAACGAGTTGATGCGCGTCCACAAGAGTTACTGGCCGGTAGTTAAGAAGCTGGTGGATGCTGAGGCCGTGTCGGCCATGGCGCACATCACGGGTGGCGGCATCACAGAGAACCTGCCGCGCGTGCTGCCCAAGGGATTCGGTGCCGTGGTGGAGACGAGTTCCTGGCCGTCACAACCGATCTTCGAGCATCTGCAGCAGCTTGGGGCTATCCAGCAGGACGAGATGATGCGTACCTTCAACATGGGGATCGGCATGGTGCTGGTGGTGCCGCCCAAGAAGTTCAAGAAGGTCATGGGCATCATCGACAAGGTGGGCGAGAAGGCGTACACGATCGGAAGGATCGTGAAGGGCGAGCGAAAAGTTTCTTACGCATAGTGTTGGTCGGGATTTCTGATTTCTCATTTTTGATTTTTCATTAAAAACCCAAGTGCGCAGATTGCGCGTGAGGTTCAAAATCAAAAATCGAAAATCAGCAATGAACATTCGCCCGCGTTGCCCCGATCAGGCAGCATTTTCGAATCTTTCCAATGAACAACATCGGCATTCTGCTTTCCGGACGCGGTTCGAACTTCGTCGCCATCGCTGATTCGGTGGACGCGGGACGCATTCCTAATGCGCGTATCGCTGTCGTGATCTCGAATCGTGCTGATGCGCCGGGTATCGAGATTGCGCGACAGCGCGGGCTGAATGCGGTCGTGCTTGCTTCGAAGGGGCGTGTGCGCGAAGAGCACGACGCCGACATGACGCGGATGCTCAAAGACAGTCAGGTTGACCTGGTCTGCCTGGCCGGTTACATGCGCCTGCTTTCGCCGTGGTTCATTCAGCAGTTTCCCCAACGCATCCTGAACATTCATCCCTCGCTGTTGCCGTCTTTCCCGGGCCTCGACGCACAGAAGCAGGCATTCGAATATGGCGTGAAGGTCAGCGGCTGCACGGTTCATTTCGTCGATGAACATTTGGACAATGGACCGATTGTCGTCCAGAAGACGGTGCCCGTGCTGGACGATGATGACGATCACAAGCTGGCTGCGCGCATTCTCGAGCAGGAGCACATAGCTTATTCGGAGGCGATCCGGATCGTGCTGGAAGGAAAATACGACATCGTTGGCCGGCGCGTGGTGTCGAGGGTGTCGGTGAGGGCCGGCGTTTAGCACTTCGAGCTTGTCGGTTTTCCAAGGTTGTCATTCCGAGGAGCGTCCCCGCGACAACACTGTCCGTGGGGTTAGGGGTTTCTCGTTGCGCTCGGAATGACAAAAGAGTCGCTGTAGTTCGAATCACTTCCCCACCCAGGTGTAAAAAGCTCCGCGGCCGGCTCGGAGGTCGCGGCCGTAGCTTGCACGGAGTTGCAGTCCCAGCACCCGCACCGTGAGTTGACCGCCTGCGTCCACCAGCCACTTGCTTGACCCGAGCGAGGGCAGCGGATCGGTGATCTTGCCGATATCAACGAATGGGCCGAAACGCATGGCGAAGAGGCCGTTGCCCCAGATCTTCTTGTCGATGTCGTTGTTCCACAGGAAGTAGTTGCGGCCGAGCGGCGCATTGCCTTTTCGGCCGGCGTTGTTGGTGCCTATGTGCGCATGCATGAGCAGCGGATTGTCGCGTTCGGCACCGAGCATGAAGAGTTCGTCGAAGGGCGGAGTGCCAAACGTCTTGCCGGCGCGTGCTGCGGTGGTGAGTTGCGGGCCGTCAGCTTGGTCGGTGAGCGTCCATGATTGCGAAAGCTCGCCCTGAAGCTTTTCAAAAACGGAGCCGTCGCCTGCCCAAAGGCGTGCGAGTTCTGATTGAACTCCGACGGTCAGCCGGTACTGTTTTTTGGGAAGGCGCAGCAGGTCGTACGCAAGTGAGGCACGCTGCTTCAGCTGGTAACCGCTGGCCAACAGCGCGGGTGGGCCCTGCTGCTGAACAGTATCAGTCAGGACACAGGGACGGGGCACGGCCCCGTCCCCACACCGGAAGTCGCGGTAGGAGATCTCTCCGCCTGCCGACCAGATAAACCGGGCGTCCTTCACTGAGGTGATCTCGGCACCGGCGGCGCTCCGGCGCATGTTGAGAAAGCCGAGACTGGCGCCGGGCAGAGCCGAAAAGTTCTGAACATCCCAGTTCTCATTACGCCAGTCGAGGCCTGTGCGGTATCGCCACTTTGGGTTGCGATGCAGCGGGCCAGAGACAACGGCGCCTACCCGGCGCTTTTCAGCGTCCCAACGCCACAACGTGGTGATGTTGGTGGCCGTGCCGACGATGTTGTAGTACTCGGGCGTAATGGTCTGGTAAAAAGCTCCGCGAAAAGTTCCGAGGAGCGCTTCCCACCCGCCGCCGAAGCCATTAAGCTCCTGCGCCGCGAAGTCGACGTGGAACTTGCCGTCGGGACGCGCTGCAAGGCGAAGCGAGAACATGGGATAGACACCCAGCGCCCGCAGCCGCGCTTCAGTCGTGAAAAGGTCGGTTACAGTCAGGGGCTCGCCGCGCGAGAAGGCTAAGCTCCTGTCGAGCAGAACCGGGTCGACGCGTAAACCTGGTTGCACACGGATATCTTCGACGACCGGCTTGTCTATCTGGTTCCATTCGCTTATGGCAGCTGCCTGCCGGCCCTGGATGAAGTAGAGCGTTCCGAGAAAGTCGCGCAGATAGGTATCGTTCGGAGCAAGTTCCCGTGCGCGACGCAACCAATGAATCGCCTCCCGATATTGTTTTTGCTTGAAGGCGATGCCGCCCAGTTCGGTCGGAAAGCGAGGGTCGCGAGGATGGAGCAGACTGGCGCGGAGAAAGGTGGAACGTGCGTCGCCGAGGTGACCCGCTTCGGCGAGGGCGATGCCGCGCGCGAACTCGGCATCAGCGGAAGAGACTGCGGGTGTTTCTTGGGGATATGACTGCGATGAGGGAGTCGCCTGCGCGAACAGCTGCATACTGGCGAAGGTGATAAGAGCAACAGCGAGCGCGGCGGCGATCAGCTTGCGGCGGGTTGGGGAAGGGCCAGCAGCGTCCAATTGTCGCTTGCGCTCCATTCTTTTTCGAAGGCGCCACGGTCAAGCCGGGCAAGTTTGCGATCGGCCGGGTCGTTGAACAACACAAAGTCGCCATCAACTCCGGCGACGACAACGTAATGCAAAACCTTCTCGTTGCGCGAGGGCGCAAGCGCCACGATGAGAGGCCGGCCCTTTGCCAGTTGGTTGTGAAAATCCTCCCATTTCCCTTTGAACACAAACACCTGGTAGCCGTGGGCCTGCAGGTACTCCTTCATAGCCGAGGCATATATGCCGTGGCTTTGCGGCGAATGCAGCTGCTGCAGGATTTCTGTGGCCTCCGCCGCTTTTCCCGCGGCAGCGCCCGGTTGGTCATACCAATATCGCATGATCATGGCGAGGCTGGCGGCGCCACAGCCTTCGCGCGTCTGCCTGACAAAGGGAACGTCGATCCAGACTGCAGGCGCACTAGCCGCCACGAGCGTTCCGCAAAGGCATATGGCGGCCAGCATGTGTTTCAAAGCACGTCGCATGAATATTCTCGTGCCAGGCTAACATCCGCCTGGGACGGGACAAGGCCCGTCCCCGTGTGATTTCCTAGAGGATCTTCTAGCGGACGGCTACGATGATCAGGATCAGCGCCGCGATTCCCACAAGAATGAGCAGCAGGTCACGATCGCTCAGGGTGCCACCGGCAAAGTCGGCTTGAGCCTTTGACGCGCGTGCATTCAGGTCAGCCAACTCGGAGTCGGAAAGCGAAGCGATGGCCGTCTTCACCCGCGCGGGATCTACTTTGGCGGTCTTCATCGCCTTCTCGGCCTGGGGGCTGGACAGTAGCTTACTCAGGTTCTCGGCGTTCTTCTGACGCAC
Source organism: Acidobacteriota bacterium (assembly GCA_023441255.1). Lineage (GTDB taxonomy): Bacteria > Acidobacteriota > Terriglobia > Terriglobales > Acidobacteriaceae > JAEZPW01. The sequence continues at coordinate 13,536 of JAEZPW010000361.1, forward strand.
TTGCGAAGCGGCGGCCGCCTCCTTCTGCAAGTCAGCGGAAGTTGCCACGTGGTACTCAGCGAACGTCTGGGCGGGGAAAGCAAAAGCTGCGATGAGACAGGCCGCGATTACGCGTACAGACCGCTGCCAAAGAGCGTACATCCTTCTCCTCCAAATGGGTTAACTGCGCGAAGGTTAACATGCGGGCCGTTGTGGATGAGCTCACATCGGTACATGCCCAGGTGACCCCTGAACCATCGACTTCGCTGTTAGAGGCACATGCAGGCGCGAGGTTTGTCTTCCACGGGACGTAAAGGGGACGAACGGTTGGTGTGTGGCAACAAGACAAACCCGCTATCGCCTCGAGAATGGCAATAGCGGGTTATACGGCTTAAAACTCAGCGGTCAGAGTGACCAGCAGACAAAATTGGAACTAGTTAGAATCCGCTCGGGGGCGCGGCGCTCTTTTCATTCTTCTTGCTCTTTGCCCCGGCCGCCTTGCAAGTATCGGAAACGTGGTTGATCTTGCTGGCATTGAAGGTGCGCATAGTCTCGCCCTTCGCACCGGCTCCGCCCGCTTCACCCGCAGTGGGGCTTTCCCAGGTGCCCATGAGCTTCACTTCGTGGCCAACGTGTGCGCTCAGGTCCTCCGAACTCTTGACCTCGACACCCTTCTTATACTTTCCGTTGGTCAGCATGAACCCGCTGCCGGCCGCGTCCTTCGCCAGGCAACCGGTAAGCTGGGATTCTTTCGCGGACTTCGCAGTCGTGGCGGTCTCGCCAGCTTCACCCTTCGCCTGCTTGGAATGCTTGGTTGTTTTGGTTGTAGTGGTGGTCTGTGTTTCTGTACCTGTTGTTCCCTGACCGGCAGCCTGGGCCAATCCGGTCAACGAGAGTGCCACAACGGCTGCCAGCAGCAGTACAAGCTTCCTCATGTCTTTATCTCCTTGCGAACGTCAGTACGAAGTGGCTCGGGCAGGTATCTTTTCCTGTAGATGCAGCCTTCTCGCGGACAGGTTGGAAAGTGTACCGCTGTAGAACCTGGTTGCCGGAACGAGGAACTCAGGCCAGAATAGTTTACCCGCATGAACACCCTTCACCTTCACAACGTACGCAAGTGCTACGACCAGTTCGTGGCTGTTGACGACTTGTCGTTCGACATAGCTCCAGGGCAGATCTATGGACTTCTAGGCCCGAATGGCGCGGGCAAGACCAGCACGATCCGCATGATGATCGGGATAACCCTTCCCGATAGCGGCGAGGTGCGCCTGTTCGGAGAACCGTTCCACCGCCGGGCATTGCAGCGAGTGGGCTATCTGCCTGAAGAGCGAGGACTTTACAAGAAAATGAAAGTCCTGGACCAGCTGGTATTTCTAGGCGAACTCAAGGGTCTTTCCGGTCCTGAAGCAGCTGCGCGCAGCCGGAATTGGTGCGAAAGGCTGCAGCTTTCCGACTGGCTGGACAAGAAGATTGAGGAGCTTTCCAAGGGTATGCAGCAGAAAGTGCAGTTCATTGCCGCTTTGCTGCACGATCCGGACTTCATCATCATGGACGAGCCGTTCTCCGGTCTGGACCCCGCCAACACCGTGGCGTTAAAAGACGTGCTGCTGGAGCTGAAACAGGCGGGCAAGACGATCCTTTTCTCGACCCATCGCATGGACCAGGTGGAGAGGCTGTGCGACTCCATTTGCCTGATAAACCACGGCAAGGCGGTACTCGAAGGCGAGCTGAAGGAGATCAAGGCGCGGTACGGGCGGCGGAACGTTCAGTTGAGTTATGACGGCAGCGATGGTTTTCTCAACGAACCCGCGCTGGTGCTCTCGGCCAACAATTACGGCAACTACGTGGAAGTGAAACTGAGGCCGGGCGCCGATTCGCAGGACCTGCTGAAGCTCGTGTCTTCTCATGCCCGGGTGAATCGTTTTGAAGTCATGGAACCGTCGGTGGAAGAAATCTTCATCGATGCCGTGGGGAACGTAAATGCGTAGCATCTGGCTAATCACCAAGCGCGAGTACATCACCAAGGTCCGGACGAAGTCGTTTGTGATAGCGACGCTCGTCATGCCGCTGATCGTGGGGATATTCATACTGCCGAGCAAGCTGGCGTCGGTGCGTGTGGGCGGCACACGGCATATCGTTGTGGTGTCCGCCGACCACAGCCTTGCAGAGAGGCTAAAACAGGAACTTCAGAAACCGCAGAATGCCGATTCGGATAAGCGGCTGGCGAAGGACGACGATTCCGAGGATGACCTCTCCGGCAAGTACGTGGTGGACATCAGCGGGGACCTTTCCGATGCCGAACGCGCACGGCTGCGCGACGGCGTTTCGCAGAAGCAGATCGATGGATACCTGTGGCTGGGCCCGGAAGAACTGGCGAGCCGAAAGGCCGTTTACAGCCGTCGTGAAACCGGCGATTACATGGATACCTCGACCGTGCGCTCGGCGCTGCGCAGCGCGCTGGTGGCTCAGACACTGGCAAAGCATGGCCTGCAAGGAGAGGAGGCGGAAGACGCCCTCAGGCCGGTGGCAGTGGACGTGGTCCAGATCGAGCGCGGACGGGAAAAGAAGATAAGCACCGGCGCGGTAATCGCAGCCATGGTGGCGATGGTTCTGTTGCTCTACATGACGGTGCTGTTCTATGGCGTGGCGGTGATGCGCGCGGTGATCGAGGAAAAATCGTCGCGCGTGCTGGAGGTGCTGCTGTCGTCGGTGACGCCGAAGCAGTTGATGGCGGGCAAGGTGATCGGGGTGGGAGCGGTCGGACTGACTCAGTTTGGTATATGGGCTACGCTGGCGGCAGTGTTCTCGGCGCCAGGGGCGATCGCAGCCGATCTGTTCCGGAAGGCGCAGATCTCGCCGGTGGCGATCGCGGCATTCGGAGTATTTTTCCTGCTGGGATACGCGCTTTACGCGACCATGTATGCGGCACTGGGCGCGGTGGTGAATACGGAGCAGGAAGGGCAGCAGATGCAGATCGTGCTGATGCTGCCGCTGATAGTCGCGGTGTCATTCCTGATGGTGGTCATCAGGGACCCGAACGGCACACTGGCGACGTGGGTATCGATGGTCCCGTTCGTGGCGCCGCTGGTTATGTACCTGCGTATCGTGGTGCAGACGCCGCCGTGGTGGCAGATCGGGCTGTCGATTGGGCTGATGGTGGCAAGCATTTACGGAATGATCGTGCTGTGCTCGCGTATTTACCGGGTGGGCATTCTGATGTACGGCAAGCGGCCGACCTTGCCCGAGATCATCAAGTGGATCAAGTACGCTGGAGCGTGAGGCTGATGTGTCCGGGCCGGGTGAGCAGGAGGTGTAACTCACCCGGTCCGAGCGCTGCATTGAACGGCAAACCGGAACGGTAGCTCTGCAGGTTTCACGTATTCGTTCGCGGTTGGGGGTCTGCCTGCGGCGCGTTAGTTATAAGGCTGCCGAGATTTTCGCCAACTCGGCGGGATTGACCGGGGGCAGGCTGTGGACGTGGCCACCTGCATCCCGGAAGCGTCCGATGGTGCTGCGGTTCATCACGACGACGCGACCGGTGGTCTCGACAGCCAACGTCATGGTGTTCACGCACTCCGGACAAAGCCAAAAGTGCTCCAACGCCGAGCGGCTTTCTCGCGCGGCACCGACAGGCATACGGAACAGCTTGCCTGCTCCGAGATAACGGAAGACGGCCGAGCACTTCGGGTTCGCGCATTTTGCGAGCATATGATTCCCTTTCCTGATTCGCTGCCGGCGCATGGCACGGGTCTTCACCCCGGAAGTTCGCCGCTGAAGGACCGCCCTGCACCAAGTTCCCTGACGCCTGTTTGTGAAGCAAGCCAGAGACCAAAGTTGCGGGGTGGACGCTTAGAATGCGCTTAGAAAGGTTCTGGAGTGCCCCTCCCTGCCCGATCGCACCCTCCCCTGCGGGGAAGCGTGCGGCACCCACATCTATCTGGCACCCGCGATTTGCATAACGGCACGCACGACTGGCGTACATCCACCCCCACGATGTGCCGCATGTAAAATCGAGGAGTGACCACCTCCCCACCAACTGTGAATGCGCCTGCGGCGGGAGAAGAGAGCTTCTCGCTGAAACAGCGCATTGGGCTCACGCTGGTATCGACGCTGGGCTACCTGGCAATTCGCTTGATCGGACCTACGCTGCGCTTCACCGTGTCGATCGAGGAAGGTGGGCCGCCTGCGGAGCACTATCACCCGGCGATCTACGTTTTCTGGCACCGCTGCGTGTTTCCGGCGACATGGTTCTTCCGCAAGCGGAACATCGCGGTGATGACCAGCAAGAGCTTCGATGGCGAATATATCGCGCGCATCATCGAGATGTTCGGATTTCCGGCGGTACGCGGATCGAGTTCGCGCGGCGGAGTTCGTGCCCTGCTCGGGATGCACAAGGTGCTGGACAAGAAAAACAGCGTGGCCTTCACGATCGACGGACCGCGAGGGCCGAGGTACGTAGCGAAGCCGGGGCCAGTACTGCTGGCACGCAACACGGGCGCGCCGATCATGTGTTTTCACATCGCCTTGGAGAAGGCCTGGGTACTGAATTCGTGGGACAGCTTCATGATCCCCAAGCCGTTCTCGCGCGCGTTCCTCCGAATCGGGCCGCTGATGCAAGTGCCGCGCGGAATCGACAACGAGGTCATCGCTGCTTACCACGCCGAAATGCAAGCCACGCTCGACCGAATCCGGGGGTTTGCCGAGCGGGAGATGCCGGGGACGGAAATCAGACAGGATTCATGATTTCTGATTTTTGATTTTCGATTGCTTGATGTGACCTCGTCGGCGAGTAGTTTCAGACTTGAGCCAAAGAACTACCACCTGAGAGGAATTGCAAATCGATCCGCAATGCACATCTGCATTTCAATCGAAAATCAACAATCATAAATCGCAAATTCTCAGGCTTTTCCCTGCTCCCGCAGAATGCGTGTGATCTCTTCGGCGCTCTTGCCGAGGACAATTGCGCCGATACCCGCGAGCGCGCTGAGTGTCTGTTCGGTTTCGGCGAGCGGGACTTCCGCGGCGGAGGCGATCTGGTCAACCGTACGAAGGCCGTTGGTCATGCGGAAGACCTTTTCAGCGACGGGGCCGACTTCCACGATCTGAACGGCGCCTGAATGGTTGCGCGAGAAAAGCAACGTCACGGGTTGGTGCACGTCCTCTTCGATGGATTTGCCTTCGGCCATGCGTTTGACCACCTCGGGCATGTTCCAGGTGAAGTTGGTGCAGAGTGCGCTCACGCCGCGACGGGGGCGGTTGGTGGGAGGACCCTGATCCGTCGTGACATCCTGCATGAAGTAGCCGCGTTCATAGTTGCACAGGTCGCGCCACCAGGGGCCGGGCTGTTTTGCAATGGTGAGCAGGTGTACGACGGCCATGTCGCCGATGCGCCTTGCGGCATCGAGCGATCCGGCGGGAGCGTCGCGCAGAATGGCGTCGAACTCGGGTTTTTCAGCGACGTCCTGTGCGGTGCGTTCGGTCTGCGGCTCGAACTTGCCGCTGTAGCGGAAAGAGTCTCGCAGGTGTTCCCGGTAGAACTGCCGTTCGTCGTGGAAGCGATCTTGAGGCATGGTGGCCATTTCATGAATCTAGATGCGGGAAAGCGGCAGCTAGTAGCTGGTAGTTAGTAGCCGGGGAGGAGCGGGGCTTGGATCGCAGGTCCGAGCACGAGACGGTATCGATTCTTCACTTTTGATTTCTGATTTGCGATTGAAGAACCCGTGATACGGGAACCCGTGCCGGACTCAATCACGAATCACAAATGGAAAATCAAAAATGAACTCGTCAACCGGTGCCGTCCCGCTACTCGCTATCGCACCTACCCAATACCGGACGCCAGCGACTAACTACTAGCTCCCAGCTGCTGCCTACCGTTTATAATCAGCTGTTTAAATCTTACGACGAGGCGATTCCAGCATGGCTCAATCAGGCATGGCCACGATTCCGGCTTTGAAGGACACTTTTGCGCAATTGCGGTCGCGAATGGACAAGGCTGTTGAGGCGTTCCGGGCGGATCTGGCGGGCATGAGAACGGGACGCGCGTCCGTGCACATGCTCGACACGGTAGAAGTCGAGGCCTATGGTTCGATGATGCCGCTGAACCAGGTGGCCACCGTGCACGCTCCCGAGCCGCAGATGATAACCGTCAGCCCCTACGATCCCAGCCAGCTGGGCGCGATCGAAAAGGCGATCCGATCGGCGCCGCTTGGGTTTAATCCGATGAATGACGGCAAGCTGATCCGCGTGCCCGTTCCGGCGCTTACGGAGGAACGGCGCAAGGAGATGGTCAAGCACCTTCACAGGATGCTCGAAGAACATCGCACAGCCGTGCGCAATATTCGCCGCGACGGCAACGACCTGATCAAGAAATCGCTCAAGGACAAGAAGATTACCGAAGACGAAGAGCGCAGGGCCATCGAAGACATGCAAAAGCTCACGGACGACGAAATCAAGAAGATGGAAGAGATGGCAAGGACCAAAGAGAAGGAAGTAATGCAGGTGTGACAAAGGCAGTACCGAGTACCGAGTACCGAGTTGAAGGCGCGCCGACGAGGCACGCCTTTGTTGTCTCCTCGGCGGCGTCATCCTGAGCGGAGGATCTCTGCATTTCGTGTGCAGCGCAGAAACCGCGCGGGTGTTGGCGTCTCAAGCAGAAACAAACAGCATTTCGATAGACTGATGGTGATGAAATCCGTTGTCGTAGGTACGGCCGGTCACATCGACCATGGCAAGACTGCGCTGGTGAAGGCGCTGACAGGGATCGATGCGGACAGGCTCGAAGAAGAGAAGCGCCGCGGGATCACCATCGATATCGGCTTCGCACACCTGGAATTGCCGGTCGGACTTGATGCGAATTTGACCACGGGACGGGGCACAGCCCCGTCCCCACACACAACCC
>JAEZPW010000052.1 GCA_023441255.1 Acidobacteriota bacterium
CGGCGACCCAGGTGGAGGCGGCGACCCTGGCGGAGGCGGCGCAGGGCGTGAAACGGGTGGGGCGGGTATCTGAGGCTGAAGTCATCGCCGTGTTTCTGAAAAGTGAATTTCACCAACCCGAGTTGGAACGCGACCGGGACCGCTTTCAGAAGTGCGTGAACAATCCTGACATTCGGAACCACGCTGAGAATGCTCTGCGACGCGCCCTGCTGTTCCGCCGGCGCGAGACGATGTGGCGAGAGCTGCCACACGATACCGAGTGGTGGGAGGTACAGCTCACGGCCGACGATCTGAAGCGCATTCGCGTATTTCCACGCGCGCAGTGGCGCAAGATCGCAGCGGGCGATTTTCTGCTGACCAACATCGTTCAGCGCGTACATGCAGGCCAGGTCAGGAATGCTCGGGCATCCGACTTCCTGAACCAGCTGAAGGCTTTCAGCATGGAACTGCACGAGCGGGATGACCGCAGTGGGATCCTGCTGATAGGCCTGGATGCGCAGCAGCCGTTGACCATCATCGAGGGGAACCATCGCATGACAGCGGCCATGCTGAATTCTCCCGAACTGGCGCTGAACCGTTTTCGGTACCTTTGCGGATTCTCACCTCGGATGACCGAGTGCTGCTGGTACCAGACGAACCTGACGACGCTATGGCGGTATGCGCAGAACCGGCTGAAGATCCTGGTGTACGACAGGGAAGCCGAACTGGCGCGTCTGGCGCGGCACTACACTGTTTTGAATTCTGAAAACAGCGATGCTGGCACATCGCAGCAGCCCGCTGTAGCAGGTAACCAGACGCTCAGACGGCGGGCGTCCTGAATTGGAGTAGCGTTTATGAAAACTAATTTATTCGTCGCTCGCGCGGCGCTGGTCGCGGTCGCATTTACGTTTTGCGGCGTTCCGCAACTGGTGCAGGCCCAGAGTTCGCAGCCAGCGACGCCAGCGACACAACAGGCAACGCCCGGAAATCAGGGCACTGATCCGGCGCAGCCTGGCGCACAGAGTGGGACTGCACCGCAGGATGCGGCGGCCGGCGCGCAGACGAATGAGCAGCAGCCATCGACCTCGCAGGACAACAACGGCATGGTAGATCCGTCTAAAGGGCCGTTGACGCCGGTCCCGTCCAACAGCGAGGAATTACCGAACGCGCCCAGCGCGGCACAGACGCCCGCAGCAGGCTCCACCCCCGCACAGCAGCAGGCGCCATTACAGGCTCCGGCTGGCGCGGCGGCGGCGCAGACCGGTCCAACCTCAGGCGGCGCGGCTTCCAAACCGGCCGGCAACGCCATAGCGCCAGCAAAGCAGCGGCAGGTACGTTCATTGCTGATCAAACTGGGCGCTGTTGCGGCCGCCGGAGTCGCGATCGGCACCGTCGTAGCCCTGTCCAAGGGAAGCCCGAGCACGCCGCCGGGGGCGAAATAAAGGCAGGAAAAGGGCAGAAGGAAGGAAAAGAAAGCTGACTGTGTACGGGTTGGCTTGAAGATGAAGAAGCCACTGCTAATCACGTTTTCGGGTCTTGACGGTTCGGGGAAGAGCACGCAGATCGCGAACCTGCGAGAGGCGCTCGCCGCGCGTGGGCTTTCGTCGACGCTGCTCGCGTTCTGGGACGACGCCGTGGTGTTCACCGGTTACCGCGAGGGCTTCGTACACAAGGTGTATGGGAGCGAACGCGGCATCGGCGCTCCGGAACGCCCGGTGAATCGGCGCGACAAGAACGTCCGTGCCTGGTACCTGACGCTGGCGAGGCACGGACTGTATATGCTGGATGCGCTGAACCTGCGGCGCGTAGTCGCTCGCGCACGGCGCAGCGGCGCCGACGTCGTCATCATGGACCGCTACATTTACGACGAACTCGCCAATTTGCCACTTGGGAGCGCTGCAACCAGAGCGTTTGTGCACGCGATTGCCTGGTTGGTCCCGCGCCCTGACCTGGCACTGCTGCTTGATGCTGACCCGGACGCAGCGAGGGCACGCAAGCCGGAGTACCCGGTGGAATTCATGCGCGAATGCCGCGGCTGGTATCACCGGCTGGCATCGCTTCTGGGAAACATGACGCTGATTGCGCCGCTGCCGCTGGAGCAAGCAAAAGCTGAGGTGGTGCGCGCTGCGGAGCAGGCTATCAGCTTGAAGAAAACTGAGGGACGGGATACAGCCCCGTCTTCACGCAAGACAATAGCTGCCTAAACTGCGTTCATTACGCCCCGAGATTGCGCTGGATGGCGTCGGCGACGAGGTCGGTCAGGCGCTTGATCTTTTCTTCTGAATCGGCCTCGACCATGATGCGGGCGAGCGCTTCCGTGCCGGAATAGCGCACAACGATGCGGCCGTCCCCGTCGAGTTCGTTTTCCGCCTGGCGTATGGCGTCGGCGACTTCCGGCACCTGCTCAAAGGGTTTCTTTTCACGGACGCGCAGGTTACGAATGGTCTGAGGAAATACCTTCAAATCTGAAACAAGCTCGTTGAGCGTGTGGCCGGTACGGCACATTTTTGCCATCACGCGAAGAGCGGTGAGCAGGCCGTCACCGGTCGTGGCATCGCCATCGCGGAAAATGATGTGGCCGGACTGTTCGCCGCCCAGGGTTGCGCCGCTCTTCTGCATTTCTTCCAGCACATACTTGTCGCCGACCGGTGCGCGAAGCATGGTTATGCCTGAATGGCGGAGTGCGATCTCCAGGCCCATGTTGGACATAGTGGTCGCGACCACCACGTCGTTTTGCAACGTGCCGCTCAGTTTCATGATGCGAGCGGCCAGAAGCAGCACGGCATCTCCGTTGACGATGCGGCCTTCGTCATCGCAGAAGAGAGCGCGGTCGGCGTCGCCGTCAAACGTGATGCCGAGGGCGTAACGCTTGAGCTGGCTTTCGCTGTTGCCCTGGACCACCGCCCGCGAGACCACTTCGGGATGCAGGGCGCCGCAACCGGCATTGATGTTGCGCCCGTCAGGGACGTCGTGGATGAAGGCGGCGTCGACGCCCGAGCGCCGGAAAACTTCATGCGCGATCGGCGTGGCGGCGCCGTTGGCACAGTCAACCACGGCTTTTAAGCCGCTGAGGTCGTCGGTGATGCTGTAGACGAGCCACTCGACGTAGGACTCGCGCAAACTCGCATTTCCGGGTAGGGTCCGGAGGTCGGGCGCATGGGCCGAGGAGGCTTCGAGTTCCAGGTGAGCGAAGATCTGCTGCTCGATCTCGAGTTCCACCTGGTCGGGCAGCTTGTAGCCATCGTGGCCGAAGACCTTTATGCCGTTGTCCTGCCAGGGATTGTGCGAGGCGGATACAACCACGCCGGCAGCGAAATCACCTGTGCGCGCCAGGTAGGCGACGCCGGGTGTGGTAATGACGCCGGCGCTCTCGACGGGAACTCCGGATGAGAGCAGCCCTCGGGCTACCGAGTTGGCGATCCACTCCGAAGAGTTGCGGGTATCCTGGCCGATGACGACGCGGGCAGTTTTGTGACCTTTGAGCAGGTGACGGCCAAGCGCCTGGCCAATGGCGAACGTGGTGCGTTCATCGAGCGGGTATTCTCCCGCGACGCCGCGAATGCCGTCCGTGCCGAACAGTTTTCTCATCCGTTATACCCGAGTTCCCCAACCTGGAGCCGAGCGCCCGCGGTCCCAGATATTATCGCAGATTGACGACGGTCGTCTGCGCACTGAATTGGTGGGGATTATCGGTTGCCGTTCTTTTCGGTGACGACGGTGACGCGAACGGGTTCCGGACGTCCGAGACGGACCATGGGATCGGGGACGTAGACCGACGTGGCGAAAGTCGCCTGGCCCACGACGCCGGTCGCGTCCACCGGATCGGTGATGACGTTTTCGATGGCGTTGACGCGTCGTTCGGGACCGACGATGAGGACCTTGGCAGGGTTCACGCTGACGCTTGTGATCCGATAGCCCGAAGCGAACGTGCCCATGACGCGGGCGCGCACGTCCACCTGCCGGCTGGCGCGGCGGTCAAAGCCAATTCGGAATTGCGAAGGCACCACCTGGACGATCTCGACGCCGGGAGGGACGCGGATCTGCGGTCCGGTCAAGTCGAAAGTGCGTTCGCCGGCGGTGGCGCCCGTAAGGTCTATTGCGGCGTGAACCTCGTTCTGGTCGAGGCCGCGCACGTTGCGTTCGGGTCCCCGCACGCGCACCTGCACTTCGGGGATGCGTTCCGAGCTGATGTCCAGGTTGTCCGGCACGTGCTGAAACTCGAGGGGCACGGTGACGGCGACCTCCGACATGGGGGAGCGGGAGACGGCGAACCACAATAACGCCGCAACGGCGAGAGACACGATCTTCAGCGTGAGGTTTTCGAGTACGTAGCGCCGGAAGAACGTGATCATGGCCGCTCCACCTCGCGCGAATAGCCACCCCCGTCATCAAGTGCGCTGCCGTTTTCCATGCGGGTGGGCAGTGTAGATGCCGGCACGTACCGGCGGAGAAGCTCGCCAAGCCGCTCGCGCAGATATTCGACGGTGAGGTCGCGCTCGACATTGCCGGCGAGCGCAAGACTGATGGCGCCGGATTCTTCGGACACGATGACGGCGACGGCGTCGGTCTCTTCGGTGATGCCGATTCCGGCGCGATGCCTGGTGCCGAGTTGGGTTGAGAGCAGCGGGTTCATCGAGAGCGGCAAGAAGCAGGCTGCGGCGGCAATGCGGTCCTTCTGGATAATCACTGCGCCGTCATGCAGCGGCGCGCTGGGCCTGAAAATGGTCGCCAGGAGGTCGTAAGAGAGCCGGGCATCCACAGGCACGCCGCTCTCGATGTAAGTGCGGAGCCCGATTTCACGCTCGATAACAATGAGTGCGCCCGTCTGGTTTTGCGAAAACAGGTTTGCCGCCAGAACGATGTCGTCGTAGGACTCGGAGGTCGGTCCGGAAGCGAGACGGGAGAACGTCAGTTTCCTGCCGAGGCGCGCCAGCGCATGGCGTATCTCGGAAACAAAAACTACGATCAGCGCGAATATCACGTAGGGCAGCAGCGTGCTGACCAGCCAGTTGACCGTAGTGAGTCCCCAGACCCGGGCAAGGTAGAACGCGAGCGCAAGCATGCCGACGCCGACCAGCATCGGCGCAGCCCTGGTGCCGCGGATCAGCACCAGAAACTGATAGATCAGCACGGCGACAAAGAGGATGTCGACGATAGTTACGATCGACACCTCGGGCCACCGAACGATCAGTTGGAACACGGCAATCAGCATACGCTTGGCTTAAGGATTCCAGGACAGGGTCAACCGACTCCATTGTAATTCAGGTGGAGAGCTGTTCTGGAGTGATGTTCGAAGTAGAACAAGGGGCGTCAACAAGGGAGCTGAATGACCTTTGATTGGCGATTTTCGACTTTTGATTGATAGGCCCCGCCGTAGCGAAAAAAGCCCCTCCGCAAGATGGGTAAAATCCAGAAACCCAAAATCGAAAATTCAGAGATACGCCGATTGTGGCTGCTACGCCGATACGGAGAGTGACGCCAGCCACTGCTCGAACTCGCGTAATGCGCGCTCGCACTGCAGGCGGTGCCGTTCCTTCTTGTCCCGGACGCGCGCCTCGCCCGGATTCGCACCCCAGGGAGGCAGCAGGTCAAAAGTGATGTTCGCCGGCTGGAACGTCTTGCTCTCGGCATGACAGATGTAATTCACCAGAGACCCGAAGGCGGTCGGCCGCGGCGGAGCGACCGGCTCCGTGCCGCAGGCCAGGGCGGCGGCGTGAATCCCGGCCATGAGCCCGGTGGCGATGCTCTCGACATAGCCTTCCACGCCGGAAATCTGCCCGGCAAAGAGGACGCGCGGGTGAGCCTTCATCTGCAGCGTCTCGGTGAGCAGCGCGGGCGAGTTGATGTAGGTGTTGCGGTGAATCTGGCCGTAGCGCAGGAATTTTGCGTTCTCCAGGCCGGGGATCATGCGCATGATGCGGGCCTGCTCGCCGAATTTGAGGTGATTCTGGAAGCCCACGATGTTGTAGGAGTCGGCGCGCAGGTTCTCCTGCCTGAGTTGCACCACCGCATAAGGCGTTTGGCCGGTGCGGGGGTCGCGCAGACCGACGGGCTTCATGGGGCCGAAGCGCAGGGTATCACGGCCGCGCCGCGCAATCTCCTCGATCGGCAGGCAGCCCTCGAAATAGTTGAGGTTTTCCCACTCGGGAGACTGCACGGATTCCGCCGACACGAGTGCGTCGTAGAAGGCGTCGTATTCCTCCTTGGTGAACGGACAGTTGATGTAGTCGGCCGAGCCCTTGTCGTAGCGGGCCTTCAGGTAAACGCGCTCCATGTTGATGGAGTCGGCCTCGACGATGGGAGAGATGGAATCGAAAAAAAACAATCGGGCGGTCGGGCCATCGGGTGATTGCAGACCTGAAATAAGGCGGGAGATCTCTTGGGAAAGGGCGTTCGAGGTTAGCGGACCGGTGGCGATTAAGGTTATGGGGCCCTGACTCGAAAGGTCCTGTGTAGCGCTGCCGCGTTTATTATCAACGCGCGTGACCTCCTCCCGGCACACGCTGATGAGCGGTTCGCGTTCGATGGCTTCAGTCACGCGGCGCGAAAACTCTTCACGGTCCACCGCCAGGGCGTGCCCGGCAGGGACGGCGGTCTCGGCGGCGATGCGCATGAGCAGCGACCCTGCGCGGCGCATTTCCTCTTTCAGTAACCACGGGGCGGTGTTCTCGGAGTCTGACTTGAGCGAGTTCGAGCAGACGAGTTCGGCGAAGTTGGCGGTCTCGTGCGCAGGCGTGCGGTGTACGGGGCGCATTTCGTAAAGCTCGACGGCGACTCCGCGCTGGGCACATTGGTAAGCGGCTTCCGAGCCGGCCAGTCCGGCGCCGATAATCTTTACCGTGGGCATTGATTAGATTTTAAAGGAACGCAGGGGGTAGACGGTGCTAGGA
>JAEZPW010000087.1 GCA_023441255.1 Acidobacteriota bacterium
CGGCCGTGATGATCTCCACGTTGGGCTGACGCACCAGTTGCCGCATCAGGCGCGTCCGGTGCGCGTGCAGGTCGGCAGCGATTACCTGTGCGCCGGGCAGGCGGTCCGCAATTGCCGAGGTCTTTCCGCCCGGCGCTGCGCAGCAATCGAGCACACGCACAGCTTCTGTACCGTTTTGAGGTGCTCCCACGCACACTAGTGCCGCGATCAGTTGCGAACCTTCGTCCTGGATGACGACCCGGCCCTCGCTGCACGCACTGGTGCGACTCACGTCGCCTCGCGAAACCACTCGCGCCGACCGCAGCAGCCGTCCAGGAGCCAGTTCGACGTGTTCTGAATCCAGCAGTTCGCGCTCGACCGCCTCAACGTCGCCGCGCAGGCGTACCGCCGTGGCCGGCACCTGCTGATTGGCCGCACAAATCTGTGTTGTCGCGCTCACGCCATGTTCGTCTATCCATCGCGCTACGAGCCATTCCGGATGCGAATACTGCCGTGCCAGGAATTGCGAGGCATTCTCGCCGGCAAGCGCGCGGTTCACGAGCGGCCCGCTCGAGCGCACCGGGGCCGCGGGCGCATTTGGCTCGAGGTCGGTTATGGCCTGCCGCCGATGCGCAACACTGGTGGCAATCTTGCGCAGGATGACGTTGGTCAGCGCTGCCGCCGACTTCTTTTTGGCCCTCTTCACAAGCATCACGCTCTCATTCACGGCGGCGCGGTTCGGAATGCCAGTCAAAAATTCGAGCTGGTACGCGCCGATACGCAATGCCGTGAGCACTTCGAAGTCGAGACGGTGAAACGGAGTGAATGAGTATTGCGCGATGGCGGCGTCCAGGCGCGAGCGCCAGCGCAGCACCCCCATCACGATTTCCATTGCCAGTGCGCGGTCCTGCTGCGAAAGCCTGTCGAGCAGCTTCGAATGCAGCAACTCGCTGGCAAAGGCATCTTCGCGCTCCACACGTACAAGGACCTCGAAAGCAGCGGCGCGCGCGGGCGAAACGGTTTGTTGCGTCTGAGCCATAGCTAGATTGCAGATTTCAGATTGCAGAATGCAGATGGGAAATGCAAATCGAAGAAGAATGGATGAAGGCAGATGGAAGATGGTAGATGGATGATGAATGATGTCTCGGGTACAGGTGCTGAGTTGCTTTACAGCAGGAGCTCGCTTCCACACAATTCAGAACACCCTCGAGTCGCGCACAGCGCTCGGCCTCACATTTCCGATTTGAGGCCTCAATTCTGCAATCTGCAATGTGCGAGCAACATCATCCCTCTGCCATCATCGATCTGCCATTATCCGGCCGTTTCGTGCGGAGCGGGTCTGTAGCCGTTGACGAAGTCGCGTGCGCTCATGCGCTTCTTGCCTTCGGGTTGCAATTCGAACACCTCGAGCACGGTGCTCTGTCCGCAGCCGACGTACAGGTGATCGCCTTGCGCGTGCATCTGCCCCGGTGCGAGAGGTTCCATGCCGGCAGCGGCGGGCGCCGCCTTGGAGATGCTGAGCGTCTTTCCACGAAAGCTGGTGAAAGCGCCTGGCCATGGAGTGAACCCGCGCAATCGGTTCGCTGTCTCCGTCGCCGTGCGGTTCCAATCTATCCGGCCGTCTTCTTTTGTCAAAATGGGCGCAAGTGTTGCTTCCTGGTGGTTCTGCGGTGTCGGGGTGATGGTGCCGGCTTGCAGCCCACGCAGTGCGTCAATCAGAAGGGAGCCGCCCAGTTCGCTCAGCCTGGGAGCAAGTGTCTCGCTGGTGTCTTCCGGCAGTATGCCGATTTCGGCTTTCAGCAGCATGTCGCCGGTATCCAGGCCCGCGTCGAGACGCATCGTTGTGACGCCCGTAACCGTTTCGCCGCTGGCAATCGCCCACTGGATCGGCGCCGCGCCACGGTATTTCGGCAGAAGTGACGCGTGCACATTGATATTGCCGAGCGGCGGCAGATCCAGCATCCACTGCGGGATGATGCGGCCATAGGCCACCACCACGATTGCCTCCGGACGAAGCAGTTCCAGTCGCGCGCGGAACTCCGCATTGTTCTTGATCTTCTCCGGTTGAGTTGCCGGCAGGCCGTGCTCAACGGCGAATTCCTTCACAGGCGTGGGCACAGTTACCAGACCCCGCCCGGCAGCTCTATCGGGTTGCGACACGACAAGCCGCACATGGAACCCACTCTCTACCAGCGCGCGCAATGCCGGTACCGCGAATCTTGGTGTGCCACAGAAGATAACGTCCATAGTCGAAGTCGATGATAGCAGGCGGGTATTGCCGGTGTTAGTGCGTCAGTCTTTGCTTGCCCAACCGGCGGAAGTCTCTTGCCTGAATCAGCTGGTGAAAAGCAGGGCCCTCGCTGCGCTGGTACTTCGCCACTGTTCTCGCTATCAGGCTTCAGTAAGCTTCTTGACCACTCGGCACGGGTTCCCGATGGCCAGTACGCCTGCAGGTATGTCGCGCGTGACCACGCTTCCGGCGCCAATGACTGAGTCGTCCCCGATCGTCACGCCGGGGCAGACGATGGCGCAGCCTCCCAGCCAGACATTGTTCCCAATGTTCACAGGCGAGGCCATTTCCAGTCCGCTGCGGCGCTGCTGCGGGTCGAGCGGATGATGCGCCGTGTAAATATGAACGCCCGGTGCGATCTGCGCGTCGTCGCCGATCTGGATGAGGTTGCAATCGAGGAAAACGCAATCGTAGTTCACGAAGCCGTTGCGGCCGATGCGGATGTTAGAACCGTAATCGCACATGAAAGGCGACTTGAGTTGCGTACCCTCGCCAATGCTTCCGAAGAGTTCCGACAGGACAGAAAGTCGCGCCACCGGGTCTTCATTCGCGGTGCGGTTGAGTTCACGCAGGAGAGACTGCGCTCGGGCATGGGCGGCTTTCAACTCGGCATCGTTGGCGCAGTAAAGTGCACCGGCCAGCATCTTTTCGCGTTCCGTAGGCACGCCCTTAAGATGCGGTTCACCGCTGGTATGAACGACTGCTTCAGTCGGTGTCCGTAAAAGGTTCGGCGCTCCGCGGGGAACGCCAAGGTCTTTTGCCGACAACGGCCACCAACTATTTTTCTCGTGCAGCGTGGATCATCTGCTCCATGGCCTTCAGATATTTCTGAAAGACGCCGCGGCCGACGCTGGTCAGCCGAAACTCCGTGCGGGGTACTCTTCCTTCGAAAAACTTGGAGCAGGAGATGTAACCGGCTTCTTCAAGCTTGCGCGCGTGCACGCTCAGGTTGCCGTCGCTGACCTCGAGCAGGCGCTTCAGGTCTGTGAAGGTCAGGGTGTCATTCACGGACAGTGCGCTCACGATGCCAAGCCTGATGCGCTCGTGGATGAGCGGATCGAAATCCGGCAGCAGGGGCGTCTTTGCGCGATCGCGCGGAACCCGTTTCCCCGGGCGGTCCGGATGCTGGGAAGCGGCGCGTTCAGAAGGCCTAGCCATCGTTTCTCCTTATCATGATCAGCCCGAAGGCAGCGTGTATGCCGCCGAAAGTGGCGGCCATGGCCGCGTTCATGGAGGCAAATCCCGTGCCCAGCGCCGCCAGTCCTGCGGCCATGAAGAACGCGCCCATCAGCGGCAGCGGCGCGGTGGAAGCCATGCCCCCTGAGATCATTCCGGCTCCGTAGAGCAACATCCACATGGCGGGAATCTGCTGCACAAGGCCAGCGTGGTAGAGCAACGGCGTGAGCGCGGCGCCGCAGACGACTGCCGGCAGAATGCCGAGCGCTACCTTCCGTGCCGGACCCGAAGACAGCGGAGATCCGTTGCGCATGGCCTTGCGATAGCTGGTTGCGCCGGCAATGGCGGCGGCGAGTATCGCTTCGGCGATCCAAATGCGCAGCCAGGGCGTCGGGCCGTCCCCAAAACGCGCAGCGACTGCGGCTGCTGCGAGCGCCGAGGCGCCCACAGCGACGAGTCCCCAGCCTGAGATGGCGCTGAAGGAGGCGGACTGTTCCATGGTCTGCCGAATGAATTTCAGTTCGGCCAGGGGTTCAAGTTGTGCGTGGGCGCTTCCAACGGCGTCGGCCGGGCTGTCTCCGGCGTGCATTCTTGAACGTATTCGGCACGGACGCGTATCGCTCATGCGGCCCAAATTAGCTGAGGTTCGCCACTTAATCAAGTACTTTGCATTCCAAAGCTTTTTGCGGTTAGTTGTGAGCGCCGTCACTGCTGCGAGAGACATCGCGATAAGTTGCCTGTTATCAATTGGGTACGCATCTTCTCTGCTACTAACAAAGTGCTCCGCTCCCCCGGCGCATGGAATATTATGTTCTGTCCTAAATCAGTTCATGCGGGATCGGACGGGTCATTGATCCTCGTGGGAGGGCGCCAATGTTCGAAGAGGAAATCAAACTCGAGAAGGAATCCAAGTCACTTTCATTCACAAGTCCGCTGCTCTACATCTTTCTGCTCATTCTCCTGGTCATGGGCGGTGTTGCTTACTGGCTGTTCAGCCAGAAACGAGACCTCACGCAGGACCAGGCGAAGGTCGTCATGCAGGAAGTTCTGCAGGCCAGGGGGTCGTCATTCGTTCACTTCCATGTTGGAAACGTAAAAGCCAGCGTGGACGAGAAGCCCCGAGACCCGCACTACAGGCTGCTTGAAAAGGCCGGGTTCGTGAAACTCACGCCCTCCAAGAAGGACAGCTCCGTCCAGGTCGCTCTGACGCCGCTCGGAGAGGGCACATTCACACGGCTTCCGGAATTCCAGAAGTCGAAGAATCCCGACGGCACCGACTCCCTGATGGTTCCCCTCGCCAAGCGTGAACTGGTTGCGGTGACGAAGGTGACCATGACGGGACCCAATAGTGCGCGCGTGGAATATACGTGGAAATGGGTGCCGAACAAGGTGGGAGAAAATTTCGACGCCACTGGCAACACAGTCAAGACCTTCAACACCTGGGAACGGGCAACGCTGATCAAGGATTACGGCGTGGACTTCTACAGCCAGGAACAGAAGGGAGCGACCATCCTTGTTCGCGGTCCCAAGGGCTGGGTGGTTGCCACCGAGTAGCGGCAAGACTCCAGGATTCGAGGAAGTGCGGCTGACCTTGCCGCCGTTACGATACTCGAGCTAAATGTAATGCGAAGATGCCCTCGCGCAGAGCGAGGGCATTTTCATTGGCAGACATCCTGGGCGAGCACGCGTGCAGGACACGTTATCTTCTTCAATGGTCGGGGAGTTGATCCCGTCAGACACAATAAAAACGGCGCTCCCACTATTGGAGCACCGTTTCTATAAGCCGTGCGGCCCTTTGGTTAATAGCGGTAACGAACGATCCGATAATTACGGCTTCTTCGGTGCCGGAGCCGCCGGACGGGTTACGCCTGTCGCGGGCTTCGCCGCTGCGCTAGCAGCAGGCGCGGGCACGCCGGATTGCGCATTGTAGGCATCAACGACCGGCTTGGTAACATCGGTCGCCTGCGCAGCCCAGAGCACCGGGCTCTGCGGACTGGAGATGTCGAGCACTACCGTATAGCCGTTGTCCTTCGCGTACTTGTCGAGAACTTCCATCAGCTTGCCGCCGATCTTGTTCACGACTTCGTTCTGCTGGCCCTGGAAATCGGCCTGTGCGTCTTCGAAGTTACGCTGGAGGGACTTCTGCTTGGTCTCGATGCTCTTAACCAGGTTGGAGCGGGCGTCGTCATTCAGTTTGTCGCCCTGGGTCTTGAGCTGGTTCTGGAGATCGGCGACTTCCTTGTTGGCGTTTTGCAGCTCGGTCTGCTTGGGCTCAAACTTCTTCTGGAGAGCTTCCAGATCGCGACGGCCTTCGTTCGTGGCGACGATCGCCGCTTGGATGTTGATGATGCCGATCTTCGCGGGACCGGAAGGAACGGCGGCGGCCGGAGCTGCCGGCGTGGCGGTCTGGGCGAAGGCGCCGACCGAGGCGAGGACGGCGATGGCGAACAGTCTTGCGAACTTGGTCATATCGGTTTTACTGAACTCCTTAGGAGACCCTCGGGACTCCTGATTTACCCAAGAGATGGGAACTGCAACCACAAACCTTGACGCACGACGGCGAGGAACTTAGCTACGGTGCAAGGTTTTCGCAGATGCTGAACATTATAGGAGCAGCACGCGAACAAGGTCAATTGAGCAGAGTCCCACAGTCTAAGTTGCAGAATCTGCTCGCCAAGTTGGCCGGCAAAACGAAACGCAGATCTCAGATCGGGTGAAATCAGATCTGAAATCACCCGATCTATCATCTGCGATGCCGTTAGAACGTCGTGCTGACCGTGAAGCGGAACGTCTTTCTCGGTTCGCGGAACTGGTACCCAGGCGCATAGGTCGCAAGCGTGCGCTGGTACGTAACGTCGCCGGCGCCGCCCGCCGGGAACATGTCGCGCGAGATCTGCACCGGCACCCCGCTGGTCGTATCCAAACGGAGCGGGTTGTATGCCCAGTAGAAGCGGAAGGGCGCGTTCACGACCGGCATCATGACTTGCAGTTCAAGACCGGTGGACATGCGCGGCACCCAGTTGGTTCCGGCGATCGGCTTCAATTCCTTGGAGATCGAGATCGGGTGGCCGCCAACGCAGTTGAAACTCGCGTCCAGCGTAGGACACCCGAGCGGAACACCAAGCAGGTCGTTGACTTGCGTATCGCTCAGCTGCAATTGCGAGGTGCGAGCAATGCCGTTGAAGCCGAAGTCGTTGAAGATGGCCAGCGTGACCGTGTTGCCGACGATCGGGATGCGGTACTCGAGATTGCTGATGATACTCGTGTCGCCGCCGGTATAGACCAGCTGCGGCACCGCAAGCGGAACGGTAACCACTCCGCGTCGCGGATTGCTCGGGTCCTTCGGAATGCCGCTGCAGGCGATGCTGGGGTTCGTGACGCAGAGGTCGTCAGGATTGACCAGCGGGACGTCGACCCGGTTCGTTATGAACGCGTAGGGCGTGATAGCGCGAACGTCGAAACCGCGGATGTCAGTATCGCCGCCGGTGTAGAAGCGCTCGAACGGGGGCGCGACCAGTCCGCCGTAACCGGTGATGAACGAGCCCTGAATACGGAAGCCCAGCGTCTGGTGGCCTTCGCGGCTCGGGTGAATGCCCTTGAACGGAATCCACTGCTTGAATTCCATCACCGGGCGGACGGATTTCACGTTGCCGCCCAGACCCGAGATGTCGCCGCCGATGAAGAAGCTGCGGCCACGAGTCGGATGCATCGGGCTGTCGATGGTGTTGAAGGTAAGGCTGGGGATGATCTTGCTCGTCTTGATGCCCTGCAGCGAGTTCGGTCCGGATAGACCACTGCGGAATGTGAGGAACTCGAAGTAGTTCTGCGTGGCAGCGTTAAAGGTCTTCAGCGAGGAGTTGTCGAACGAATAGCTCAGGCCAACGCGCTTGAACGAGCGCTTCAGCGGATAGCTGCTCGAGACCGTGAATCCGGTGCGGGACTGTGAAAAGTTCTGCAGGGTATCCAGGACGTTCTGCGGCAGGTTGAGTTGGGTGTTGTAGAGGATGTTCAACTGCTGCGCCTGATTGAAGTCGTAGCGCGAGGTGAACACCGTGAAGCCCATCTGCAGCGGACGGTCGAACATGTACGGTTCGGTGAAGCCGAACACCAGGTCGCGCTGGCGGCTGCCAACATCGGCGCGAACGCTGAGCGTTTCGCCCAGACCAAGGAAGTTATTCGTTTCGTAGTTCAGGCCGATGAAGGAGCCGGCGAGTCCGCTGACACCGCCGGTGAGGCCGATGGAGTTCTTGCCTTTTTCCTTAACCTTGAGGGTGATATCGACGGTGCCTTCCGCGTTGTTCTGCTTAATTTCGGAAGACTGGTCCTTTTCCGGGCCTTCAGCCTTCAGCGGCTCGAAGTAGCCGAGCTGATTCAGGCGCAGCAGGCTGAGTTCCCACAGGCGGCTGTTGTAGACCTGGCCTTCTTCCAGAGCCAGTTCGCGGCGGATGACCTTGTCGCGGGTGGTGGTGTTACCCACGAACTCGATGCGACGCACGTAGAACGGCTTGCCTTCGTCGATGTCGATGGCCAGCGTGATCTGCTTGTGTTCGTCGTCGATCTGAGTGTCCGGTACCGACGTAAAGTTGATGTAGCCCAGTTCACCGTAGGCCTTGCGGAGGTTCTCGAGACCTTTGCGGATGAGCTCCGTGTTGACCAGGTCGCCGTCCTTAATCTGGAAAACGCCGCGCAGGAATTTCGGGTTGTTGATGGCCTTGTAGCCGGTGAACTTGATCTCCTTCAGGTGGTACACATCGCCTTCCTCGATGGGAATGGTGATGTCGACGCGCTTGCCCGGCTTCTGAATGAGCGGAATATGAATGAAGGGCGGCTTGTAATCCTTCATCTGCGTCTTCGGGTCCTGCACCAGGACCTTGAAGTAGCCCTTCTGCTGCGCCGCCATGCGGACGCGCTCGGCGTCTTCGCTCAACTTGGTGGCGTCGTACGTCTTCGCGAAGAGGCTCTCGAGGAAGATGGAATGCGGTATGCCGATCGGCTTCAGGTTCTTCATCGCACTGCGCAGGTAGCGCGTGCTGAGCTGCTTATTGCCTTCGAACTTGATTTTGCCGACCTTAACCTTCGGGCCTTCCTTCACGACAAAGGTGACGCCGACAGCTGCAGGCGGAATCTGCCGGACTTCCGTACGGATGGTGGCGAACTGGCGTCCGCGTTCGGCCAGAAGTTCCTTAATGACCACTTCGGCACGTTTCACCCTGGTGGGATCGTACTGCGATTCCATCGAGAGCGAGACCTTGCGTTCCTTGAAGCGGTCGAGCACGTCAGACTGTGAAACCGAGCTCAGACCGTCGTACTTGATCTCGCGGATGGTCGGCTTCTCTTTGACGTAAACGTGAATGACCCAGCCCTTTGTGCTCTCTTCACGTTCAAAGCGAAGGTCTTCGAAATAGCCGGTGTTCCAGAGGGAGTTGAAGTCGCGTTCGAGTGCGGCGGGGTCGTAAACGTCGCCTGGCCGAGTGTAGACGCGGGCACGTATGGTCTCGGACGGAATACGGCGGTTGCCGTGAATCTGGACGTCGGCGACGAGGTTCTGCTGCAGCGGGCTTGCACCCGAAGGGGCCGGAGCTTGCTGAACGGGAGCCGTCGGTGCAGCCTGATGAGGAGCGGGCAGTCGCGGCGCGGGCGCCTGCTGCGGCACGGGCGCCTGCTGCGGCGCGGGCGTCGTTTCAGCGGGCGCTTCTGGTGGATTCTCTAATTGCGGCTGCTGCGGTTCTGACGACGGCTGCTGCGGATGCGACGGCTGCTGCGGCTCGGACGACTGTTGCGCAGGAGCAGACTGAGTCTGCGCGGGTGCGCCCTGCTGAGCTGGCGTCTGCTGCGAAGCCGGTGCCTGCGCGAAAACCGGTGCGCAAGACAGTGCGGCAGCAACCAGCAGCAGCACGAGTCCACTAAGGCGTCCGGGAATCCGGTGCCCAGCAGAGGCGATGTCTTTTTTTTGACCCGCCTCAACAGACGAGGAGGGCCCCTCCGGTGTGACGACAGGGCTTGCCTTTTGACGCGTAAGAATAAGAAGACCTCGAAACGAATCCAAAGTGGCGGAATGCGTCATTATACTAAACAGCTACCCCAAACAGCCATGTACCTTCGCGCCGAATCGGGTCATCTGGCTATCGAGCGATCGGGCCGTTGGAAGAGTCTCGTGGTACCGAGGCACAGGGCTCATATCGGGAACTACTTCGCGTTGGATGAATGCGTAAGCATCTCCGTGGGCTGCTGACTTGCGCAACCAGACGCAGTTCACCCTTCCCCTTAAACACACAAGCAGAGTCTCCGTTGCGTGCAGCATCAGAAAACGCAGGGACGGAGTCGAGGGCCGAAGTAGTGGAAGCCGGGCAAAAAGAGTGCGTAAGAACTTTGTAAATCTTTCGGCTGCGAACTGGACTCCAGCACCCTCCGCACCCCAGCAC
>JAEZPW010000121.1 GCA_023441255.1 Acidobacteriota bacterium
TTCCTGGATGGTCTTCTGGCCGAGCGTTACGCAATTCGTTCCGCACGACTGGTCAAAGGTCTGTGGCGCCATCGGCGTGAAGGTTAACGTGGTCGCCTGAATGCTGGCGTTGGTCGTCGGGAAGGTCTTGTTGTACGCGGAGTTGTAGAAGGGTTGGGGCACTATGGTCGTCGGCTGCGTTTGCGCGAAAACACCTGTTGTTGTTGCCGTGGAAGCAAATGCCGCTTTCAATGCCGCCAGGCTGAAAGGGGTGGCGTTCGGCGCAGTTGCGTCCACGACCACCTGCATGATGGTGCGCGTGTTAGGGCCATAACCCGCAGGCGTGTTCGGTGCACCGCCGATTGGAGTCTGATCGCCATCGCCCGTGAAGTAGTCGAGGCGCGAGTCGATCGCCGGGGCGGGTGTTGGTGCATCGTTGTAGAGGATGAGCGTCTTGCCCGCGAACTGGGAGAAGTCCACGATGACGTCAGCACGCTCCGCCGGTCCAAGCCACAGGCCATGCATGGCTACGCTGCCGATCGTGATGCTCCTCGGGTTTTGCTCGTAGTTTACGGGCGTCGGTGGGATCACGACCGGAGCGGGCAGCAATCCGCCTTCGCTTCCGATCTGGATCCATGCCGGGCCAGCGTTGCGCGGATCAGGAGCGCCTCCAGCCCTGCCATCCGCTGCCCACATGGTCTGCGGCGCAGGGATGCCGGGCTGCGGACCATAGTTCGGCCAGCACCCAGCCGGCAGTCCCGTTCCGTTCATCGGATTTCCAGCGTTGTCCAGCAGCCCGCTGACGAGCCCGAGAACCAATCCGGGCACCGCCACGGGGTTAACCGCCGTGCATAGCGGCACTGTCGCCCCCGACGTAGGCGGGGCGGCGGGCAGCATGGCGACTTCGGTGTTGCCCTGCGTGGCGTCTGCGATGAACCAGGACAGGTTCAGTGAACGGTCGTTACCGGCACTCAGGATCTTGAAACGGTAAGCAGCCGGCGCGACGTGAAGCACTGGATAAGCGACACCGTTGACCACCGGAGTATCCATGAATCCTTCCGGTGTGCCGGACGGGTTCGGAGTGATCGGACAACCGCACGTTGGACAGGCCGCCGAAGCCACCAGCGTCTGTCCCGGCAATGCACTCGAGGTGCAAGAGGTCGTGACCGCGCTCGGTGGAGTCGCAGCAGTCAAACTAGTTTGCGGCGGGAAGAACCACGGACCGTAATCCCAGCGGCCGAACGCGGACGCGCCTCCGACAGGATCGTTCGGGTTCTGGTTCGGCATATAGATGTGCGGGAACCAGAGGTCGCCGTTGCCATTCGAGCTCGTCGTGTTCAGGGCAGTGGCGCCGTAGTTCCCATCCCAGGTGGGATCCTGTGCATCCAGCTGTGGCTTGCTGGGCACAAACGTCTTGTCCTGAATCACGAGTGGAATCAGGTGGGCAAAATCGGAACTGGTGCTGTTGATCGTGCCCGGGGCAGTGCCCTTTGCGAGAGCGTCTTCTTCGACGGTGTCATACAGCAGGTAACCGGCTGCTTCACCGGCATAGACGTTCAGGCGCGTGAGGCCGTAAGCGTGGTCATGGTAGAACATCAACCGCGCGCCCTGGTCGTTGGTCCAGAAGAAGGTCTGCGAACCCAGACCGGGATTGTTGCTTCCGCCCGCACACGTGGACTTGCCGGCGCAGCCGGGCATGATAGCTCCCGTTGCATCGAACCACATGTCCGGAACGTAAGCGACAGAGTCGCCCTTGGGCGGCCCCGCTTCTCCGGCCGGCGCGATCCACTGATGCGGCGTACCGTCACTGATCCACGGAGTGGCGCCGCCGTGTAGGTGCAGCGTGGCCCGATTCTCTGTGTAGCTGGCTCCGCCCGGAGCCATTCCAGCACCCATGTAGGTTGTATCTACCGGGATGAAGAGATTGCCGCCTGATCCGGTGGACAAACAGTTCGTAAACTTCACGCGCACCGGTCGGCCCTTCTGGGCCAGAATCACAGGCCCGAGGTAGGCCGGTGGTTTCACAGGTGTGGCACCACAACCCGCACTTCCCGTCGGAAGCTGCACATACCCCCGCAGCGTGGTGGCCGGCAGGTTGAAAGGACTGAGACTCTGGGTGTACTGCACCAAAGCAATCTCGTAGTAGTCGGAACCAGGAAATGTGTTCGGGTCGGGGGTAGCGGCGACAGTCTTCAAGTCGACGAATGCGTCCTTAAACTTCAGCATGCCACCGACAAACGGCGGACCGAGAATCGCTGTTGCCATCGCACCCGACCCGGTGGCATCGACGATTGTGATTACGGGAGCGGTGTAGCCCGTTCCTCCGGTGCCGCCGGTGAACCCGGTTATGACTCCGCCAGTGACGATCGGTGTGGGAGCAGAGGCGCCGCTCAACGGTGCGCCCGTGGGATCCGAAATCATCACGGTAGGCGCGGTGTATCCGCTACCGCCCGCAATGAGCGTGTAGCCGGTAATAGTTCCGGCAGGCAACGGACTGTTGGCCCAATTGCCGGCACCGAAGTAGTCGGTGCAGGGGGTTGTGCCTGTTGCCGATACTGGAGCACCCGTAGTCGGGTCAAATCCAGCGCAAATGGGCACCGCGGTCGACTGCGCCGCCGCAAGTGTGCCTAATGTCAGCAGGAGCACGATGACTGTGAGGGTCCGTTTCATGGCCTTACTTCACCCCCTTTTGCTTCATTCGGGCCGCACGACGGTCGGCGTTCTTGATGGCCGCCTGCCAGCGCTCGGTGTTCGTTGTGCCACGCATGACTCCCTTGTGGCTCGACGGGTGCACTTTCCTCTGCGACTCGACCTGGGCCGCAGTCGGGATTTTGTTCGTTGTCGATTGCGCGTTGCCGACGATGGGCAACGCGAGGAAAAGAACGACGAGCAGTCCTCTTGCAACCGCCGAGAGGGTGCGCAATTTCATATCTACCTCCTGATGTCGCGACACAAGTGGCTGGGCATTGGGCGATAAATCCCGAGCGCTGTGGGTCTGTGATCACCTGCGGTTACGTCCCTGTTCGTGCGGTAGTAAACGCAAACTTGCAGGGACGTTCCGCCAACTCGGGGCAGAGTAGGTCTGCGCATCGTCTTCTTCTTTGCGAAAACGCAAATTGGGAAAGGAAAAATATTCTAAGGCTGCGTTCGCGGAGCTTTTCTTCCGTTCGTTGCGTTTTCGCAAAGAAGACCAGCCCCCGACTTATTACTGTTGCGGACGCGCCGGTTCGAGTATCGGCGTAACCTCCGCCTGTCAGGCTTGCTTGAGAGGCGCAGGAAAAACAGCTTCGGATCGCTCCTGGCAGCACGTTGCGCAGTCACAAATCCGTCGAGATCTCGTACTTGAACGCAGGCCCGGTCGCCTCCAGCAAAGCCTTCTGCGTGG
>JAEZPW010000158.1 GCA_023441255.1 Acidobacteriota bacterium
CCGGTCGTGTCGGTGGTACCGGTGGTGCCCGTCGTACCCATCGTTCCGGTCGTTCCCGTCGTACCCGTAGTTCCTGTTGCACCCGTAGTGCCCGTCGCACCGGTCGTGCCCGTTGTACCGGTCGTGCCCGTTGTACCCGCAGCTCCCCCACCGCTCTGGCCGGAGGCGCTGGAGCCGGGAGTCCCGGTATCTGCGGTGCCCATCGATCCAGTCCCGGTGGTTGCCGCGCCGGTGCTGCCTGTTCCGGTAGCTGACGTGCCCGTGGCTGTCGTGCTACTTGGGGACTGAGTGCCCATGCTTCCGGACGTGGTGCCGCTCGTGGTGCCGGTGGCGCCCGTCGTAGCCCCTGGGGTCGAACTGCCAGTCGTGGATCCAGTTCCGGTCGTGCCCGTCGGAGATGTCTGATCGGTGTTCGAGTTCGTTCCGGCCGTTGAATTCTGGCCGCTCGTAAGATCCGGGTTTGTGGTGCTTGTGGGTGATGTTGTCGACTGTGTTGTACCTGTTGTACCCGATGTTCCTGCTGTGCCTGTGGCCCCCGCAGATCCTGTCTGCGCATAGCCTACGCCCAGCGCCAGGAACAAGGTTGTTGTGCAAAGCAATACCTTCTTCATGTGACTCCTTGAGCTTCCCAGTCGTGCAAGCGTTCGTTTTGCCGATTCGGACTTAGAACGCGAGCGTCGTCCACGGGTTTGCCAAGGCTGAGTGCAATCGGATGTTGACGAAAGCGACTATTCTTCTTTGCCGCGGGTGCAGGCTGGAACCGTCTCTGGTTTATAATCAGATTTCCGTGTAAATTCCCGGAGTTCCAATCTAATGATCAGATTTCTGCAAACGCCTGGCAAGGCGAAGAAGTACATCCTTGGCGGGCTGCTCCTCATCATCTGCGCCGCCATGGTCATCACTCTTATCCCCGGTGGATTCCTCGGCGATGCATTCGGGTTCGGCGCTCCCGCCGGCGTTCTCGCGAAGGTCGGCAACCAGGAGGTCACGCTGACGGAAGCGCAGCAAACGGCTCGCTTCATCGGCCGCCAGCAGTTTGGTGGCCGTGCAGTGCCCTCGCAGCTTATGCCGTTCCTCACCCGGCAAGCTGTCGAGAGCCTCGTCATGCAGAAGGCCATGCTGGCCGAGGCTGACCGGATGGGCTTGACCGTGACCGACGACGAGTTGCGTAGCGCGCTGCAACGCTCGTTTGCCGGACAGCTTTTTCCTGGGGGCAATTTCGTCGGCCAGGACTCCTACGAGAACTTCGTTCAGCAGAGTTTCGAAATGTCGGTTCCGCAGTTTGAGAACACGTTTAAGACCGAGCTGCTGCTGAGCAAGTTACGGAATGTCGTACAAGGCGCTGCCACCGTGTCGGACACAGAACTGCAGCAGGCCTATAGCCGCCGCAACACCAAGGTAAAGTTCGACTACGCGGTTCTCACGTACGACGACATCCTGAAGCAGATCAAGCCGAGCGAAGCGGAACTGAAGGCTTTCTTCGAGAAGAACAAAGACCTCTATAAGAACGCCATCCCCGAGAAGCGCAAAGCTCAGTACGTGGTTGTCGATACTGCCAAGGTCCAGGAAAAGATGCAGGTGACGCCGGAAGAGCTGAAACGCTACTACTCGCAGCACCAGGACGAGTACCGGGTCCCTGAACAGGTCAACCTTCGTCAGATTGTGATCAAAACGCCCGCTCCTGCACCGGACGGCAAGGTCGACCAGAAGGCGCTCGATGCCGCACGTGCCAAGGCCCAGGACGTTCTGAACAAGGTCAAGGCCGGTGGAAACTTCGCTGATCTCGCAAAGAAGTACTCCGAAGATACAGCGACCGCCAAGAACGGTGGTGAAGTAGGAGAAGTTCAGCGCGGTCAGACGATGCCGGAGATCGACAAAGCTGCGTTCTCGATGAACAAGGGCCAGACCAGCGACGTCATCCAGACCCCGCTCGGGTTCTTCATCATCCAGGTGATCGACAGGACGCCTGCCCACATAAAGCCGCTGGAAGAAGTTAAGGATCGTATCGAGCAAGCGGTAAAGCAGGAAAAGGCTGAGCGTGCGACCGAAGCTCTCGCAAGCACGGTCCAGTCCCAGGCGCGCACCGGCGGACTCGCCGGCGCAGCCCAGAAGAACGGGCTTGATCTGGTCGATACCGGCCTGGTGACGATCAGCGATTCGCTGCCCGGCATCGGTTCCGCGCCGGAATTCATGCAGGCGCTGTTCCAGTCACGCCAGGGCGGGCCGGTCGAGAGCATTCGCATTCCGCAGGGCTATGTACTGTTCCAGGTCACGGCCGTCCAACCGCCAACCGAGCCCACCTTTGAGCAGATCAAGGATCGCGTCGAAAGCGACTTCAAAAACGAGCGCGCAGGCGCGTTGCTCGCCCAGAAGACACAGCAGCTCGCCGACCGTGCTCACGCTGAACACAATCTACGGGCCGCTGCCAAGGAAGTCGGCGCGACCGTTAAGACCAGCGATCTCGTTACTCCGCAGAGCCAGGTGCCAGACATCGGAGCGATGTCGGGCCCGGCTTCCGCTGCTTTCGCGCTCAAACCGGGCGAGATCAGTGGGCCGATAGCTGCGGGCCGCAACGGTGTGGTGATCGCGCTGCTCGATCGTCAGGAGCCTACCCCGGCCGAGTTCGCGAAGGACAAAGATCAGATCCGTCAGGAGGTCCTCTACCAGAAGCAGCAGGAGATGTTTGCACTGTTCGCTTCCAATCTGAAGGACCGTATGCAGAAAGACGGGAAGATCAAGATTTACCAAAAGGAACTGGAGCGCGTGACGCCTACGGGCGCGCCGAGCCAGGGCCAGGGAGAATAGCAAAGCGGTAAGTCCACTGCCGGCTCGGCTTCCGGGCCGGCTTTTTGCTGCGTAATGGGCTCGGTGTACAACCTGGGCGCACAACCTGCAACAAAACGTTTTTGCCGCAACTCCAGCCCGCCACATGCGGCCATGAAAGTGAGTCATGAGTTTCGAAAGAGCTTCCGGCATCCTCCTACACCCGAGTTCCTTGCCCTCCCACGCAGGCATCGGAGATCTTGGGCCAGAAGCGCACGCCTTTGTCGAGTTCCTCAACTCCGCTCGGCAGAGATTGTGGCAGGTGTTACCGCTCAACCCGGTCGGCTACGGCAACTCGCCTTATGCGTCGATCTCGGCGTTTGCCGGCAATCCACTTCTGATCAGTTTGGAACGGCTCGCCCAGAAGGGCTGGCTGGACCAGGCGAACGTGGCGCGGTTGAGCGAGCACGGCGGCAATGTCGACTTTGAGCGAGTAAAGTCATCCAAGATCCCTTTGCTGCGCCAGGCCGCCAAAACTTTCCTCCAGACCGCAAACGGGAACGCCCGCGAACGGTACGAGAACTTCAAGTGGGAGAACGGGTGGTGGCTCGAGGATTTCGTTCTCTTCGGTGTTCTGCGGCATAAATATCCTGGCAAAAGCTGGAACGAATGGCCGAAAGAGATCGCACGACGTGAACCGGCTGCGCTTGATGCCGCGCGCCATGAACTCCAGGCGATGCTCGACAGTGCTCGTGTCATCCAGTTCTTCTTCTGGGAACAGTGGCACGCCCTGCGCGCACGTTGCGCCCAATATGGCATCAAGATCATTGGCGACGTCGCCATCTTCGTCAACTATGACAGCGCTGACGTATGGACCCATCCCGACATTTTTCGTCTCGACGAGGATCTGACCCCGGAAGTCGTAGCCGGTGTTCCGCCGGACGCTTTCAGCAGCACCGGCCAGCGCTGGGGCAATCCCCTGTACCGGTGGGACGCCCTGAAAGAACGTGGATATGATTGGTGGGTCCAGCGCATGCGTTGGGCCACCATCACCTGCGACATCGTCCGCCTCGATCACTTCCGCGGTTTCGAGTCTTACTGGGAGATCCCGGCAGACGAACCGACTGCCGTTCACGGCCACTGGGTGAAAGGTCCCAAGGACGATCTATTCATAGCCTTGCGCCAGGCGCTCGGAGATCTTCCCTTTATTGCCGAAGATCTGGGCATGATCACCAAGGAAGTCCACGCTCTGCGTGAACGGCTGGATATCCCGGGCATGCGTGTACTGCAGTTCGGTTTCGGCGATCCCGGCGCGCACATCTATCTCCCGCACAAGTACGAACCGAACACCGTCGCCTACACCGGGACTCACGACAACGATACGACTCCCGGTTGGTGGGAGAACTCCGCGTCAAAGCAGGAAACCGAGTTCGCGACCGTTTACCTGGGCACGCCGGAGGACGGAATGCATTGGGCATTCATTCGTGCCGCTGAGAACTCAGTCGCCCGCCTGTGTGTTGTTCCTTTGCAGGATATTCTGGGTCTTGGCAGCGATGCCCGTATGAACGTTCCCAGTAAGAGCGACGGAAACTGGAGCTGGCGCTTCAAAAAGGGCGTCCTCACCAGGCACGTAGCCGAGAAACTCGCCAGCATCACCGAACTCGCGGACCGAGACAATTCACACCGCCGAGAGCAGCGCGACGGGGAAGTGGGCGAAGACTTCGCAGCATAGCAGGGTATCGCCTTTTGGGGTGATTCTTTCTCCCGTGAAGATGTTCGTAAATTCCGTGTGACCGTGTGGCACGCGAAGCTCCGTGTCGTTCCACGCCTCGGCCACAGGCGGCTTCGCCACCCCTTTCATGAGGGTGTACGAGAGTCGTGGGGCTGCCACCACGCAGGTAGCGCCGCCGTGTTCCCGCGCGTAGCTGATTACATGTTCTCGCACATTTCCGCTCGCCTGTAACGGATGGTAGGAACCCATCCGGAACAAGTCAGGGTGTTCGCGTCGAAAGGTGAGCGTGCGCATGGTCGTCCACATCTTCACACGGCCATCCTCAAACGTTTGCAGGAGCTCTCCGCAGAGTTCTGCGTTCGGCTGCGTGCCGGACAGTTCAGTGAGCAGCCTCTGGCGTAGACCGAAATCCACGGCCCTTCTGTTATCTGGATCAACCAGGCTGAAGTCCCAAAGCTCACAGCCCTGATAAATGTCCGGAACACCGGGAGCAGTCAGTTTCAGCAGTACCTGCGTCAGCGAATTCATGGCTCCGAAAAAGCTGACGGCTGGCACAAACTGCCTGATCAGGTCCAGCGAATGGTTCGGTCGCCCGGCGGTTCCGGGGCGCAGAATGCGCTCGATAAATCTCTCCAGCGCCTCCACGTACTCGGGATTCTGGTTGACCCAGCTAAGGTTCACCTTGGCTTCG
This sequence comes from Acidobacteriota bacterium, assembly GCA_023441255.1. Taxonomy (GTDB): domain Bacteria; phylum Acidobacteriota; class Terriglobia; order Terriglobales; family Acidobacteriaceae; genus JAEZPW01. The sequence goes on from JAEZPW010000158.1 coordinate 5,187, forward strand.
TGTACCGCCTTCGTCATGTAGGCCTGCATGCGGCCGATGAATTCGTTGCGCTGCGCATCAGACTCCATCTTCAGCGGCCAAGCCCCGGCCAGCGTTTGGTAGAGCAAGTACTCCTCATTCGCATCGGGAACCGCTCGCCCATCCGCAATGGCCCGCTTCTTCAGCCGATTGGTTCGTCGCCAGCGAATCACCTCTGCTGCCCACCTGCGTGGCATCTCCGAAAGCACGTCGAGGCGGGCGCGCACGTCCTCACTCCGTTTCGTGTCGTGCGTTGATGTGGTCAACATCGAAGACGGCCAGGAATCGCAGCGTTCCAGGTTCCCCTCGTGGAACTCCTCTGGGGTAATGCCGAACATTGCAGGAGAGCCGCCCACTTCATTTACTGAAACGAAGCGGTTATAGACATAGCAAACGGTATCTTCCAGACCTTTTGCCATCACGGGACCGGTCAGCTGCTGGAACTTCAGGGTGAAGTGCAGGCGCAGGCGGTAAGAATCTGAGCTTAGGTACGTCGGCACGTCCAGCAGCAGAATGTCCCGGAGAAAGTCAAAAATCGTTCCCGTCGTTGCTGGATTCCTTCTCTTGGCGCGACGTATCGCTTCTCCGATGTACTTGCGGTCCCGCTCGCTAACGTTTCCTCTTTCGTCCGTGTACGTTCGATATACGGGAAAGCACGCGATGGTCTCACGGATCGCTTCTGTCAGCGCAAATCGCGTGAAGTCGCGGGCGTGACGATCTGTGCTGGCGATCTCTTCAAGAATATGGCTGAGCACCGTCAACTCGCTTGACAGCGCCGTGTCCATAATTTCTTTCTTCGCCTCATAGATCAATTGGTTGACGTCGACCGTGCCCCCAATGAACCTGCGGTACAGGTTCGTGAACACCCGTTCATTCCGGTGATCGATCAGCACTCCGTTGACGAGATTCGCGAAGTCATACCCCACGGTGCCGCTAACAGGCCAGTTCTCAGGCAGGTGCTCCCCATGCTCCAGAATCTTCTCCGCAACCAGGTAGAGGGGCGCGTTCTGGTTCGTCCATTCGTGCTGTCCGAATGCATCCTGCACGTTCATTTCGACGCCATTCTCGGCCAGCGATCCGGAAGGCTCAGGCCCACAGCACTGGCTGGCCACGTATAGCATCTGCACGCGCGTGAAGTACTGCACCGGATTCAACAGACCATCGGGATGGTCCATCCGCAGCCCGGTGACGCTGCCATCTGCCAGCAGACGCCGCATCAGGCGATGCGTCGCAGCAAACACCTTCGGATTCTCCATCCGTATGCCGACCAGGTCGTTGATGTCAAAGAAACGGCGGTAATTGATCTCCTGCGCCGAAACTCTCCAGTGCGCGAGCCGATACGCCTGCGCTTCCAGCAACCGGTGCATCGGGTCGAAGCTCCGCGGTTTGCCGACCTCGCCGTTGCACAATGAGATCGCGGCTTCAAGCAGCCTGTGCACTCCCCGCGACCGGTTCACCAAATCCCTGAGCCGGCGAAGCAGGTCCGGAAGCTGTTTGCGACGAGCCTCCGCCGGACCCTCTGTGCTGCTGTGTGGAGGAATTTGCCGCAGATCCCACAGAATGTTCTCGAGTTCGGCTCGCTCGCCGTCCGGCAGATCATTTCCTTGTTGCTCGCGCAAGTCTCCCAGCGGCTCGAAGATCATGGGCGCAGTACGTGGATCTACAGGGAATCTCTTGTCGTAATAGTCGATGAAGAAACGCCCGTCCTCATACCTTAGGCAAAGATGAGCTGACTCGAGCTCCGCGCCATACTGGTCGCCGAGCGTCGGGATAAGCACCTTGTCTCGAAGCTCGCTCTTCACCGGTTCCCAGTCGATATCGAAGAACTCTGCGAATTGAGACGAGCGGCCGTTTTCCAGAACGTCCTGCCACCACGGGTTGCCGCCCTCGCCAATGCCCATGTGGTTCGGCACCATGTCCAGCACCAGGCCCATTCCGCGTTTCTTCAACTCCGCCACGAGTTGGTGCAACTCGTCTTCAGTGCCGATCTCAGGGTTGATCGCATTGTGATCCGTGATGTCATACCCATGCCTGCTGCCGGCGCGTGCCTTCAGGATCGGCGAAGCGTAACAATGGGATATCCCGATCGTGTGCAGGTAGGGAAGCAGTTCCAGCGCGTTCTGAAACCGAAAGCCGGAATGGAACTGCAGACGGTATGTCGCAGATGGCCCACGATTGTTCGTCGCGCGAGCCATCTGTCCGATGCACTCGGCAACGGAAGTAGCGTCCATCGCTGGACTTGGCAAAGTCCGCGTACTCATGCGGCCTCTTTAGATGCCGGAATTTGTCCGCGAAGCTTTCACCTGTTTGAATGTGCGCTCAGATTGCCCTCACGTCCTTGCCCTGAAAAACGCCTCTGAGGAGTCTCCGATCTGACGCAACTCCTCCTCTGAAAGCAACTGCTGCATTCGCTCAAACAGCTGTTGCTCTTCTTTGCGTACGTGGCTCGACAGTGTCGAAGCGAAGTCCGACAGGTCCCGTGCGCTGAGCGATAATGCCGTCGCCGCAAGACTGTACGATCGAAGCACGATGTGCTCGGCTGCCAGCTCGGAAACAAGTTTTCGAAGCTCTTCGAACCGCATGGCGGCAGGGAAGAGAATCTGTTCCTCGGCTTCAAAGTGAGCTTCGATTTCCGACTCGAATGCGGCGCGTATTTCAGCCTGCCAGTAACTCAGGCCTTTGTCCGCATTCTCCAGTGCTCTGACGATTCTCACGCACAGCGCCAGCGCGTGCTGATGCTGGTGCGAGAACGACACCAGGCTTTTGTCCCGCAGCATGCTTCCTATCCTAGCCGACTCTCGTCGGCTTTACTAAATCTGTCGCAGCGACGAAAATACTTGGTTGCTCCGAACCCGACGGCTTTGACCATTAACCGGTATTCCGTCTAAAAAACTTCATTCAGCACTGCTTAGCAGTGTGCATCTAATCGGAATCGCTCGAACTGGAGGACTTTCAATGGTTGCGACCGGCGAATTGATTCGCTCGATGAACTACGTAGACGACATAGCTGCCACGTTACGCCGTATCGTCGCCACGGCGTCGATGATGACGGAAGAAGAGCGCAAGCGCCTCGCCGAGTACATGCGCAGCTCCGATCCCAACTTCGTCAAAGTTGTCGAACAACTCGCCGCTGGAAAATAGGATGCCATCTCGCGAACCTAAAACTATCGCAGTGATCGGTGCCGGAACCATGGGCCGCGGCATCGCTCATGCCTCCGCGATTGGCGGCTATCGCACCATCCTGGAGGATATCCTCCCGGCAGCGTTGCGCCGCGCCGAAGCTGAAATCCGCACGAATCTCGACAAGGGAGTCGAACTCGGCAAGCTGACTCGTCAGCAAGCCGAGCAGGCCATCGGCAGGATCGAGTTCGCCAGCTCTGTTGAAGAAGCGGCTCGTGCCGCAGACCTCGTCATCGAAGCCGTCCCCGAGGAGATGGAATCGAAGATCGAGATTTTCACGCTTCTCGACAAGATCTGCCGCCCCGACACCATTCTGGCTTCCAACACTTCTTCGCTCAGTGTTACCGAGATTGCATCCGTCACCTACACTCCCCGGCGATGTGTCGGAATGCATTTCTTCAACCCAGTGCACAAGATGAAGCTGCTGGAAGTCGTTCGTGCTCTGGAAACCGACGACGAGGTGGTCGCGGCCGCCGCTGAAGTTGGCCGCCGCATGGGGAAGGAAGTCGTCGTCATCAGGGAATCGCCTGGCTTTATCACCAGCCGGATCAACGCCATGATCGGCAACGAGGCATTCTTCATGTTGCAGGAGGGCGTTGCTTCCGCCGCCGATATCGACAAGGCCATCAAACTGGGCTTGAACCACCCCATGGGTCCCTTCGAAATGGTAGATCTTGTGGGGCTCGACACTCGCTTGCACGTTCTGGAATACCTGCATCGCACCTTGGGCGAAAAGTACCGCCCATCGCCGTTGCTGGTGCAATACGTCAAGGCCGGTCGTCTCGGTCGGAAGGCGGGGCGCGGCGTCTACGACTATCCCGCTCAGTCCGCCGGAAGCACGGCAGCTTCGGCCTCAGGCTCCGGCACTTCCAACGAATCCAGCTAACAAACTCACGCAGGGACCGTCTATGTGTCTGGTCGCGCCGACGGTCCCCGTGTGCCTGACTCGTGACTGAGCCAGAAAAAAATATTCAGGAACCTGCCGCGCCGACCTTACGTATAGGTGTTCGAGGGGCCATGCAGATCTTCGTCGATATCATGCGGCAAACTCTGCGTACGTTGTGGGCTCACAAACTGCGTTCTTTCCTGACCATGTTTGGAATAGCGTGGGGCGTTGGTTCGTTGCTGCTGTTGGTCGGCTTGGGTGAAGGTTTCCGCTCCGGACAGGCGAAGAACCTTGCGCAACTCGGCACGGATGTCATGTTCCTTTTCCCGGGGCGTATTCCGGCTGTCGAAGGAAGCACAAAGGCTGGCCGCACTTACCGCATCACCTACCAGGACTACCTGACCATCACGTCTCAAGCTGTTCGCGTGCGCGCCGTCTCTCCCATACTCTCGCGCGGCGACATCCGCGCCTCCAGCGAATACAACAATGCGGCCGGCCAGGTCACCGGCGTCGCCAGCAACTTCAACAAGATTCGTTGGGTTCCGATCCAGACCGGCCGTTGGATCACCCCTGAAGACGACGCGGAGGCAAGGCGCGTAGCTGTCATCGGCGCCGACATGCAGAAGAACCTGTTTGCCGGCAGGCCGGCGGTCGGCAGCGTCATGCTGCTGAACGGCAATCGATTCGAGATCATCGGCATCATGGAGCGCACCAACCGCGGCGGCAGCATGAGCGGTGTGGACATGCGCGTGTTCGTCCCCATAAACACGATGCGCAACCTGTTTCCTCTGAAGGGCGAAAACAACGAAGACGCCATATCTTTTCTGAATTACCAGCCGCTCACCACTGACCAGCACGCTGCCGCGCAGCAGGAGGTGCACGAGATCATCGCCCGCCTGCATGGCTTCGATCCAAAAGCCAAAGACGCTTTTGAAGATTGGGACACGATCGAGGGCACCAAACGGGTCGGCATGATCTTCGATGCCATGGACTACTTTCTCGGCGGCGTAGGAGTAGTCACCCTTGCCCTCGGCGCTATCGGCATCATCAACATCATGCTCGTTTCTGTTACGGAACGGACCAAGGAGATTGGTCTGCGCAAGGCGCTTGGCGCAACCAATCGCAACATCCTTGCTCAGTTCTTCATGGAGGGTGCGTTCCTGACTGGCCTCAGCGGTTCTCTTGGGCTCCTCGGAGCAAGTGTGCTGGTGTGGGGCCTGGCCCAACTACCCGCCCCTCGCGGCTTCGACACGCCACGTATCGTCCCCGTTTCGGCCGCACTCGCGATTGGCGCGTTGTGTATTGCAGGAATAGTTGCCGGTCTCTACCCGGCGCGCAAGGCTGCGATGCTGCAGCCAGTTGAGGCTCTTCGCCAGGAGTAGACATGATCGGGGACATACTGCATCAGGCAGTATCCGCTTTGCGCTTCAATCGCCGTCGCAGCACCCTCACCATGCTCGGAATGGCGTGGGGCATCGCAACCGTTGTGCTCCTGCTCGCCTACGGTGCGGGGTTTCAGCGTGCGCTCATGGCGGCCTTCTCGACCTTCGGTTCTGACATGATCATGGTTTTCCCGGGCCGGACCTCCGTAGAAGCAGGTGGTGCTAAGGCCGGCACCGACATTCGCCTCACGCTTGCGGATGTCGACTACGTCAACAATGAAGTTCCGCTGGTCAAGCGCATTTCTCCCATGGCGGAGAAGGAGTCTACCGTCCAGTACAACAACAGAACCGCGACCATAAGCACCATCGGCGTTTATCCCGTGTACAGTCGCATCAGGTCGATCGAGGTCGAGAACGGCTCCTTCTTCAATGACGAAGACGAGGTCGGCCGGCGCAGAGTGGCCGTCATCGGCGCTGACGCCAAGAAAAAACTGTTCTCGGGCCTGAACGCTCTGGGCGAGAGTATCCGCGTGAACGGCATCTCGTTCGAGGTCGTCGGCGTGCTCAAGTACACGCTCTCCGATAGCGACGACAACATGAACAACCAGGTACTGGTCCCGTTCAGCACCATGGGCGATCTCATGGACACCTACCACATCAGCGGCATATTCCTCACGTACGAAGGCCCTGAGCACCTGAAAGTGGCGCAGAGCATTCGTAACGTGATGGCGGCCCACCACAGCTTTCGTCCAGACGACAAACGCGCGGTCTTCGTCATAGACATCAAGGACGAGCTGAAAGAATTAGCCGTTATCACCATCGGCATCAAGATCCTGCTGGCCTTCATCGGCATGCTGACACTGGGCATAGGCGGCATCGGACTCATGAACATCATGCTGGTCTCGGTCAGCCAGCGCACCCGTGAGATCGGCGTCGAGAAGGCTCTCGGCGCTCGCAAGCGGCACGTTCTCCTCCAATTCCTGCTGGAGGCGCTCGCCATAACCTTTGCCGGCGGGCTTGCCGGAGTGGTGCTCGCCTACGTCGTTTCATGGACCGTAGGCTCCCTTACCCTTTGGAGCGCCTTTTACGAAAACGCCGGCGCCGAAGGTGACATCCACCTCCACATCGACGTCACTACACTCGTTATCTCGACCATGATTCTGGTCTTCGTCGGCCTGATCAGCGGCATGCTTCCTGCAATCCGCGCAGCGCGGCTAGACCCCATCGAAGCACTCCGGTACGAATAGCAGTACGCATCGCTAAAGCCTGTGTAGCTCTAGACCGCCTGTGCAGCGCTAACGCTGCCTGTGTAGCGCCGGGTCTGTGACCCGGCG
>JAEZPW010000114.1 GCA_023441255.1 Acidobacteriota bacterium
GCAGTAGAAACTGCACCGTGTCCTTTGTAATGAGCGGCGACAGATACGACACGCCTCTTCGCACTTGCCGAATTGCGCTGACCAGTTCCTGAGCGGTTGCGTTCTTGGGCAAGTAGGCGGATGCTCCCCGCCGAAACGCTTCAGCCGCCACCTCCGGGTCCATCTTCATGGAGAGGTAGACCAGCTTGGCGGAAGGAACGAGCTGCCTCAATTGTTCACCCGCATCCAGCCCGTTCAACAAAGGCATGGAGGTCTCGATGATGATGATATCCGGTTTAAGTTGTGGTGCTAGTGCCAGTAAGGCACGCCCATCGTTGACGATACCAACGACCTCGAACTCTGGCTCAAGAAAGCTCTTACAAGCTTCCGCAACCAGATTGTGCTCGTCTGCAATCAGCAGGCGTGTCCGATGGCTAGGCAACAACATTACATTCTCCTTCGGTCAAGCTATCTCGAACCCGAGATGCCGTGTTGTCTTGGAGCCAGCGGTAGTAGCTTCACTACCAAAAAGGTGCAGGAGCGCGAGCCGCATCTTGACTCGCTTTGGAAATCGACATCGGAGACCAGAGAAACCTTTGAGGACGCACCGACACTACTGTGGGCTGTAACAATTGTCAGTGATGGGAATCACCTCAGCAGTAGACCTATAGGCTGTTTCCCGTTTCCGTACACTGGGCGCGATTGGAGCTGGGTCAACAAGAATGTGCAGGGGACAGGCTTGGCAGAGCGCGCTAATTTCATTGGCATATCCGCGGAGCCTTATGGAAGGAGGATCGCCATGGCTGTCGTGGAAACAGCAAAAGGGCGCCTTGCTTATCATCTGCATCATGAGATCGTCTTTTACGACGATGCCGCAGATACGCTAGAAGAACTCTTGCCGTATATGGGTAAAGAGGTACAAGAGCAGTTGAAACACATAGTCGCCATCAGGAGAAATATGGCGGAGGAATCAAGGTTGTTGCTGAAAGTGCTCGACAGTGAACCAACCGAATAGCTGGCGCAAAGCCGCCATACGTCTCTGACAATGCCGATCCGAATCAGGAAGAGAGCGGGATGCCGCGCAATCCCGCTCATCAGGCGGTCCTGATATGAAGTCACGCGGCCCTCAAGTTGCCCTCACGCCATCGTCCTGAATGCGTGTTCAGGCACAGGGCATCACAAAAAAGGATGATGCTGCACACTGCGGGTTCTACCAGTCGCTCACGCTGACATGCGCTAGGAAAATTATCGCAACTCGATTCATGCGGAGGCGAGTCCAATGGCTCGAAAAAGGTCCTCTCCCCGCTGCAGTCTGTTGCTTCTGGTCGCCGTTGCGTCCTGCATCATCCCCCTCGGACAACAAAATCGTAGTTATGCGCAAGACTCGATGGCCACTCAGAATAATCCCTACACGAGGATGTCACCCTCACTTGGAACCGATCAGGATTCGTTGTCAAGCGTGCACTGTCTGGTAGTGGATCAGGCGGGGCACTCTGTCGGCGACGTTGCCGTTCAGCTCAAAGAGCATAGCGTAATAATGCGATCCACTTCTGGTTACACCGATTCGTTCGGTCGAATCACCTTTTCGCGATTGCCGTACGGCAGCTACGAAATTACGGCTGCAATCGGAACGTCAATGGCCTTTGAACACGTCCTGGTTAACGGCATTTCACAAGAGGTCGTAGTCACGATTCAGAGGAACGCAGCTTCAGCGGGTCAAGGCCCGACACAAAAGACAGTCTCCGTGCGGCAGATGGCAGTACCCCGTAACGCAAGAAAGGAGCTTACAAAGGCAGAATCCGCACTCAGCAAACACGAGATCGCAGCGGCAAGAAAACACGTGGAATGCGCACTGCAGCTGCATCCCAACTACGCGGATGCACTCGCTCTCCGGGGTATTCTGAACTTGGCGGAAGGCGATTCGGACGGCAGCGTGACCGATCTGAAACGTGCAATCAGCTACGACCCTTCGCTTCACATGCCTTACTCTGCGCTTGCGAGTATTTACAACGATAGACATGACTACGACGCCGCCGCGGAAAGCGCGGCACGTGCCATATCACTTTCTCCGTTGTCGTGGCAGGGGCACTACGAGGCAGCTCGCGCCCGCTTGGGGAAAGGCGACTGCAAGGCTGCTCTGGACGAGGTGCAACGAGCTGAGAAGTTGTTGACTCCTCGCACTTTCGGCGGCGTGACAGTTACGAAAGCGAGTGCGCTTGTCGGCCTGGGTGACGAAGTCACGGCGAAAAACTTGCTGCGGGAATTCCTGGAGAACTCTCCACGCGACCCACATACGGATACAGCAAAACTTTTGCTGGATAAACTATCTGCGGAAACCAACACTATCAACCCTGAGTAACGGACGAACTGTCGGAAATTCCACTCGGCCAGCGGTTTCTTCGCTCGCTCGGCTCAGAGTGTGTGCTTTCTTTTAGCTATCCCACGCTTTGTCATTCCGAGCGAAGCGAGGAACCCCTACCGCCTAGCGATTGTGGCGTGGGTAGAGGTTCCTCGTCGCTTTGCTCCTCGGAATGACAACTTCCAAATAGTCACAGGCTCTCAGGACGACAACGAGATAGTCGCCTGATCCGTTCTAATCCGTGTCGGCGGTTGTCACAGCGACCCGAAAAACTTCTTCATCCGCTCCAGGCCTTTTTCTACCTGGTCCATCGACGTCGCGTACGACAGCCGGATGTGTTCTTCGGTGCCGAACGCTTCGCCCGGAACGGTGACCACTCCGGCTTCGCGCAGCAGGCGTCCCGCGGCTTCGCTGCCCGAGTTGCAGCCGTTCCTGAACGTGCCCGAGATGTTCGGATACACATAAAACGCGCCGCCCGGCTTGTGGCACTGCACGCCCGGGATCTGGTTCAGGCCCTCGACCATGCGATCGCGCAGGCGCACGTAGTCGGTCTTCATCTCTTTCACGCACTCCTGCGGACCATTGAGCGCCGCCACTGCCGCCTTCTGCGTAATCGAGTTGGGGTTTGACGTGGACTGGCTCTGCAGCTTGTTCATCGCCGCGATGATCGGCTTCGGTCCCAGCGCATAGCCGAGCCGCCACCCGGTCATGGCATAAGTCTTCGACAGCGAGCCGATGATGACGAGCCGTTCCTTATCCTCCACCAGCGAGCCTAGCGAGAAGTCCTTGCCGGTGAAGTCGAGGTAAACGTAGCACTCGTCGCTCACCACCCAGATCTTGCGCCGCTGCGCCATGCGCACGATGGCCGTCAGGTCCTCGGGACTGATGACGGCGCCCGACGGGTTCGACGGCGAGTTGACCAGGATCACCTTGGTACGCGGCGTAATGGCGCTCTCGATCATCTCGGCCGTCAGCGAAAAGCCCTTCTGCTCGTCGGTGTTCACGAACACGGGCACGCCGCCCGCGTAGCGAACGATGTCCTTGAACGACACCCAGTACGGAACCGGGATGATGACCTCGTCGCCATGATCCACCAGCACCTGGAAGGCGTTGAACAGCGCCTGCTTGCCGCCCGTGGCGGCAATGGCTTCCTCACGCTTGTAGTCGGAACCGAAGTCGGCCTTATGACGGTTGATGATGGCGTCGCGCAACTCGGCCGTGCCACCCACCGGCGTGTACTTGCTGAAGTTGCCGTTGATGGCCGCGACGGCCGCGTCCTTAATGTGTTGCGGCGTGGCGAAATGGGGCTCGCCGGCGCCGAAATCGACCAGGTCGGCGCCTTGCGCGCGTAGCCGGTCAGCCTCCTGCACCACGGCCATGGTGGCCGAGATCTCGATGCGGTTGATGCGGTTCGTGAGCGAAACTGCCTGGGTGGTGCTTGCCATCAATTCCTCTTCGCTTTCGACGTGGGATTCGCCTTCGACCTGGAATTTGCGTTCGCCGCAGTTTTCTTCTTGTGTGGGGACGGGGCTTTACCCCGTCCCGCGGGCTTCCTACTGCTGCTGCCCGAGGACAGGCGATTTCCATCCAGTTTATCGCGTCCGTTGAGTTTGCGCTGAAGGCGTTCTTCGACGATGGCCGGCACAAAGCCGTGCACGGGACCACCCAGCCGGGCCACGCCCTTCACCAGCCGCGAGCTGACATACGAATAAGCCTCGGCCGACGGGATGAACACCGTGTCCATCTGCGGATAGAGCTTGTGGTTCATCAGCGCCATCTGCAGCTCATATTCGTAGTCGCTGATGGCGCGAATGCCGCGGACTACCACGTCGGCGCGCACGCGCTTGGCAAACTCGACCAGCAGCCCGTCGAAGGTCTCCACGCGAACGTTGTCATAATGCGAGGTCATGGCCTCAAGCATCTCGGAACGTTCCTCTACGCTGAACAGCGGGTCCTTCTCGGGATTGTCTAGGATGGCGACGACAAGTTCGTCGAAGAGCTTGGCCGCGCGGTGGATGAGGTCAAGATGCCCGTTCGTGAGCGGGTCGAAAGATCCGGGGTAGATGGCGATTACGTGTCTCTTCATGTCCGGTGCCGCGCCATGCCCCTATTTCGGTGCACAACGTCGCACAGATTGTATGCCGCCGCTGCGCAGGCGGGCAATGAACGATTCTGGAGAAACGCTTACGAACAGCAGAAACGCTACGAGCAGCACCTCTGGCTAGCCTGTGTAGCGCCGGGTCTTCGACCCCTCGTGACGTGTGCAAAGATGCGCCGTCTGGACGGATGCGGGTTGCAAGCTTGTGTAGCGCCGGGTCTTCGACCCGGCGTGCTGCTTCCCGGGCCACACTCGCCCTCACGCCGCAACTGGGCCTTTGAGGTGCCCTTCTGGCGCGAGGTGCGTCTTTCCCGTTTGTTCGCGGGCCACAGCCTTGTCGATGTCTTTCTGGAGGAAGTAGTTCAGTACGGTTCGGAGCGCGATGATGGCGCCGAGCTGTCCGATCTCTGTCCAGGTCGGCGCGACAGCGGTGCGCAGGATGTCGGCTGCGAGTTCGATCTCGAGACCGACGGCCAGCCAGCGTCCGAGCTGCAGCCGCAGCACTTCTTTTTTGTCCTGCCGCTCGGGCTTGCGGGCAAAGAGGATGAACGAGCGTACGACGGCAATGACCGAGGCAATCCCGATTACCACGCCTGCTCCGGCCTCAATGCCGGAAGCGACATGAAGGGTCCAAGTCTTCAACAACGGCTCCATGCCCGGTTAGAACATCGGGCTACGATAGGACGTTGTCGGAAATGAACTCGCTGGCAAAGAAAACGCGGAGGCTTTTGCCCCCGCGTTCCTGACGGGAATACGCTATCGCCGCGCCGGGCCGCGTGGCGGCTCGGGTGCGTTCTTGCTGGCCGCGGCAGCCGCAGCCTTCTCCTGCGGGCTGGCCGGAGCCGGCGCAGGAACATCCGGCTTGGTGAGGCCGAGCGCTTTCTTGAGGTCGGCCTCGATCTTGGCCATGATGTCCTTGTTGTCCTTCAGGAACTGCTTGGCGTTCTCGCGACCCTGCCCGATGCGCTCGCTCTTGTAGCTGAACCAGGCGCCGGACTTCTCGACGATGTTGTTGTTCACCGCCAGGTCAAGCAGGTCGCCTTCCTTCGAGATGCCCTCGCCATACATGATGTCGAACTCGGCTTCGCGGAACGGCGCGGCAACCTTGTTCTTTACGACTTTGACCTTGGTACGCGAGCCGACCACGGCGTCGCCGTCCTTGATGGCGGCGATGCGGCGAATGTCGATGCGCACCGACGAATAGAACTTCAGCGCGCGGCCGCCCGTCGTGGTTTCCGGGTTGCCGAACATCACGCCGATCTTCTCGCGGATCTGGTTAATAAAGATGAGGCAGGTGCGCGACTTCGACACCGTTCCGGTCAGCTTGCGCAGCGCCTGCGACATCAGGCGGGCCTGCAAACCGACGTGGCTGTCGCCCATTTCGCCGTCCAGTTCGGCTTTTGGAACAAGCGCGGCGACCGAGTCCACCACCAGCACGTCGATAGCACCTGAGCGCACCAGCGCTTCCGTGATCTCCAGCGCCTGCTCGCCGTAGTCGGGCTGCGAAACCAGCAGATTGTCCACGTCCACGCCGAGCTTCTTGGCATAAATGGGATCTAGCGCATGTTCGGCGTCGACGAACGCGGCCATGCCGCCCTGCTTCTGGGCTTCGGCGATCACCTGCAGCGCAATGGTCGTCTTGCCGCTGGATTCGGGGCCGAAGATCTCGACCACGCGTCCGCGCGGGAACCCGCCCACGCCCAGCGCCGAGTCGAACGATATCGCGCCCGTCGGAATCACCGATATCGGCACGATGGCCTCTTTGCTTCCGAGGCGCATGATCGAGCCCTTGCCGAATTGTTTTTCGATTTGCGACAGCGCCAGTTCGATCGCGCGCGCGCGTTCCGTGCGTTCGTCCGCCATGAATCTCTCCTGATGTAACTCCGGTCGGCGGCTGTCTCGTGAGCCGTCCAGCTCACGCCGGAACGGGGGCAAGCTGCCCTCGCGACAGCCGGCACGCTGCCGGCATTACAGTCCAAATGCTTTTTATGCGCAGAATTTTGCCACTGCGAGCCGCCGATGCCGCATCCCCGAGCGAAAATTCCGGATTTCGTAACTACATTGTAGCCGAAGGCATTATAGTCATAAGGCTAGATACAGGCGAATAAAAAGCGAATTTTAACGCGATATTTACGCGCCGCTGGCACTGCTCTCCGGTACAATGTTTTTATCACGTGGATACGTGATGAAAGTCACATGGTGAAATTGCAAAGCGAAATCGGCCCCACCGCTGCCCCGCCCACCATCCTCTGCGTGGACGACGAGGTAAGCGGCCTCTACGTTCGCAAGATGGTGCTACAGTCCGCCGGCTACTCGGTTCTCACTGCCGATAACGGTTGCCTGGCCCTCGACGTTTTCTCGTCCAATCCCGTCGACTGCGAGGTGCTCGACTACTACATGCCCGGCATGGACGGCGGCCTGGTGGCCGAACGCATGCGCAACCTGAACCCCTGCGTTCCTATCGTTCTGCTCTCCGCCTACGTCTCGCTGCCCGAGGCCACGCTGCGCCTAGTAGATGCGTACGTCACCAAGGGTCAGTCGCCCAGCGTGCTCCTGGACCGCCTGCGCAAGCTGCTGCAGAACGGCCACCGCCATCCCGAGTTGCAGGGCCACTACGTTGCCTTTGCCGACTCCGAGCGCCGCTACGTGGAAGTGACCGAGGGCTTCTGCACCCTACTTGGCTACACCCGCGACGAACTCCTCACGATGAAGATCGACGACGTCGCCGCGTCCGCACCGGTCCCCGAACTCTTCGCCGATTACGTCAGCAAAGGCGAGCAGAAGGGAAGCATCGTATTACGACGCAAAGACGGCGCGACCATAAAAGTCCTCTACCACGCCCGCGTCTATCCCGCCGGCTGCATGGTCTCCCGAATCGAGCCCATCGAGAATTGAATCACGCCGGTGTCCCCGGATCCACTGGTCCAGGGTCAGCCGGTGCCCCACATCTGTTGGTGCCCTACATCTGCCGCGTTAAGCAGATTTGGGTCTACGATGCGCTGAGGCCTATATCTGCACCTGTGCTTCTTGCCGTGCTT
>JAEZPW010000224.1 GCA_023441255.1 Acidobacteriota bacterium
CATCCACACTGTCCGCTCCAAGCCCAGTGGCTACCTGTGCAATTGAATCTACAACGGCGCGTCCACTGCCACCCGATTCCATGAGCAGTTGGCCGAACTCCAGCGAAAGAAGCGCGATGTTCTCCGGTGATTCACGAACTCGTTGCAACGCTGCCGGCTGGTGCATATCCACTAACTCTTAAGGAGACAAGTGCCACTCAAGCTGACCATAACTCTTCGGACAGTAGACTGAACTATCAATTCTGCCAGTACGAAATGGGTCAAGGCGTTGAGGGCTGCGAGAGATTACACTCCGCGCTTCAGCCCACATGCGGCGGCGGCTTTAAAGGACCGGGTCTCGAATTTCTCATGCGCGTTCGGCAGGTGTTGCTCTGTGAAGAAGATGAACTGGCTCTTTTAGGAGTTTTCGCAGCTCTGGATTAGCTTCATCATCTCAGCTGAGCATGCCGCGACTGCCTGTAACCTAGCTGTCGTGGATGGTAATGGTTGAGGAGGTCATATGTATCGCCTTTTAATTCTCCTCGTTGTACTTGCGCTGGGGTTCGCCACTCTCGCAGGCGCTTCAGAACCCCAGGAAGGCAAGCTGATGATCGTTGTGAAGCCGCACCAAGCCTACATTTTCGTAGATGGCAAACCTTTTGGCGGCGGCAGCCAGATGATACGGTTGCCGGCTGGATCGCACACGATTGCTGCTTACAACTACGGCTATACGCCGCAGTCGCGCGATGTCTCCGTTCAGGCCGGGAATAACGCCAAAATTGAATTCAAGCTCGAGCGGGTCACAGAAGCTAACGTGATGGGCCCGCGCGGACGAATCCAGATCGAGGGTGCATCTCGCGCTGCTGTCTTTCTCAACGGAAAAAAGCCCGGCTATTTCGTGGGCCATGGGGATGAGTTCAACAACAATTTCGTGGCCTGGCAGCAGTTGATTGTTCCTCCTGGAACCTATCAGCTGACCGTCACGGACAAGAACAAGGAGATCTGGTCGGGACCGGTCACGGTTGCAGAGAATCAGCGCGTCATCGTTGATGTTTCAAAGGGCGGGCAGCAAAAAGTGAAGAGATGGTCGGAAGGCGAAGACCTGAAGGCTTTCCCCCGATTCAAGACTGATTTTTTCGCTAACACCGTAGTCGCCGTCGCGCCCGTAACCGGCGAATTCAAGGCGGAGCAGACCAAGTTGAACTGCGGCGAGACCACCCGACTCGTGTGGTCCTCTCGGGAAACGGTCGATGCGCATATTGCGGACGGCTCCGAACAGGCGAAAGATCTGCCGCCAAGCGGAGACCTGACCGCGCGGCCGTTGAAGACTACCACGTACGCATTCCGAGCGGTTGGCCCCGGTGGTGTCGTCGAATCGAATACAACGGTCGACGTAAACACTGCAGTACAGGCCACGCTCGAGGCTTCACCGGCTCAGATCCCCTATCGAAAGATCGGCGATAAGGTCCTCATGCAGGGATCTTCGACATTGAACTGGAACACCTCTAATAGCGACGCGATCACCCTGGATCCGGGCGGCGTTGTCACCGCTACCGGCACTCAGACCGTGCAACCGGTACCGAAGCAGACCAGCACGGGACCGGTCGATGAGACCGTCACGTATACTCTCGTCGCCAAGAACGAGTGTGGTGGAGAGAAGACCCAGACGGCAACGGTCCACCTTGTGGGCTCCATAGGCCCGGTCCCCAACGACAAGTTCTCTAGCGTATTCTTTCCGACTGGTTACCCAACCCTCCGCCATCCTGGTGTCGGACTAGTCGGCAGCCAGCAGATGTCGCTTTCGCAGGCCGCCATGGCCTTCAAGGCATATTTGGAATACGATCCGGATGCACGAATAGAGATCGCCGGATATGCGGACGAGCGCGGTTCAAAAACTCGCAACCTCGCGCTCAGCCAGCGTCGAGTCGCGCGTGTGCAACAGTTCCTGGTAACCGCTGGTATTCCCAGTGACAAGATTGGTGTAACCGCTCACGGCGAGGACCAACCCCTCACGGTGGCAGTCGTTAAGTCGCGCGAGCAGGAGAACCCCAACAAGGGGGCGATCCGAAACTGGCAGGTCAGGACGTGGGCATACAATCGCAGAGTTGACTTGACGCTTATTCCAAAGGGTGCGGAGCAGGTCCCATCGGTTCGTTTCTTCCCGCATCAAGCTTCAGATGCATCGCTCCTGCACAATCCCGCGTGGCCGAGCGTTCGCGCGGTGCAGAAGGCTGGAGGCAACGGTGCGCTGGAGACGACGACTTCCTTGACTGGTGCACCGACCGGACGCCCGTAGACGTTCTCGCCTGTTCAGGTCGTCGTCATAGGCGACCGTGCACGGTTCCCTCGAGCACGGTCGCCCCGTTTCTGCCGGCTGCGCTCTCTTCTGACAACCCGCAACGCCTCGCAAGGGGTGTCCAGGTAAAAGCTCATCGGCTTCTTGGGGCTGGAGTTCGGGCCGGCAGACCGCTGCATCACCGTTTTGTCAGAAACACTCTGTAGAGCAACAGAGTGCCTGCCGCTAACGCAGGTAAGCAGACCATCAGGAAGAACCCCAAAATCGTCAACCGGGACGCCAGCCCTGGGCCTGAGAAAACCCTGGCAGCAATCGCAGGTAGCACAATACCAAGCACAACCAACGTGCCACCAATCAGGCCAGCAACTCTGGGTGGAAGTTTGGCTAACGCCTCAAACGGAGAATGCACTTCAACCGGCATGCCGCGTCCTCGATGGAAGCAAGGCTATGTGCCCGTGTGAGTGCGCCGCGACTGCGAGTACTGCCAGTTCTCTCGCCAATAGTTGCCTGTGGGGGCGGTGTTTGGAGGTTGCCCAAACCTCACGCCGGATACACCGCGCCTTGCAGCAATTGAGTTCTAGTACCGCTCAGGAATGAAACGTCTGCCCACGAGAGTCGCCTGATCATCGTAGCTGCCCTTGCTTGAGCGCGCAGGCAGCTTTACCTTTTGACGCGGCGTCTTGCCGTAGCTGATCAAGCTAAGGAAGTGCGCGATGCAATTCAGGCGGGCCCTCTTTTTGTCGTCTGAGCGAATGACGTACCAGGGCGCCTCTTTCGAATCAGTCGCAGCAAACATGGCATCGCGGGCTCGCGAGTAGTCGTACCAGCGCTGCCATGACTCCAAATCCATGGGACTTAGCTTCCATTGACGCACCGGATCCTTGATTCGAGCTTCGAATCGACGTTCCTGTTCTTTCTTGCCCACCTCAAGCCAGTACTTGATGAGCAATATCCCGCCATTCACAATCTGCTTTTCGAACAAGGGACAGACTTGCAGGAAAGCGTCGTGCTGCTCCTTGGTGCAAAATCCCATCACGTGTTCGACGCCGGCACGGTTGTACCAGCTGCGGTCGAATATCACTATCTCGCCGGCTGACGGGAAGTGCTGTACATAGCGCTGCATGTACAACTGGCCCTTCTCGCGGTCGGAAGGAGCGGGGAGCGCCACTTGCCGGAATACTCGAGGACTAACTCTCTCGGTTATTGCGCGGATCGTTCCGCCCTTGCCTGCGGCGTCACGCCCCTCGAAGACGACCATAATCTTCAGGCCTTTTGCCTTCACCCAGTCCTGCAACTTGCAAAGCTCTGCCTGAAGGCGTCTAAGTTCACTCTCATATTCTTTGCGCTTCAGTTTTCCATTGCCGTTACTGTCATTCGCTTTGGCCATCGGAAAACACCTCCCGAACACTTGCTCTACTTTAAGTAGGGCGAGCAGATTTGACTTACTAGCAAATATCCGAGATTTGCGAACAGCCTTTTGCAGGTAGAATTTAGAGTGCTGCCAGTGTGGGAGGCAGCCTGCCTTCGGCTCTTACTTCCAAATTCGTGGCGAGACTAAGGATATGCACCCGCCAATCGATAATCCCGCGTACTTCCTGAATCGAGAGGAATCCTGGCTAGCTTTTAACCGTCGAGTGCTTGAAGAGGCTGAGGATGAGACCAATCCACTGCTGGAGCGGGTGAAATTCCTTGCGATCACGGCCAGCAACATGGATGAGTTTTTCGAGGTCCGAGTGGCGAGCCTGCTGCAACGGATCGAGGACGGTCAACCCGAGGCGACACTTGACGGACTGACGGCCACTGACCAGCGCGAACTCATCTCGGCGAATACTCACGAGTTCCTGACAGCGCAGTACCATTGCTGGAATGAAATGCTCCGTCCTGCGCTGGCCGAGAAGGGCATCCTGGTGTTGCGCCTGAGCGAGGTGGATGAGGAGGGCAGAGAGTTCATCTCGGATTACTGTGAGCGCGAACTCGATCCGCTCGTTACTCCTGTGACCGTCGATCCGGCACACCCTTTCCCCCGCGTCCTGAATAAAGCGCTCTGCCAGGCGCTGCTGCTGCAACGGCGGCGGAGATCGGCGATGTCGTATGTGGGAGTGATTACCGTCCCGAGATCATTGCCGAGGTTGGTGCGCCTGCCTGACTCAGGAGGAGTCGCGAGGTACGTTTTCCTCGCAGATATCGTGGCGTCGCACGCCACGGACATGTATCGCGGCTACGACATACTGTCTGAAGCTGCGTTCCGGATTACCCGAAACAGCAACCTGTATGTTCAGGAGGAAGAATCCAGAAGCCTGCTCGAGTCCGTTCGCGCCGAGCTGCACAACCGCCGCAAAGGCGCCGCAGTGAGACTGGAGATCGAATCAGATGCCAGTCCAGAAATGATCGAACGATTAAAGATCAATTTTGAACTACAGGACTGGCAGGTTTATCGCACTCCGGGGCCGGTGAACCTGTCGCGGTTGATGTACCTGTACAACCACACTGATCGTCCTGACCTGAAATTCAAGCCTTTTGTGCCGCGCCAGATCGTGCTCGGGCGCGCATCGCGAACGATCTTCGACGAACTTCGCCATCGCGACATTCTGTTACATCACCCATTCGACTCGTACGCGCCGGTAGTGGCGTTCATCGAATCGGCAGCGCAGGATCCGCGTGTCCTATCGGTCAAGCAGACGCTGTACCGGACCAGTGAAAACTCTCCGATCGTGAGAGCGCTGGTTGAAGCAGCGGCGAAAAAGGAAGTGACGGTCGTCGTCGAACTGAAAGCGCGTTTTGATGAAGCGCCGAATATCCGGTGGGCACGACACCTGGAGGATGCCGGCGTGCAGGTGTTTCATGGCCTGGTCGGATTGAAGACGCACTGCAAGATGGCGCTTGTGGTGAGGAAAGATGAAGACGACGTGCTACGGCGCTATGGTCACCTGGGAACGGGCAATTACAACCAGATCACGGCTGCGCTGTACACCGACTTGAGCCTGCTGACCGCGGATGGATACATCACGGCAGGAATGAATGATGTGTTCAATTTTCTGACAGCGTACTCGGAACAGTCTCACTATGACGGTTTTCTTGTGGCCCCGGTGGACTTAGCAGATCGCACGCTCTCCCTGATCGCAAGGGAAGGCGAGCACGCGCAGAATGGCAGGCCGGCCCGCATCATTGCCAAGATGAATGGGTTGCTGGACCACAATGTCATCCAGGAACTCTACCGCGCTTCGCAGGCCGGCGTTCCGATCGACCTGATCGTTCGTGGGAAAAACTCGCTGCGACCGGGGCTAAGGGGAGTGAGCACTCGTATCAATCTGCGTAGCATTGTTGGCCGCTTCCTGGAACACAGCCGCATCTGGTTCTTTGAGAATGGCGGCGATGAGGAAATCTACCTCGGCAGCGCGGACTGGATGCCGCGCAATCTGTACGAACGCGTGGAAGTGCAGTTTCCGATCAAGGATCCGCTCTTACGCCAGCGAATTCGCGATGAGATTCTTGGCGCGTATCTCGCAGACAAATGCAAGGCGCGAATTTTGAAACCGGACGGCACTTACACTCATCCTCGGCCATCGCCTCACGGCTTCACGGCACAAAAGTTCCTCATCGAGGTAGCGGAAGGCAAAGCGACGCTCGATGACATACCAGCCACACCGAGACCGCGTGCACGCGTTCCGCTCAGAAAGGCAGGATAGAGGTGATTATCTATTTCCTTCGACATGCGAGTGCAGGCCAAAGCAAAGCTAACGCAGCGCAGGATGCGAAGCGTCCGCTGGACAGTGACGGCATAGAGCAGTGTGGGTACGTCGGCCGCGCGCTGGCCGGGATAGACGTGCAAGTGGACGCCATCATCTCAAGCCCGCTCAAGCGGGCCACCCAGACGGCCTCACTCGTCGCGAATGAGATAGGTCACGACGGCGAACTGGCGATCAGTGATGCCCTGGACACAGACGCCACCATGGAGTCTTTTCAGCAGCTGCTGGACAAGCAGTCGAAGCAGGACGCGATCATGGTGGTGGGACACAACCCCAGCTTAAGCCAGTTCTTAAGCCTGCTCATCAGTGGCGGCACGCATGACAAGGTGATAGACCTGAAGAAAGGCGCAGTGGCCAAGGTGGACTGGAGTGCCCGGAAGCCCGCTGTTCTCGGCTGGTGCATTACCCCAAAGATGGTGCGAAGCATCTACGACAGCGCTGTCACGAGTTCCCGTCCGAAAACGGCACGGAAATAGTTCCGTTCTTTATCGAGCGCCCACAATTCCAGATCGGCACCCGTCCGTTTCGTTGTGAGTTGCAGGGTGACCCGCTCCGCCCGGACGCGCACCTTCACATTCGTAACCGCCCCAGTTCGGCTCTGTTCCAGGGCTCTCGCCAGTCGTAACAGAGCAACGGCCTTCGGGATCAGGCCTTTCTCGTCATCGTTCAGGGG
>JAEZPW010000325.1 GCA_023441255.1 Acidobacteriota bacterium
GAGACAGACAGACCTAGAATGCGTGAAAGCATGACAGACCCGCCCGAATATTCTTGAAAAGCGGCAGTCTTGTCTTTCGTTGTTGTCAGAGTTGGATCACCTGACAGAAATCGGCCAATCGCCGCGAATCTCACGATCTTAGTCAGCCAGCGCTGCCCTTCACCATCCGACATCAGCCCTACTGGGTTTCGATCCGTGTGTTCGTTCGCGACAGAAATTTGCGAAAGCTGGCCGAATGAGAACATGAATTCGATGCGGAAATCCGCGCTCTTGAACGTGCACGGAGCTACGGCCTTACCGAAGACCCTCTTTGCACGCGTGAGCACTTGATGTCGAGGTGGACACTCACTGACCGCAGGCAAGGTGCTCAGAATCACAGTGGCAATGGCACAAATCGCTCTCACGCCCACAACTTTACGTTGAAATCGTTAATTCCTCCAGAAGCACTCGATAGCTGGCGCGAGCAAGGCTTCCCGCTCAGTATCCCACTACTCTGGATAGATGGATAGAAGCGGATTATCTTTTGCAGATTCGGTCTATATTGGCTGACGGCACTGTTCAACAGGTTGGAGTCGCAAATGAGGCGAAAAAGCTGGGCGGCTCAGACGTGCATTGTAGCGGCGTTCGTGCTCTCGTTCGTTTCAAGCGTACACGGCGCAGAAGAAATCGTTGAACTGCGCCTTCAGAAAGTGAAAGCTCTCAGCGGCTTGGTTGTATATCCGAACGGAGACCCCGCCGTAGCCGCACACGTCGTTGAATACGACTCCGATTGGAAAGGCGAACTCCGTAGAACGCAAACTGATTCAACGGGACACTTCACATTGGCTCCCGTGAAAGGACGTAAGGTTTACTATCTGCAAATCACTGCGCGCCAATCAGGCGTAAATCCGCTGCGCGTGCCTTTGCAGATAAGCCGATTGCGAGGCAAGAGTTCGCTACACTTGCGGCTGAGTCTAGCTTAGCTGCCGATAGCAGGCCTTCCCTCCAGTTATCCAGCAATTCACCCCGCGCAACGTCAACCCCCTCCGCCTGTGCAAATCCCTGTAACGGCTTCAATACGCACCAGAAACAAACTCGCGCCCCCTGTCGGGAAGCGGCCTCTCAAACAGCTACAATGGATGTATAGGCTGTTAGCGCAGATCCGTTGCATCATGGCCGGTCGCGGACTCGCTCGAACTCGAAAGCTGAAACACGAAACTGCTTTTTGCTTAAACCGAACCTAACCTCAATGCAGTCAAGATTTTGAGAGACTAGCCTCGGCCAAGCCTGCGTAAATACTGGGTTTCTGAAACCAGGGGAGGGTAGGTCAACGTCAGCACCCAGCGCAGTGGTGCCTCGTTAACCAACGAATGTGCACGGTGGCTGGCTCAACCCTTCTGTTCGCTTGAATTGGTTCGAACGGCGAGAGTCGAGTCAGTAAAGCGTTCGCCGCAGCACATCCACTTGCGCTTCTTTCGGCAGGTCGATGAAACGCGCGCTGAATCCGCCGACCCGCACCATGAGATGCCCCCATTTTTCCGGCTCTCGCATCGCGGCTTCCAGGTCGCCCCGGTTCAGCACCGTCACCATGGCCTGCGTGCCGCCGCTCTGAAAATACCCGCGGAACAGTGCCTCGACCTCGCTGCGATGGTTCAGAAACAGGTCCCGCGAGAATTTCATGTTCTGCACCGCGCCCGCATGCACACGCGGATCAAGCTTGGTGAGCGAATTCAGAAATGCAGTTACGCCGTTGCGGTCCATCCCCTGCGACGGATTCACTCCGTTCGCCAGCGGATCGCCAGCCATTCGTCCGTCCGGCAGCGCTCCCGTCGTGCGCCCGAAAATCGAATTAGCCCAGTTGTTGATGATCACCACAAGGTAGGAATCGAGTCCGACTTTCTCTGCTTGGCGTCGTGTCACGCGGCAAACGTGGTCGTGAACACGCTGCGCCATCTCGTCCGCAACTGGCTCGTCGTTACCGAACTTGGGTTCGTGCTCCAGCGCTTTGTGCAAGCGCTCGTGGCCAACGAAGTTGGCGTCGCAGGCGGCAGTGATCTCCGCCAGAGTGTAGCGGCCTCGGCGAAACACCAGTTCATCAATCGCCGTGAGACTGTCGGCGGCGTTGATGTTTCCGTAGGTCTCCAACGTGCCGCCCAGGTAGCGTGCGCCGCCATCAAACAGCGGTCGAGCACGCTGAACACAATCGTCATACAGTGCGCTCAGCAACAGGAACGGCGCTTCGGCAGCGACAACTTCATATTCGATCTTCTCCTGCCGAGCAAGCGCCTCGACCTGCCGTTCGACTTCGGCGCAGTAGGCCAACCACAGCTGGTCGAAACTGTGAAACTCGCCGCCGCACGCAACTCCCGAGCGCCGTCCCGATGCCGGATCGAGGCCGTTGTGCAGAGTTACCTCGAGGCACTTCGCCAGATTGATGAGGCCGTTTGGCGTGCCCACGCCGCGATGCTCGATGACGTACTCGCCGCACCCGAACGGCACGTATTGCTCTGCTTCGGCGAGCGTTACACCAAACGCATTCATCACGGCCGGAACATTGACGTCGTCGTTGTAAAGCAGCGGGAAAGTGCGTCCCGACGCCAGCAGGTCCATCGCTTTCGCGTACAACGCAGGGTTCTGGCCCTTGTGGAACCGGAGTGTCAGTTGTGGCTGGTTCGTCAGCACTCGCGCCGTCGCCTCCATCGCCAGCAACGCGAACGCATCGGCCTCCGACTCATTGGCTCGTCCCAATCCGCCAACTATCACGCGGTTGTTGTACTGGTTGTCGTAGTCGCTCATCAGCCGCCACCACGATTCCAGCAGCCTCAGTGCGCTCGGCTCATCCAGCGTGCCGTCTTCGAGATCATGCGCCAGGAACGGGCCGAGATAGATGTCCATGCGTCCGTAATTCCACGTCCCACTCAGCAGCGCGTACAGCCACGTCAATTGAATGGCTTCGTGAAGGTTTCGGGGTTGTTCAGTGGCAATATGGCGCAGGACTTCCGCCGTGCGATTCAGTTGAGCGCCATGGTCGGCATCAGCGGCGTTCCGGGCGAATGCTTCGGCCCGATCCGCGTACCAGTTTGCCGCCGCCGATACAACCTGGAGTGCCTCGCCGACTCCGCGCAGGAATGCCTGGCCCGAACAGTCAACCGTTTCCTCGGCAGAGCGATCCCTCATCTCGCACCGAAGCCGTGCGATGCCGCAAGCCAGGAGTTTGCCGTAATCCAGCACGGTTCCTGCCATGCGGTACAGCGGAAAGCTCATGCCGCTGTCCTCGGTCCAGTTGTTCGAGAACAGCACCTCGCCGACTTCCTTTGGGTATGCGGCGCGGACTTTCTCTGCGGTCGTGCGGCCATGCCAGAATTCGAGCATCGCCTCGGCCTCACGGCGCTCGTGCTGGCTGACGGTCGAGACTTCCAGCACCTGCAGGATTTCTGCCCGGCGGCAGTAGTAGCCCAGTCCGCCCGGCTCAGGACTGAGGCCCACGAGCGGATAGCACACGCGTCCGACCAGCAGATCGTCTTCGCGCATCGGGAGCAAACTCGCCGGAAACATCGCGCGCAAACATGCCAACTCGCGCGTCAGCGGATCTGCATTGATGTGCTGACGGTAGACCTCCGTGAACGCCAACTCACGCGCCAACGGATTCGTCTCGCCTCGGCGTGCGCACGACATCGCCCGTTCAACAGCGGTTTCGTTCAGCGTGATCATCTTCTTTGGCACCCGCTCTTCATAGCTGCGCCCGCTTCGAGCTCGCTACTCGCTACTGCTTCTAGTGTCCCGTGTGATAAGGATGTCCCTTGATGATCGTCCACGCGCGATAGATCTGCTCCAGCATCACCACGCGCGCCAGTTCGTGTGCCAGCGTCATTTTGCCCAGCGACAACGTGAGCGCCGCGCTCTTGCGAGCTTCATCGCTGAAGCCGTCGGCTGGGCCGACGGCGAAGAACAGCGTTTGCGTGCCGCGGTCTTGATGCTCGCCGATAAACCGCGCCAGTTCCTCCGACGACATCTGTTTGCCGCGCGAATCGAGCAGAATGACGAATGGCTTTGCACGCTCTCCGGCGAGCGTCTCCAGCAGCGCGGCTTCGCTGCGCAGTTCGTGTGCTTCCGTGGGAATATATCGGCCGATGCGTTTCAGATACTCGGCCGTCAGCGACTGGATCGCCGCCTCTTTCGTTTTTCCGATCCAAGCCACGCGTAGCTTCACGCCACCAGTGTAGCGCGACCGCGATCATCCTCTTACCGCGCCCGGCATCGCCGTCGCAACACGGTCCTGATCAAAGCTCGCGGCGACCTCACTGTGACATCAACAGCTGCATTGCCGCCGTCAGTACAGCCAGCACTGCCGCCGCCACGAACAGCGGCGCAACCCACTCTTCCACCAGCTCGGTTCTTGACATGGCGCCCCCAAGAACGGATCCTCCGCGTCGAAAGTCACGACGGAATTCCCGTTCCCTCACCCCGATACCTTCATCGCTCCGGCTCCAGCTAGGCCGCTCTCTGCCCCACTCCGCCGTGGCGCAGGAGGCATTTCGCTACGAACTCCGAACCTGCCGCCGTGATGAAAACACGATCGGCCTTGCGCGTCACCAGGTCGCACTCTTCCATGAAAAGCAGCCACTCTTCGAAGCCGCTTCCGTCGTAGAGTTCCGGATTCCGCGCCGCAGCCATTCGGTGTACCAGCGCCAACTGGTGCGTCAGTACGCCGCGCGAGCCGCCGTCGCGAATGAATCCGAGCGCGTCGGCCTGCGAATCCCAGATCATGCTCAACTCCGGGTCGAAGGCGTCAGAAACGCGCAGAGTTTTGAACGGCTGCGTCGGCATCCACCACGGTTCGAAGAGCTCGAGTTCTTCAATCGTCTCGTGCTCGCCGGCTCTGTAGCGCGACCTTTGCACCCTCAGAACCACCCACATCAATGCCAGCAGGCTGGCCACTCCTGCCAGCAGACCAATAAGCGCGCTCATCACCGGAGTCATGCGGTTCTCCTACACGGAGTCTCTTGCGCTCTTCCATCGGACGCGGCAGCGTACTCTAGCGTCCGGTCAGGAATACGAACGCGACTGGTCCATGAAATACGTACGAGTGGCGCAGGTCCCGGCACCGGGAACCGAATCCCCACAGGCGTGGCGACCACCCGCGACCCCTGCAGCGGGCATTTCCACGCCGAATGCGCTGGAGCATAGTCCCGAATCCGGCAGCCGTTCTGTGACTGGCATCACGGCGTGCTGATCTGGCCGTTATCGGCGTATTCCCGCCGGGAAACACCCCTGTCTGCGGTTTGGAGTCGGGTGCCCCTAAGCTGCTGAAGTACAAGCATTTATACGTGTAATTCAGGGCTGATCCGGCGCTCTCGCGTGCTATAATAGTGAGTGCTTTTCCTGCGCCTAAATTCCTGTAAAAGCAGTAGGTTAGGAGAATTTCAGGGAGCCCTTTCGGAGCTGAACCAGGGTGCTCCGGGAAAGCACGTCAAGTGCTTAAGGCGCTCGTGGCTATTGGCCCCTGGCTTTGGTCCTGACGCCAGAATTCAGACGTACTCAAATTGTTTTACACGAGGCCAAGAGCCAAAAGCCAATAGCGCCTTTTCTGTGAACTGACAACCGAGAACTGAGAACTTCTTTTCATGGCCGACGACAGCAACAACCAGCTTCCCTTGACGCCTCCGCCCGGTGATGGCGGTGGTGGCTCCAATCTGCAGCCCATCAACATTGAAGAGGAGATGCGGCGGTCGTACCTCGACTACGCCATGTCCGTCATCATCGGACGCGCTCTCCCCGACATTCGTGACGGCCTCAAGCCCGTGCATCGACGCATTCTCTACGCCATGCACGACATGGGTCTGCTGCACAACAAGAAGCACGTGAAGTGCGCCAAGGTCGTCGGCGAATGTCTCGGCAAGTATCACCCGCACGGCGATAGCTCGGTCTACGATGCATTGGTCCGCATGGCCCAGCCCTTCTCGATGCGTTATCCGCTAGTGGACGGACAGGGCAACTTCGGCTCGGTTGACGGCGCTCCTCCGGCGGCGTATCGATACACCGAAGCGCGTCTCACCGCCATTGCGGAAGAACTGCTCGCCGATATCGACAAGGACACCGTCGATTTCGCGGCCAACTTCGATGACACCACGGTCGAGCCTCTCGTCTTGCCGACGAAGATTCCGAACCTGATCGTCAACGGCGCCAATGGCATTGCGGTCGGTATGGCCACGAACATTCCGCCGCACAACCTCACGGAAGTCATCAACGCCTGCATCACCATTGTGAACAACCCGCAGGCCACGCTCGACGACGTCCTCAAAGACGTCCAGGGCCCCGACTTCCCGACGGCCGGCTTCATCTACGGGCGCAAGGGCATCCGCGACGCCTACAAGTCCGGGCGCGGCCGCTTCATCATGCGCGCGCGCGTCGCCACCGAAAACATCAACAAGGACAAGCAGGCGCTCGTCGTTACCGAGATTCCGTACCAGGTCAACAAGTCCACGCTGATCAAGCGCATCGCCGAACTGGTGAACGACAAGGTCATCGACGACATCGCCGACGTGCGCGACGAATCCGACCGCGACGGCATGCGCATCGTCATCGACCTCAAGCGCGGAGCACAGCCCGAGATCATCCTGAACCAGCTCTACAAGCACACGCAGATGCAGGAGTCGTTCAGCATGATCTTCCTGGCCGTCGCCAATGGCCAGCCGAAAGAGATGGGTCTGGTCGAGGCGCTCACGCGTTTCGTCGAGCACCGCATGGACGTCGTGCGCCGTCGCACCGCCTACCTTTTGCAGAAGGCACGCGACCGCGAGCACATTTTGGAAGGCTACCAGCTCGCCCTCGACCACCTCGACAACGTCATCACCATCATCAGAGGCAGCGCCAACCGCGGCGACGCCCGCGACAACCTGGTCGCCTACTTTGCCGGACGCCGCATCGACATCAACGTCACCGGCAAGCGGCCCGCGATCAATCCGGAAAAGCCCTTCAGCATCAAGCAGGCCGACGCCATCCTCGAATTGCAGTTGCACCGCCTCACGAGGCTGTCGATCGACGAGATCGTCAACGAGTTGAAGGAAATCCGCGAGCGCATCGCCGAATACGAAGCGATCCTTAATTCCGACAAGAAGCTGCGCAAGGTCATCATCACCGAACTCGAAGAGGTGAGGAAGCAGTACGGCGACGAGCGCCGCACGCAGATCGTCGATGAGAGCTCCGAGCTTCGCCTTGAAGACCTCATCGCGGACGAGCAGGTGGCGGTCACGGTCAGCCACAGCGGCTACCTGAAGCGCACGCCGATAAGCACCTACCGTTCGCAGCGGCGCGGCGGAACCGGGCGCAAGGGCATGTCCACGCGCGACGAGGACTTCGTCGAGCATCTCTACATGGCCTCGACGCACGACTACATCTTGATCTTTACCAACACGGGCCGCGTCTACTGGCTCAAAGTGTACGAGATCCCGGACATCGCCGCCGCCGGGAAGGGCAAGCACATCGGCAGCCTGGTGGCGCTGCAGCCGGGCGAACAGCCTCGGGCCATGCTGGCCGTGAAGAACCTGGAAGAAGAGAACCGCTACATCTTCTTCGCCACGCGCAACGGCACCGTCAAGAAGACGCCGCTGATCGACTTCTCCAACGTGATGTCGCGCGGCATCATTGCCATCAGCATCGACAAGGGCGACGAACTCGTCTCAGCCGCCATTACGTCGGGTGACGACATAATCTTCCTTGCCTCGCACGACGGCATGGCCATCCGCTTCGAAGAGAAGTACGACGAGAACGCCGGAGGCGGCGTGCGTCCGATGGGCCGCAACGCCGGCGGCGTCCGCGGCATGAATCTCGACAAGGGCGACTACATCGTAGGAATGGCCGTTACGCCGAAACACGGTGAGAAGCCACCCTCCGTCGCCGAGGCTAAGGCGGCCAACGGCAAGGCCGCAAAGAAGAACGGCAAGAACGGTGAGAACGGCGAAGGCGAAAAGCCAGTAGCCAACAAGATTCTCAGCGTCACCGAGAACGGCTACGGCAAGCGCACCGACGTCGACGAGTACCGCCTGCAGTCGCGCGGCGGCAAGGGCGTCATCAACATCAAGACCACCGAGCGCAACGGAAAGGTCGTCTCCATCATGCTGGTTACCGACGCCAGTGAAGCCATGCTGATCAGCCACTACGGCAAGATCATCCGCACCGGCACCGACCAGATCCGCCAGGCCGGCCGCTCAACGCAAGGCGTCCGCCTGCTCCAACTCGAACCCGGCGACAAAGTAGCCGCTGCCGTCGTGATACCAGAAGAGGAGAAGGAAGAGGAAAACGGAAGTTTGATTCAGTAGAACGTGACTCAGAGCAAAGTAGAAGGGCACGCCTTGCGCGTGCCCTTTTTGTGATTGAAGCGGCAGTTTACTCGAAAATGCGAGGTGGAGTATGTTCGCGCTCACCACAACTTTCGTCCTCGCTCACCACGGTGTGGTCATCCCGACCGGAACGCGCTTGCGCGGCGTGACGGAGTGGAGGGACCTGCGTGTGACTGTTGCGCGCACCACGACACGCTACAATGTCACTCCTGTACCTGGAGGCGCGCCATGAAACGTGTCACTGGCATCGGCGGGATATTCTTCAAAGCGGACGACCCTGCGAAGCTCAACGCGTGGTACGAGAAGCATCTCGGTATCAAATTGGACTCGCACGGACAGGGTGCTACGTTCACCTGTACCGGCGGCGAGTCCTGCATGACTGTCTGGTCGATCTTCCCACGCGCCTCCACCTACTTCGATCCCAGCAAGGCAGGGTTCATGATCAACTACCGCGTCGATAACATGGACGAACTCGTGCGCGCTCTCTAGGCCGAGGGTATCGAGGTCGTCGGGCGGCAAGACGAAAGCTACGGACGCTTCGCCTGGATCATGGATCCGGAAGGAAACCGGATTGAGTTGTGGGAGCCATTGCCGAGCGCGCCACCGTCGCAGAGCTAGTAAGTCCTGTAAACGACAGAATCTTGCGGAAAGAAGCAGTGGTGGGAACAGGTAGTGGCGATGTAGTCGTGTGCAGGGCTACTCAGGCGCTGCGTCTGGACGCGGGTGCCCCATACCCCATACCTGCCCGGTTTTGGCAGACGTGGGTCTAGTCCACCTGCTAGGTCTAGGCTGCGGCCGGAAAGGAAAGCTGCTCGTTCGGTATCGCGGTCAAGGGCCGCAGTGACGGCGCCAGCTCCAACGGGGCAGTCATTGGAGAATCCTCAACGGGGTATGCCAGCCGTCGGGGCAGTTGCATGACCCGTTCCCACTGACGCCAGAAGTACTCGGCTGCTCGCGTGTCAGGAGGAAATAGTTCGGCCGCTTTGCGCCACTCCACTGCTGCCGTGTATGGGAGGCCATTGCGCTCGTCGCGCTCGGCGGCGCAGCCATACTGAAATGCCCGCGCGGTAATAGCAACGCTCGATAACCAGCGTGAAGCAATTGCTACTTCCACACTGTAATTCTTACGGCATTTCATGGCGGCCTCCTTGCCCTCAACCGCTCCGCCGATGCATTGAGCAAGTACCATGCCAATCCTGAGCTGCTGCCAGTGGGGAAGTGCGGGTACGCTTCCAGCAAGGCCCACACCCCAACAAACAAGAGAGAAAAGAAAGTTAGGCTCGCGTTCGTGTGCTGCGATTGAAAGTGTGCTCGACAGGGGTGACTCTCGGGTCAGGCACCAGAGCGATAGCTACTTGTTCCGCCGCAACTTGTCCGGGTCATAGGCAACGGACGCCCGCTTGTATTCGCAAACCAGGGCGTCTCCACGGTGAGACTTGTATGGCTGTGCGACGCAGGTGCCATCCAGAATGGCTTGCGTAGCGGCTATCTGGTCTACGACGAAGGCCTTGTCCAGCGGGTCTCCGTGACCGGGCAACATGGTCTCGAAATCGCTTGCCCTTCGGCTGACCTTTTGCAGGGTCGCCAGATAGACCTCCAGCGGGAGGCTCTCTTCAAGGAAAAGCCACACCAACCCATTGTCGTTGTCGCCGGTGAAGAGAAGTTTGTTGCCGGCATCGAGAAGGACGATGCTACCCGGGGTGTGACCGGGAACTTCGATCACTTCCAGCTTGCGTCCGCCCAGATCGAATTGATAGCCCTCTTTGACGTCGTGGTATGTGACCGGTTTCAAGCCGCCGGCTCTTCTTGCCCGATTGTCGGTGCGCTGAAGTAACTCGGTGTCCGCCGGATGAGCGTAGACGTCATCAAATTGGAAATTGCTGCCTGCATGGTCGCGATGGCCGTGAGTATTGACGACGGTCACAGGCAGCTTCGTCAAAGTCTGCACGTAGTCGTGCAGATTGCCCTCGCCGAGTCCCGTGTCGATCAAAAGTGCTTCCTTCTTGCCTTCGACCAGGTAAATGTTGTCGCTGCCGTTGTCGTCAATGCGCCAGACATTCGGTGCGACCAACTTCGCAGAGAAGCGGGCATCAGCCGGAGCCGCTGTCGCCGCTGCGGGCGAGCTCATTGATGTTTTCGCCGGTTGAGCCGCTCCGAACGCCAAATTCTTAGAGAAGAACGGCACCACCTTGTTTTCAATGCGATCGGCAATATGGTTCAGGTGGTCGCCCGCATAGACCTCGTAAAAGTGTGTGATCTTGTACGCGTTTAGCGCCTGATCGAAAAGCTTCACGCCCGGCGCGAGACCGTCCTGATCGCCGATGTCGATCGCGATCGCTTTCAGCCGCTTGAGGTTCGGAATGTACTGATCGACCGTCGAGACGGGCGAATTTGCGGCCCACTTGGCGGCAATCAGCGGCTGAAGCTTGCCGTCCTTGAACGGCAGGTCAATGTAGAGCGGAGGACTGTTCGGATCGGGCGACCACGCCGCCGCCGTTGCCAACATCGCCTTTGCCCAGAACGAAGCCTCGTGAATCTGGTCCGGGCTGGTGACGGCCTCGGCGCCTTTCATGCCGTCGTTCATCTGCAAGTCTGCATTGTTGAGGCAGCAAGCACTCAGGGCGTAAATGCTGGAGAAGACCTCGGGATGCTTCATCCCGATGCGGATGGTGCCATAGCCGCCCATGGAATGACCGGCGAGCCCACGGCTGTCCTGGTTCGCCAGTGTGCGGTAATGGCCGTCGATGTAAGCGACGAGTTCCTGGCTGATGAATGCATCCCAGTCGCCGGTATTGACCGAGGTGCCATAGAAGCTGCCCTCGAACCTGGTGAAGGCATTCGGCATTACGACGATCATTTCGCGGCTGCCTGCTTGACCGAACGCCTTGTTCAAAACGGTGGGAAGGTTGATCCAGTGATTGGGGTCGCGGAACCACTTCTCCTCGCTGTCGGTGAAGCCATGCAGGAAGTAGATGACCGGATAGCGTCGCGTCTGGTCCTTCGCATAGCTCGCCGGCAGATAAACGGAAACATCGCGATCGGGTGAATCGCCGTCCAGATTGCCTTCGAACGATCTGCCGTGTACCTTGATGCGCTCAACCGTTCCGGCGTAGCTGGGTGCAGGCGCTGCCTGGCACCACGCCAGCATGCTGAACCACATCAGGAGCAGGGACACGATCGCGACGTTCTTTTTCATGAGTGATTTCCTCGGCGCAGAAGAATGTGCCAGATAAGCTTTGTACCACCAGGGACGTTGCATGTCACTGCCGGCGCGCAGCAAGGGCGGCGCGTGACAGGCCCTCCGGTTCCGACGTGCTACTCTGGACAACTTCTTGCCCCCGCAGCAACTCTAATTTCTTGGTTAAGCCGGGTTCCTGAGTCGTTTGCGTGCATCTGTGTAAGGCTGTGCGAACTTCTTGTCACGACCAAACGGCGCTTCATAAGCTATGAACAAAGTGTTCCCCAACGCCGAAGCGGCGATTCACGACATAAATGACGGCGCAACGGTGATCGTCGGCGGCTTCGGGCTGTGCGGCATTCCGGAAAACCTTATCAAGGCGCTGGCGCAAAAGGGCGTGAAGAACCTGACCACGATCAGCAACAACGCCGGTGTGGACGATTTCGGACTGGGCGTGCTGCTGCAGAACCGCCAGGTCCGCAAACACGTCGGCACCTACGTGGGCGAAAACGCGCTGTTCGAGCAGCTGGTGCTCAGCGGCGAACTCGACCTGGAACTTGTGCCCCAGGGGACTTTTGCCGAGCGCATACGCGCCGGCGGAGCCGGTATTCCGGCCTTCTTCACGCCGACCGGCGTGGGAACGATCGTCGCGAAAGACAAAGAAACGCGCGAGTTCGACGGCCGCACCTACGTGATGGAGCGCTGGATCAAAGGAGACTTCGCGCTGGTGAAGGCGTGGAAGGGCGATAAATGGGGTAATCTCGTCTTCCGTAAGACGGCCCGCAACTTCAACCCGATGGTGGCGACCGCCGCCCGCATCACCATCGCTGAAGTGGAGCACCTGGTCGAAGTCGGCGAAATCGAGCCGGATCACATTCACGTGCCCAGCATCTTTGTTAAGCGGATATTCCAGGGCGAACGCTACGAAAAGCGCATCGAACGCAGGACGGTGCGCAAACGCAGCGCGTAACTAGTTTGCGGATGCCGATGCCGGACAGCAGCGTTGAAGAGATCAGGGCGATCGTGCTTCGTTACCTGCGCATGTATGAAGAAGGCGCGATTTCCCTACGCGACCTGAAGGCGGAGTTGGGCGTCTGGGCCGACATATACGAGCACGGAATGGGTGGAGTGCAAGATAACTACCGCGTTCTGCTGCGGGTTGCGAAGGACGCAAGGGAGTTGGAGGACGTGGACGCGGCGCTGACACACTTTCGCAGGGCGGAAGCCGGGGCGAAGTAGCCATGCGAGTAGTTCACGGGGCGGGTGGGCGGAGTAGCTCGAACAAAGCTCTGTCATTCCGAAGCGCAGCGGCGGGTTTTTATAGGCGGCAGGATCAGCCTGGGCCGGCAGGAGTCTAGCCCGTAGGGTTCCTCGCTCCGCTCGGAATGACAACTTACAAGGTACTGAGGATGAGAACTCAAGCTGCACCCGGGGACTCAAAACCAGTACCGACACTCGGTACTCACGACTCGGTACAACAACTCGGTACTTACGACTCGGTACTCGCAACTCGGTACTAGGTACTCGGTACTTCTTCTATGAGCACTACTGTTGGCAAGCTTGGCAAACTCGTCGTCGATCCGGCGAAACGTGAGCGTATCGTCTTGCGATGTGCGCAGGAACTGCGTGACGGCTTTTACGTGAACCTGGGCATTGGAATGCCCACGCTGATCGCCAACTACGTCCCGAAAGGGATGGAGGTGATCTTGCAGTCGGAGAACGGCATGCTCGGCGTCGGCCCGTATCCCTACGAAGGCGAGGAGGATGCCGATCTGATCAATGCCGGTAAGGAAACGGTGACGGAGATCCCGGGCACTGCTTTCTTCTCGAGCGCTGAATCTTTTGCGATGATTCGCGGCGGCCACATCGACCTCAGCATCCTGGGGGCAATGGAAGTCGACGAAGAGGGAAGTCTCGCGAACTGGATGATACCCGGCAAGATGGTGAAGGGCATGGGCGGGGCGATGGACCTGGTGGCCGGAGCACGCCGCGTGATCGTCGCGATGGAACACACGAACAAGAATGGCGATCCCAAGATCCTGAAGAAGTGCACGCTGCCGCTCACCGGCGTGAAGGTGGTGGACACGATCGTCACCGAGATGGCCTATATCAAGGTGACGCCCGGCGGACTGGTTTTGGAGGAGATCGCGCCCGGCCTGCGGATCGAAGATGTCCAGAACGCTACCGAGCCCAAGCTTGTCGTCAGCCCCAAGCTGAAGACGATGGGCGTGTAGACACTCTGCCCATCTGGCGCTCGAAACATCTGAACAGTTGCTGCCTTTGTGCCGCGTTCCGGCAACATCAACCCTTGTGTCGGCCATCGAATCACGAAAATCTTCATTCAAGGGATCGAGTCATGAAACGGAATGGGTTTGCTGCGATTGCAATTTGCCTCTTGCTGCTGGTGGGAGCCGCCTGTGCGGATGACGTCAAGTTGAGGCCGGGCACGGCCGACCCGTCGGCCGTGGGAAGTGTCGATTACCACCACGACCGCAACGGGAACACCTCGATGGAGTTGAAGGTCGAACATCTTGCGCCGCCCGCTAACTTGCAGCCGGTGAAGCAGGTGTACGTTGTCTGGGTGCAGGCGCCCGGTCAGCCCCCGGAGAACAAAGGTGTTCTGAAGGTGAACGAGGATCAGAAGGGGGACATCAAGATGGTTTCGCCGCATCAGGCGTTTGACATCTTCGTTACTGCCGAAGATACGCCGAGTGTAAGCGCGCCCAGCGGCCCGGAAGTGCTGCGCGGAACCGTTACCAACCAGTAGGCCAGGAACATACGACGGCTCAACTCAAATCCTTCCCGGCGCCCTCAGCAGGCGCGCCGGGAAGGTCAGCAGCGCCCAAACGAGTTGCAGCACTCCCTCCACGGCGATGCCGACTATGCGAAATGGCAGCAGCAAAAGCCACACGAACGGATAGAGCACAAGCGCCAGCAGTGCGAGCGGCCACGAGACTACCAGCAGCAGGCACCAGAGCAGGAACGTGAGCATAAGAGTGCCCCTCCACTTTCAACTACGCAATCCAGGGCCGGCAGGTTCCAGAAGCTATCGCAAATGTCGCTGCAGAAAGCCCAGCGTGCGCTGGCCTGCGTCGAGCATGTCGAAGCCGGAGAAGCCGTGCCCAGCTCCCGGGTAAACCTTCACCTCGTGCTGAGTGCCGTTCGCCTCAAACAGGTGCTGTAACCGATATGCCTCGGCAACAGGAACTACAGGGTCGTCTTCGCCGTGGAGGATCAGGACGGGCGGCATGGGTTTCAGGTCGCGTGTAAGTTCCTGCGGCATGCCACCGAAGAAGTCGATTACGGCCTTCACGCGCGAATCCTGCGTGGCGACTGAGAGTGCGAGATAGGCGCCAAGTGAAAACCCCAGCAGTGCGACACGCCCGCCGTCCACGCCCGATTGCTTCGAGGCGAAGGTGATCGCATCCGATATGGTCTTCATCCACGCTGCGAAGTTCTCGCGAATAGTGCGGTCGTCAGCCCAGTTTGTGGCGGTTCGCTCGAAATAGTGCAGCACGAAAACGGCGAAGCCGCGTCCAGCAAGCAGCGACGCGGGCTGCTCGGCCCAGCCGTCCTGCAGGCCGCCCGATCCGTGCAGCGCGATCACTGCCGGATGCGTTCCGTTGTTCTGCGGTCGAAAAAGCTCGACGGCGACCATGTAGCCGTCGCTGTTCAGGGTGTGTGTGGATCGCTGGACCGGGGCGCCAAAGAAGCTCACACCACAAGGATGCACCGTGCGGGCCACGATATGCAAACCGCATCTGTTGCTCACTTGCCCGCAGGAGTATCCTGACCGGTGCACTCCAGGACAGGCAATACTTGTTTCACGACCGGACTCAGCGATGGGACGCGTGTCGTCGTCAGTCTCGGCCCGACCCTTAGCAGTGCTTCCGAGATTGCCGCAGCTCTCGAACTTGGGGCGGACTTTCGGCAGCCGTTCGGTTATCGAGGCCAGCCGCACTTCGACCAGTTCGCGACGATTCAGCGCGAACGCGAGCGCCTGCTCGCGACCGGTTCCCCCATCAGCGGCGAGGTTTATGTTGACCTGCCGTCCGAGCGGCCGAGGTTGGGTGTGGTGTCGTCGCCCGTTCACCTGAACGAGGGCGAGAAGGTACGGCTAAGGGCGTCGGAACGCAGCACGACGCCCGGCGAGATCCCGATTCCCGCACTGGCTCGATTCGTCGGAGCGGTCGCGCCGGGTCACCGGATCCTTCTACGTGATGGAAACGTCGTTTTGCGCGTGTGCGAGATCGAGTCGCCTCAGGTACTCACGGCCGAGGTTCTGCGGGCCGTGCAACCCGTCGAGACCAACAACAACCTCATGCTGCCCGACTCGGCGGTGCAGTTCGAACCCGTCGTCGAGGAAGACCGCGTTTTGCTGGCGCGCTACCGCGACAACGGGTTCCTCCCTGACTGGGTGATGCTGTCGCTGATTGCTTCGGTAGAGCAGGTGAATAAAGCGCGACGCGAGTTGCAGCTGATGTTCGAGTCGCGCGCGCCGCGCGTGATGGTGAAGATTGAAACGTCCAAGTCCGTGGAACTCATGCATGAATTGCTGCAGGTCTCGGACGGATTGCTGGTGGGTCGCGGTGATCTTGGCATGACCATGCCTCCGGAATGCATCCCGGCCATCCAGCAGAAAGTGGTCAACGTGTGCCGCGCGGCAGGCAAACCTGTGCTGGTGGCCACGGAGTTTCTCCAGCGCTATGCCGAAACCGGCGTTCCAAATCGCGCTGAGTTGAGCGACGTCGCGCTGGCGGTGCGACAAGGTGTAAGCGGTATCGTCCTGACGAAAGAAACAAGCAGCAGCCTGCACGCATTAGATTCCGTTCGCCTGGCCCGGCGCATCATCGAGGTGGAAAGGGGCGGGGAGATGGTGGAAGGCGAGTGAGGCGCCGCGAGAAACGGGTGACCCTTTGGACGCTTGTGTAGTGCCGGGTCTCCGACCCGGCATAGGGC
>JAEZPW010000378.1 GCA_023441255.1 Acidobacteriota bacterium
GACCATCGTTCCCACGAGGAACGGCAGGCTTAGCCGCGTGAGGCCCATGGCCTGCCCGCCCGCCTCCACGGTAGTGAGAACCATAGTCGCAATAAAGCCCCACAGTGCCCAGCTGGCCCAGTTCATACAGTCAACCCTGCGTGGTTCTCTTGGGCGCTCTTCTCGCGATGCGGTAGCGATTTCTCTCCGCGCTGGCGTTCTTTGATTGCAAGGGCCGCACTGATAAGTCCAACGTGCGTGAAAGCCTGCGGGAAGTTGCCGAGTGCATCGCCCGAAACCGGGTCAATTTCTTCCGCAAACAGCCCGACGTCGTTGCCGTACCTGATAAGCTGCCGAAACAGATCTTCTGCGTCCTCCAACGAGCCTCCGCCGAGGGCAAGGAACTCGACCTCCCAGAAGCTGCACAACGCAAACGCCCCCTCGGAATGATGAGAGTCGTAACGAAACACCAGATTGCCGGCGCCAAGTTGCTTGCGAATCGCCTGGTAGGTGCATTGCATGCGATCTGATCGTGGGTCCTCGAAGCCGTAATAGGAAAGCAGAAACAAGCTGGCGTCAAGATGGCTGCCACCCAGCGTGCTCACGTAAGTACCCATCTCGCTATTCCAGGCTTCATGTTCAATCTGGTAACGAATAGACTCGCGTTCACTTCTGTATTTGTCGATCGGACCTGCTGCTATCGCTCCCTGCTCAAGAAGCTTGATGAGGCGGTCGAGCGCGGTCCAACACAGCAGGCGCGAATGCGTGTGGTTTTGCGGTTCGCCGCGAGGTTCCCAAATGCCCTCATCAGGCCGCGACCAGTTGTGCAGGACGTAGTTGCCAAAGCCGACGAGTACTTTCTGAGTAGTACGGTCGAAGGTGCCGCCGGCGTGCGCGTACTGCGCGGCGGCGTCAATCACTTCGCCATAGACATCGAGTTGTAGCTGGCTCCGTGCCGCATTGCCGACGCGAACAGGCGACGAGTTGCGATATCCGCGCAGGAATGAGAGTTCCTTCTCCGCGGGTGCCTTGTCTCCGAAGACCGTATACAGAATGCGCAGCTCAGGGCGGGTCAACGCGGTGGCGTGGAGCAGCCAGTTTAGAAATGCATCTGTCTCGACGTTGTAGCCGAGGCCGAGCAGGGCGCGGACCGTCAAAGAGGCGTCCCGCAGCCAGCAGAAACGATAATCCCAGTTCAGCGGACCGCCGATTCGCTCGGGCAGCGAAGTGGTTGCCGCCGCCAGTACGGCACCTGATGGAGCATAGGTCAAAAGTTTCAGGGCAAGCGCGCTCCTGATGACAGACGCCCGGTGACCACCGTCGTATGCGTTTGCGCGAGACCATTGTTGCCACCAGTCTCGCGTGAAATCGATCCGCCTCTCCGTCCATGCTCCCAGGGGTGGAAGCACGGCTGGAGCCTCTTCGCAATATGTCAGCGAGAAATCCGCTTTCTCGCCCCGCCGCAGTGAAACAGATGCGATTGCAGCACCGTCGACGATTTGCATCGGGCAGGTTGATCGAAGGTAATAAACCCCATACCCGAGGTCGAGACGTACGCCCAGGATTCCCCTCTGGCGCATTCTTGCTGCCGATTTTCCGAATGCCGGGCGGGGGCGAAACTCCACTCTGAAGTCAACTTCTCCGTCGACGCATTCGAGATGGCGAATGATTTCATGTGCTGGGATGATCAGCCTGCGTCTGATGTCCTCGGTCGCAACGGGCATGAGGTCAGTGAGCACTGCCCTGCCGGTTCCGCAGTCGAACGTGGTCTGTAAAACATTGGAGTCGCCAACGTATTGCCTGGAACAGGAGAACTGATTGGATGGACAAATGGACCAGAAACCGCCGCGTTCGCCGTCAAGAATGGCTGCAAAGATCGCGTCGCTGTCAAACCGAGGCCAGCACAGCCAGTCTATGGACCCCCATCTGGAAATGAGCGCAGCCGCCCGGCAATCCCCGATGACGGCGTAGTCCTGAATCTTTGGGACGGTCGCGTCGGGCACACACGTGGGCATCATCTCGTGCTTTTGCTTCACTTTAACAAGATGCGAAGCGCGCCCAAACTTCTGCATGCATGTTTCCACGGAGAAATAGTAAGTATGCAAGGGTGTAAGCTGGCATCCCGACTTGCACCTGGACCCCGTTTCGCGCTCACAATGCTGCATGGAAAGACTGCGCATAAAGACTAAGGCCAAGCGTCAGGTCGTCGACATCACAGATGCTGTCGAAGCGAAGGTTCGCAACAAGCAGCTTCCCGACAGTTGTCTCTGCCACCTTTCGATCCTGCATACCACGGCAGCTATCACGACTGCGGATCTCGACCCCGGCACGGACCTCGACATGCTCGATGCTTTCGAGGCCATGATGCCGAAACTGAGATACCGCCATCCTCACAATCCTTCCCACGTGCCGGACCACATATTGTCGGCACTCATCGGCACAGCGTTGACCCTCCAGGTGGAAAAAGGACGCCTTGTTCTCGGTACGTGGCAGCGGGTTGTTCTTATCGAACTGGATGGGCCTCGGGAGCGGGAGCTCTCCCTGGCCCTGTCGTCGGTTCTATAGGGAGAGACGGCACTTGCCAGTGGTGCAGTAAGCGGGCTATAAACGTCGGAATGGCGCGAAAAGTCGCACTGTTCATCCCGTGCTTTGTTGACCAGCTCTCGCCGCAAGTGGGCCTGGACGTTGCCCGGGTACTCGAACGGGTCGGCTACGAGCCCTATTTCCCTGAGGAACAGACCTGCTGTGGTCAGCCCGCATTCAATGCCGGCCACTGGAGTGAAGCCCGTCCGCTCGCGGTGCGTTTTCTGCAGGTGTTCAGGACAGCGGACGTCGTGGTCTGTCCGTCCGGGTCGTGTACCACGATGGTGCGGAACTTTTATCCGGAACTGCTGCACGGTTTCGCCGGGTACGACGAGGCAATCAGCATGGGTAAACGCGTGTTTGAGTTTTCCGAGTTCCTCGTCAAAGTCGCGGGCGTGCAGGATGTCGGTGCGACCTTTCCTCATCGGGTCACCTATCACGACTCTTGCCACGCGCTGCGCGAACTTCGCATCCAGAAGGAACCTCGTGAGTTGCTGAGGAACGTGCGCGGTCTGGAGTTGGCGGAAATGCCCGCTTCTGAGGAGTGCTGTGGATTCGGCGGCATGTTCGCCGTTAAGTTCGGGGCTGTTTCGGCTGCGATGGGCGAAGTGAAATCGGTGAACATTCAGAGCTCCGGCGCCGAATATGTAACTTCGATAGATTCCAGTTGCCTGATGCACATTGAAGGAATCCTTGGAAAGCGCAACGATGCAGCAAAGACCATCCATCTCGCCAGCATCCTCGCGCAGGAGGCCTGATGAGCGCGACCTTTGCCCAGGAGTTTCAGGAAAGGGCTCGGGAGAAATCCGCCGACCCCGTACATCGGCAAAAGATCCGGAACGCCATCGCCAGCTATGACACGGCGGTCGCACGAGGTAAGCAGCGGTTTGTGGACTGGGAAGAGGCCAGGCGCCGCTGCGCCGCCATCAAGCACGACGCCATCAATCACCTCGACCGCTACCTGCTGCAATTCGAAGAGCGCGTGAAATCTCGAGGCGGTCACGTTTTCTGGGCGGCTGATTCCGAGGAGGCAAGGCGCTACATCACCGATCTTGCGAGGGCTCACGGAGTCCAGTCCGTGGTGAAGGTGAAGTCGATGGTGACCGAGGAAATTCACCTCTCGGCCGCTCTTGAAAAGCTCGGAATCAAGGTCTGGGAGACTGACCTGGGCGAGTTCATCGTCCAGCTGCGGCATGAACCCCCGTATCACATCGTGACGCCTGCCATGCACCTGACGCGGGCGGACATCGCGCAACTATTCAAGAAGGAACTGGAAGGCGTGACCAGCGACGATCCGCCAGAGCTTGTGGCTGCCGCACGGCGGGCACTCCGAAAAGCTTTCTTTGCCGCCGAGATGGGCATCAGCGGCGCTAATTTTCTTGTCGCCGACGTGGGGATGATCGCGATCAGCACAAACGAAGGAAACGGCCGTTTGACAACGGCGTTGCCCCGAATACACGTCGCGATCGCCGGGATTGAAAAAGTTGTGCCCCGAATGGCCGACCTTGCGGTCTTCTGGCCCACCCTGGCGACTGCCGGCACCGGCCAGCACCTGACGACCTACAACACGATGATCGGCGGTCCGAGACGGCCGGACGAAGCTGACGGACCGGAGGAGTTCCACGTCATCCTCCTCGACAACGGACGGTCGACACTGCTGGCCAATACCGAGCAGCGGGAAGTGCTGCACTGCATCCGTTGCGGTGCGTGCCTTAATGCGTGCCCTGTGTTCAAAAATGTCGGCGGGCATACGTACGGTACAACGTATCAAGGTCCGATCGGCAGCGTGCTGACTCCGCATCTGCGCGGACTGGATCAATTTCAACATCTCTCCTACGCCTCTTCGTTGTGTGGCAACTGCACGCAGGTCTGCCCGGTGCGCATAAACCTGCACCATCACCTGCTGCAGAACCGTCGCGAGGCAGTGGAGAAGGCGAGCCGGCCCGTGCTGGAGCGCATTGGATTCCGCCTGTGGCGCTGGTCAATGATGAGTTCCGGCCGCTTCAGATTCTTTGGCAAGGTGGCGCGATTCGGGTTACGCCTGCTCCGGCGCCTGGGATTGGTGAATACCGTCTTCGATCCGATGCGGGAATGGGAGCGTTACCGCGCAGCACCCGAAATCCCAAGCGAGTCGTTCCGCGAACTGTGGAGGAAACGTAATGGCAGCCGCTGACAACCCGAGCAGAGACGCCATCCTCGGCCGAATCAGGGCAGCCCTGCAATCGGTGGCACCGCCGCCGGAGCAACCGCAGGGTACGGACCTCTTCCCGCCGGTCGGCGAGCTCGTGGAACGTTTTGGCACCGAGTGCGCGAGCAATCTCGTGGAGTGCATCCATACGGCTAACCTCCGGGATAGCGCCGAAGCACTTGCTGTGATTTTTGCGTCATTGCCCGATGGTGGCATTTACGTCGAAGATACGCCGGGCCTGCGAAA
This sequence comes from Acidobacteriota bacterium, assembly GCA_023441255.1. Classification (GTDB taxonomy): domain Bacteria; phylum Acidobacteriota; class Terriglobia; order Terriglobales; family Acidobacteriaceae; genus JAEZPW01. Next base: position 4,997 of record JAEZPW010000378.1, read on the forward strand.
TCTCGTCTCGACACCGGCGACTTCGCGCCAGATTCAGTGGTCAACGCAAGGCAGAGCGGCAGAAAGTTCACAGGCGACGGTTACTACGGCGCAATGCTTGATCGCGGCGACGGGATCTATCGTGGTTTCCTCATCGCGGGGTGGGCGGGGCGGTTCTGTTGTCGCCCCCTGCCATATCGTCTATGCCACGACAAAACAGTTGGTGCCTTCCCTTGATGCTGCTATGTCGCATCTGTACGCAACCGATGCACCCGGGCGAAATTCGTTCATCGGCCTGGTTACCGGCTCGAGCCGTACCGCCGACATCGAGAAGATCCTCGTTTTGGGCGCACACGGCCCCAGGCGGGTGGTCGTTATATTGGAAGATTCATAGCACACTGCGGAAAATACAACAGGGCTGAACTCGCGTGCAGGCACACACGGCTTCAGCCCTGTTTGAGTTTCGTATTTAAAAGTTACGCGTAATACGCAACGTTTTTTTCCACCGCATCCTTGTTTTCTTCCGGCAGCTCTTCCGCCGGGAAGATCGCGTTCGACTCGCAGGTCGAGATGCAGGCGCCGCAGTCGATGCACTCTTCCTGATTGATGTAAAGCTGCGTAACGGTCTCGTATGCCGGCTCGTCTTTGGTCGGATGAATGCACCCAGTCGGGCACGAATCCAGGCAAAGCCCGTCTTTAATGCAAGCATCGGTGATCACATGTGCCATGATCGTCTCCAATCGTACTTTTTCAAAATTGACAGTGCACCCGGGATGCAGGCGCATGAATCAGCGTGCATCGGCTTGTTAAGCATGAATGCGTGCTGTGCAAGGATAGATTAGGAAGTGGGCGAACTCATCGGCGGTGATGTGCGTCACTTTCGTGACGTGTATTTGAACGTTCTGCGCTCGTCGGCCAAGAACGAAACAGCAGGCCGCGCTGGCCTGCTGCTTCAAACATGATTATGAAGGCGGTTTACAGAATAATCACACTACGGCGTGAACGGCCAAGGGTTTCAATACGGAATCCATCGTTACATCCGCCTTAAGTGCCCGAGTGATCGGACATCGGGCTCGTGCACGTTCGGCTATCTTCTTGAACTCATCGGGTTCAAGCTGTGGCGCTTCGACCGAAACTCTCAGGTGAACGCTGGTGATGGTCCAAAGGCCATCCACTTCATCCACTCTCAAGTCCGCCTGCGTCGTCACATGCTGTGGCCTTACTCCGGCCTTTGCGAGTTCCTGGGTAAACATCAGCGAAACGCAGGACGCCTGTGCTGCCGCGAGCATTTCGCCGGGACTCGTGCATGGTTCCTCATTGAATCCGGACGCGAAAGAATACAGAGCATTAATGACACCGCTGGACGTGGTTACGGAACCTTCACCGGCTCCGGGACCGCCGCTCCAAACGGCGGTGGCACTGCGGATCATTATCCTCCTCCTATTGTGGCGGTTCGACTTAGCTACGTCGGCCCGCCGCCAAGTTACTGTTCCAACTGACGCCCTTTCGGGACGACATTCCTACTCTAAGGCGGATGTTACATCCTGTGTCGCTGCAGCGAGCGCCCAACCTGAGTTTCACCCCAACGATTTTCTTCCCAATCTGAAACTTGGTCGCGAGCAGTAAGCTTCAGTGCTGCGCGCGGGGATTGTGCAACTTTTTTGTGGTTCGCGTTTCTTATGGAACAGAAGGCCAACGTGAGCCCAAATCGGGTGTCGGCCGGAACCGGGGTCCATCATGCTGTTAAAAAAGCCCAACGGTATTCGATCCTCAGAAATAACGGGCAAGTCCGTGTATCTGAACCGCCGAACGTTTATAGGCGGCACGGCGGTCGCGGGAGCGGCCGCACTCATCGGGGA
>JAEZPW010000389.1 GCA_023441255.1 Acidobacteriota bacterium
GTTTCGTACACGCTGGATTCCACGCTCGAGTCTGTGAATCAGGCGGAGGAAACAGCCCTGCAGTTCGCAGCCAAACAGGGCTTCTCGGAAGACGAGGGTCAGCGTATCTCCATGGCCGTTCGCGAAGCCATGGTGAACGCCGTTCTGCATGGTAACCAGTACGACCCCGGGAAAAAAGTCCGCGTCAGTTTCGAGAACAGCAACAAATCCCTCGTCATCCGCATTGCTGACGAAGGTTCAGGTTTGGATCCGGACAGCATCCCGGATCCGCTCGCGCCGGAAAATCTTCTGAAGACTTCCGGACGAGGTATTTTTCTGGTTCGCGCATTCATGGACGAGGTCAAATTCAGGAACCTCGAACCGGGCACTGAAATCACACTCATAAAGAATGTCGGCGGCACTCCCGCAGACGCCAAGGAGAGCTCAAAGTGACGATGAAAACCACCTCTCGTCAGGTAAATGGGGTCACAATCGTGGACCTCAGTGGCCGTATCACGCTGGGAGAAGGCAGCGTTGTCCTCCGTGATATGGTTCGCGACCTGCTCGGCAAGGGCAACAAGCATATCCTTCTCAACCTGGCAGACGTGAGCTATATCGACAGCTCCGGCATCGGCGAACTGGTCAGCGCCTACACGCACGTGCGTCGCGAGGGCGGCGAGCTGAAACTGCTCAACCTCACGAAGAAGGTTCATGACCTGCTCCAGATCACCAAGCTCTACACCGTCTTCGACATCAAGGATGACGAAGCGCAGGCCGTTGCCGCTTTCGCGAAATAACAAAAACGCTGCGGGCTGTGAGCTCTGAGCTGTGGGCGTGATAGTCGCTCTTGGCCATTGGCTTTTGGCTCTTGGCAACACAAAGGACCGCAGGGTGCCCCATCCTTCGCTCGTTTTGCGAAGGGTGGGGTACTTTCTTTGTAGCTGCAAATCTGCGGGCCGCACCCTTCGCCAACGGAGAAACTGCGAGTAGCCCTTGCCTTCACCCATAGCTATAAGCCCACAGCCCACGGCGCCTTTGCCAACAGCCAATAGCCAACGGCCAAAAGCGCCTTTAAACTATCTCCATGCGCATTTCACGCCTCGACCGCGACCAGGTTGACCCGCAAAGCCAGGCCATCTACGACCACTTTCTCCACGAACGCGGCAACGTGCCCAACATGTTCCGCACGGTCGCGCACCGTCCGGAGATCCTGCGCACCATGATCGCCCACTTCCGCGCCATCATGGAGACGGGCACCGTTCCGAAGAAGCTGAAAGAGTTGGTGATCGTCCGCACGTCGCAGATCAACAACTGCCATTATTGACTGGCCTCGCACACCGCCTTGGCAAGGCGGCACGGCTGGACCGACGACCAGATCAACAACCTCGCCGATTTCGAAAACCGCGCAGACTTCACGCCGTCCGAAAAGGCTGCCCTGCGACTGGCCGAACGCGAAACCAGCGCTCCGCAATCCATCGACGAGGCCATGTGGGCTGACCTCCGCCAGCACTTCGACGAAGGCGAAGTCATCGAACTCGCCGCCGCAGTCGGCCTCTTCAACTACTTCAACCGCTTCAATGACGTGATGAAGATGGACCCGACCAAGCCGGGCGAGGGCGCAGGAAACGAGCGTGCGGGAAAGAAGTAGGTGTCATCCTGACCCTGAGCAACGCGAAGGGGAAGGACCTATGCATTTCGTGCGAAGCTTCGATGCCTCCTTCCCCACCCCGGCGAAATCAGCAAAATCCGAACTTTTACAGAACTTAATACAGACGATTGGACCGGAGTAACAATCGCCAATCCCTTTGCTTCACCGCCCAATCCGCTGCTCGCCGCCATCTTGGGACTCTAGCGCGATCGTATTCGATCCGACAGATCGAACCCTCTATCCCCTCCGCGTCCTCGCGGTCAATGTTTCAGATGGCCCGATGGCGAGATCGCCCGATCGTCTACTTCCCTGTCGACCCGAACCCCTTCGCTCCGCGCGCCGTCTCGGTGAGGTCCTCGACCTCTTCTACCGGAAACCATGTTTCCGGCCTGATGGGAACCATCTGGACGATCTTTTCGCCGGCGTTGATGGTGACGTCTTCGGCGCCGAGATTATGCATGATGACCTGTATCTCGCCGCGATAACCTGCGTCGATGACGCCCGCCGTGACGGCCAGTCCGCGCGAGGCCATGGAGGAGCGGTCGCGAAGGAGTGCGCCGTGTCCTGACGTGAACTCCACGGCAATGCCGGTCTTGACCTTGCCCATGCCACGCGCCGGAATAGTGATCGCCTCGGCGGCGTAAAGGTCGTAGCCCAGGTCCTGCCCGCGATGGGCAACCGACGGAAGCATCGCCGTCCCCACCAGCCTTTTTACCCTCAGTGGCAACTGCCCCGCATGTTCGTCAATCAAACCGTTCCCCCAAAACTTCTGCACTAACAGCCAACGGCTAAAAGCTAACAGCTAATTCCCTCCCGCTGCCAGCCAATTCAACACTGCTCTGGACTTTGTCATCGCGCGCGTGTGAAATGTTTGCTTACTTCCCAGGAGCCGAACATGAAGCGTCTAGCCGCGTTCACCGCCGTTCTTTTGTTCTCAGCATTCGCTGCAGCAGAATGCATTCCTATCGAAAAGGCCAAGGACAAGATCGGCTCGAATGCCTGCGTCACCGGCAAGGTCTACCACATCGGGCACAGCGGCAAGGGCACCACGTTCCTCGACTTCTGCGAAGATTACAAGAACTGCCCCTTCGTGGTCGTGATCTTTGCGCGCGACATGAAAGACGTTGGCGACGTTTCGCAACTCGAAGGCAAGACCATCGAGATCAGCGGGAAGATCGAGGAGTACAATGGCCGTCCCGAGATCGTCCTGAAGGACGTCAAGCAGTTGCGCGGTGACGCCGCCAACATCCCGCCCGTTCCCAAGACTTACGACGTGACGAAGCACGGCAGCTTCAGCGCGGGAAAGAGCAAGCCTGAAGCGTCGCGCAAAACCAGCACCAGCCCCACCCGAAGGCAGAGCGAGCCGACAAATCCAGAAGAGTGAGTTCGTCGACGCCGCTCGCAGTGAACCCTCCCATTCAAACGCGGAAGGCGTCACAGCGACCCAGGTGTGGGTGCCGCACCCTTCCCCGCAAGGGGAGGGTGCGAAAGCAGGCGTCGTCCTCGCATCGTACCTACCTCACGGCTGAGGGCTGAAGGCTGAGAGCTAACTTATCCCGACGCAAGTCGCACGCCGCCCTACGACCAGGGGCTGTTCCGTTTTCGTGAATTTCCACAGCCCCATGTTGCACCGCACTGCTTTCCTGTTAGCGTCGTTTTGGTTCGATTGAAAAAGCGCTCTTTGACAAGGGGCAGGAAGAGCTTTGAGCTTAACCAGAACCTATCCCTAGCCAAATCAAGAATTTGAGACGTGTACCCTTCCTAAACCCGCGTAAACACAAGCATTACGAAACAGGGGGAGGGAAAGGCAGAGAAATCAATCAGTTCGATTCGACAGCTTCTCTCCGTAGCTCTTCCAGCGAGTACTTCGTACCGCGCCACACGACACCGCCGTTTCGCATGGCGTGCCCCATCGAGCGCAGCATGATGTATACGAAGAACACCGTCGCCACCGGATGCAGGAAGAAGTAGACCGGTGATGGCTGAGACCGACGCGACATGCCGACATAAAGGCCTGCAATGCCAGCAGAGGCCAGCGCGTACGGCACCCGTGCCCAGCCCGGAGCGAAGCTTGCGCCAACAAACGGCATCAGGTTGAAGAACAGCAGCGCGAGACAACCGGCAATCGCCAGCGACGGACGATAACGCATCACGGCAAAAAAGTTCTTCGTGAGGTTGCGAACGACGTCGCCGCCTGTAGCCGCCCAGTGATGGGTGAGCAAGGCCTGGCCGAAAGCACAGCGCGAGCGCAGCGCATTCTGCTTCACCAGTTCGCCCAATTTCATATCCTCGACAACGGCGAGCCGCAGCGCTTTCCAGGTGCCGATCTTTTCGTAGGCGCTGCGCCGTATGAGGTTGAACGGCCCGAATCCAATGGAGTCACTGGAGTTTGGGTCAGCCACTTTCCATGGCCTGTGACCGAAAACGAACAGCATCTGAAAAAAGCCGATCATCATTCGACCACCGATGCTTTTCGTCGGCACGCGCGGAAAAACGACCACGTGATCGACGCCCTCGCGCTCGGCAAAGACGATGGCGCGGCGCAGGGCGTCGTGGCGGAAATTGACGTCACCATCCGTGAACAGCAGCCATTCGCTGTTTCCCTGCTGCGCGGCTGTCCACATGGCGTGCGTCTTGCCGAGCCAACCTGAAGGCAACTCATTCACGTGGACAACATGCAAGCGACCATCGGGATCCAGGTTCTTGTCAGACTGGATCAAGTCCATGATCTCGCCCGTCGGGTCGGTGGAACGGTCGTTCACGGCAACGATGCGAAACGCCGGATAGTCTTGCGCCAGCAGTGAATTCAGCGTGGCAGAGATATGCTGCTGCTCATTGCGGGCAGGAACGATGACGTCAACGCTGGGAATACGCCCGGAACGCGCGGCTGCATCGAATGGATCACGGTCCCATTCGGTATCTGCCAGGTCCTGCACTTGCGCCATGCCGCGCGCGTCGCGTGCGCGGTCAAGCCAGACCGCAGCCAGCAACGCGCCGGCTATCCACCAGACAACACTCAAACGGCAACTCCCGACTTCTGCTCGGAACTGCCGATATGGATGCGAGGAGCGAACCGCATGCCGTAGAAAAGTATTGCGGCCCCGACCACGACCGCAGCAATGGTTGCGCCGAACCCGGTTTTGAGCGAGACGCGGTCTGAGATGTAGCCGATGAGCGTGGGCGAACTGGCGTCGCCGAGGGCGTGAATGACGAACACATTCACAGCAATGGCGGACGCGCGAATCTTACCGCTGACGGAGTCGACGACGGCGGCGTTCAGAGGACTGGTGTTCAACAGCAGGAAGAACTCACCGAGGAAGATGGCGGCGAACATCAGGTTGCCGCGTGCGTGAATGGCGATCCACATGATCGGCACCGCGATGGTGACCGCAACCGCCGAAAGCAGATAGTAAGCGGAACGCGTCCGGCGCAGAAGCCTGTCGCCGAGCCAACCGCCGATCACGGTGGCAAAGATACCGTTGAAGAGCGTTATGCCGCCGAAGACGTAGTTTGCGTTGTTCAGCTGCATGCCGTGTTCGCGCACGAGGAATGTGGGCATCCAGTCGGACAGGCCGCCCATGGCGAAGGTGATCATGGCCATGCCGAGCGTCGCAGTCCAGTAAGCGCCGTTGCCGAAGATACCTTTCCATGAGGTGCGTTCGTATGTCGCAGCGATGGTGTCCTTGGCGCCACGTGGAGGCTCAGGGATGAACATCATGGCCAACGCAAGCAGGAAGCCAGGTACAGCGCCAACGTAGAAGGGCGCACGCCAACCGTACTGATGACCCAGGTGTCCGCCCAGCAGATAGCCGATTCCCGGACCCATGCCGAAGGCGATGTAGAAGATGCCGAGAGCGCGGCCTCGCTTCCCTTCCGAGAACAAGTCGGCGATGAAGGCCGGCGCGATCGCCACGAAGCTGGCTTCGCCGATGCCGACGATCATGTGCCGGATGAAGAGCGTGCGGTAGTCGTAGGTGACGGCGGTGAGCAGCGTGGCGGCGCTCCACACGATCGCACCGGCGGCGATGATCCACTTGCGCGGAACGCGGTCGGCAACGAGGCCGATGAGCGGCGCGGCGATCATGTAGCAGATGAGGAAGGCCGTGGTGAGCAGGCCCATCTCGGTGTCGCTGCGGTGAAACTCTGCCTGGATGAGCGGCTGAACCGCGAAGAGGACGTAGCGATCGATGTAGTTGAAGAGGTTAAGCCCGGTCAGCAGGGCCACCGTTGCGAGCGGGTACAGCCTTGGCTGGTTGGAAGTCATCGGTTCCGGTGGAATATAGCACGATACGTGCAGCAGGCAGAGTGCCTTCAGTTAGACGGCACGCCGGGTCGGAGACCCGGCGCTACACAAAACAGTGCCAGCGGTTAACAGCACAAAGAAACGGGGTCGTCGTCGCGGGAATTACTGCTCGCCTTTCGTTCTCGGCCAGCGGGCGACGATGGTGCCGCTGATGCCGCCGCGGGGACGCCATTCGCCACGGACTTCGGCCCAGACCGGTTGCGTCCATTTCACGACGTCTTCGAGCACCTGGTTGACGACGTTCTCCTGGAAGATGCCCAGATTGCGATAGGAGAAGAGGTACTCCTTGAGAGACTTCAGTTCGAGGCAGCGCTTGTCCGGCATGTAGCGAATAACGATGTGGCCGAAGTCGGGCAGGCCAGTTTTTGGGCAAACGGATGTGAACTCGGGGTCGTCGATCTCGATTTCGTAGGCCGGAAACTGATTGGGCCAGGTTTCAATCTCTGGAAATGCGTGGTCAAGGCCGGCCTTTGCGTGTTCCGGCGTGTATCTCGGTTCTTTGGACATGACGTCATTGTAACAATCAGCTCACGAGCGTTTGTTTACAACCTCAGCAGCTTGACCGTGCCACTTGCAGGTCGCACCGTGAAGGGGAAGGGTGCGGCACCCAGCATGCGCGTGGCAACTGCGTGGGTGTCCACAACAGGCGACTATAATTGTGTTGTGAGTACTTCGGACAACGTGGAAAAGATCGCAGAGGCGAAGTTCCCGACACGCTGGGGACAGTTCCGCATAATTGGGTTTGAGGGGAGCTTCGGTTGCGAAGGGGAACGGCGCAAAGAAACCGCCGTGGCGCTGGTGATGGGAGACATTCATACCGGGGCGCCGCTGGTGAGGATTCACTCGCAGTGCCTTACGGGAGACGTTTTCGGATCCATGCGTTGCGATTGCAGGCAACAGCTGGAACTCGCCTTGGCTATGATCGCCGCTCAGGGGAATGGGATCTTGGTTTACGAGCAACAGGAGGGCCGCGGCATTGGACTCATGGCCAAGCTGCAGGCCTACAAGTTGCAGGATGAAGGGCTGGACACGGTGGAGGCAAACGAACGACTGGGCTTCAAGCCGGATTGTCGCGAGTACGCGTTGCCCGTGGAAGTGCTGAAGGCGCTTGGGGTGAAGCAGCTTCGGCTGTTGTCCAACAATCCCGATAAGGTGCACGCGGTCGAGGCGGCGGGTATAGAGGTTGTCGAGCGAGTGCCGTGCGAAGTGGCTCCGCATCAGCACACGGAAAAGTATCTGAACACGAAAAGACAGAAGATGGGCCACCTGCTTTCGAACTTCGCCAGCAAGATGTCCGGGCGTTGAGCCTCAGAGCGAGGATCGTGTGGCGGGTAGGGGTTCCTCGCTTCGCTCGGAATGACAATCGGCCTAAAAG
>JAEZPW010000433.1 GCA_023441255.1 Acidobacteriota bacterium
GTTCCATTCCTGCACACGAAAGGCCGGGGCGGACTGCACAACTCCACCGGTTTCTTGACGAATGTTCTTGTTCTCAGTGTCCCCTGGTGCCCGAGCAAAACAGGCTGCGGACAAAAGGCATTCTTTGAAAGGGCACGCCTTCAGGCGTGCCGCCAACTGCAGGCCGATCAATGCGGCTTTAGCCGCTGAGGTCAGCGCTTTGCAGCCAATTCGAGTCCTTCCGCAGCCTGTAAAACTCGTCAATGGCCGCCACCACCGCATCTAGTTGCGCGGCCGTCAACTCTGGGAAGATAGGCAGGGCAAGCACCTCGCGGCTGGCTGCCTCTGCCTCAGGAAAGTCGCCCTCCTTGTACTGCAAATACTGGAACGCCGGCTGCAAATGCAGTGGCTTTGGATAGTAGATCTCTGTGGGAATGCCCGATGCCTGCAAATGCTCGCGCAAGGCATCGCGCTGCGCGCAGCGTATAACGAACTGGTTGTAGACATGAAGGCAACCGGCGGCTTCCTGCGGCAGGCCTACCTGCGACACCCCATACTGGCGGAACAACACGGAATACGCCGCTGCGTTGCTGCGTCGGGCTGCCGTCCAGTCGTCCAGGCGACGCAACTTGACCCTCAATATGGCAGCCTGAAGTGCGTCCAGCCTGCTGTTCATGCCCAGTAGCTCGTACTCGTACTTCGACCGGCTGCCATGTACCCGAAGCAATCTCAAGCGATCGGCAATGCCCTCGTCATTCGTCGTCACAAGTCCCCCGTCGCCCGCTCCTCCCAGGTTCTTCGACGGAAAGAAACTGAAGCATCCCATGGCACCGAGCGTCCCGACTGATCTTCCGCCGTAAACCGCTCCGATCGCCTGCGCGGCGTCTTCGATGACGGCCAGGCCGTGCCGGTCCGCGATTCCAACGACCGCGGACATATCGGCTGCTTGTCCGAAAAGGTGCACCGGCAGAATGGCTCGGGTCTTCGCAGTGATCGCCGCTTCGACTCTCTCCGCGTTCAGGTTGTAAGTTTCAGGGTCGATGTCGACGAACACCGGCTTTGCACCAAGCCGTGCAACCGACCCTGCCGTCGCGACGAAAGTAAAAGGTGTCGTAATCACTTCATCGCCCGGTCCAACACCCAGGGCTGCGAGTGACAACAGCAGCGCGTCTGAACCGGAGGCGCACCCCACCGCGAACCTGCAGCCGACGAATTGCGCGATGTCCGATTCAAATGCTTCGACTTCCGGGCCGAGAATGAACCGCTGGGAACTCAGCACGTTCATTACAGCCGGTACCAGCTCGTCCTGAATCGATGAGAACTGCGCTTTCAAGTCGAGGAACGGGAACAAAGGCTTACGCGTGGCGGTCGATTCGACTTTTTCTGCGTGCAAGGTGGCCAAGATTTCCTCCAATCATTGAGACCTGAAGTCAGGCGGCTTGACGGCGCGCCCGGTAACCTTCCGCTGGTTGTCGCGCTGGTCGCCGGGCGCGTTGATCGTCACAAGGGGAATTTGGTCTTGACGAATCCGTCGGCGATCATGAGCAGGCTCCGCGCAACGGCGCCTGCATGCGGTTCTTCACTCCGTCCGCGGTCGACGAACTTGCTCCGCGGCTGACTGGAACGTTGGCCGCTTTCTCTCGCAACCGACAGGTCCGCCGCCACTTCATCCAGCAGATCGATGTCGATAACGCGGCAACCCGCTGCGCATCCCAGTGACAGTGCGTTGAAGCATATCGAGTTGATACTGCGCGGTATTCCGCCGCTCACGGTGTGGATTCGCTGCAGCGCGCGCTCGGTGAATATCGGTGACCCGGCGTAGCCGCCTACATGTAACCGGTGCTCCACGTATCCCGCCGTTTCTGCGCCAGTGAGAGGCTCAATGCGCGCGAGCACCGGAATCCTCTGCCGCAAGGCGGTCATGTCCATGCATGCAAGCTTGTCGGCTAAGTTTGGCTGGCCCGACAGCACCACATTGACCGTCTTTCGATTGACCGTTTCGAAGTTTGATAGGAGCCGCAGTTCTTCAAGCGTCGCGTTCGGCGTCTCTTGTGCCTCGTCAAGCACCACCAACACACGCTTGCCCTTCCGCGCAGAGGAGGCGACGAAGTCTCTGAGACTCACGTAAGAGGCGACCCTGTCCTGGCCGAAATCCGGCAGGTCAAGTTCACGCATGATGTAGCGAACGATCTCCAATTGATCCAAATGAGGGTGCAGAATCAAAGCAGTTTCCGAAGACGCAGCATATTTTCGAAGGAGCGCAACCAGCAGGCTGGTCTTCCCCGTTCCCGGCAAGCCGATCAGTGCGGCAAATCCCAGGTTGAGTTCGATGGCGCGCCTGATCGATGCCGAAGCTTCGCGAAGCGTCGGCGTCTCGTAAAGAAAGCTGGGGTCAGGGTTGAACCCGAAAGGCTGCTCGCTCAGCTCATAGAATTGCAGGAAGGTTCCCATCCTTTTAGCCCTTAGGAGACTCTCCTTGCCGCAGGCTGTTTCTGTCCTGGCACGAGTGGGGGAGCCGGACAATCGTTTCGGTTTTCTCGTCGCAACTTCTCTCGGTCGCCAACGATACTTAGCTGCCTGTGAGCACGAATGGCGAATCCATAAGTTTGCGGCGGGCTCAGCAGCTCAGTTCTAATGACGCGCCCTCGCATTCTCATCCGTCGGCGGGCGCTTGCCGGCCCCAGAAGAAACTCCACAGTCGCCAGGCTGCGTTCTTCGGGGCAGTTCGCCACGCTTATGAACGCGCCGTGCGTGCTTAGGTCACGCGTTATTCCGGCTGCGCGTCGCTTCTTCCCGTCACCCGACTTCCAGCTCACATACGCTTGTATGTGCAATTCGAACCGCTTGAATCTACGACGCGGATCGGCAGATAGCGTATTCAAGTTCACAGAAACCTAACCCTTCTGTGCGGCTATCCAATCAACCAGATACTGCATGTGTCTCGCGACCGAGCGCAGTCGAACAGCATCATGGCGATGCATGGGTGCACTGTACTCTGGCGGTATTGACGCCCCGCGAAGCCAGCGGCAGCTATGCCGCCGTTGCTCGCGCAAGTTTTTCTGCTGGTTGCATGCTTTGGACTGGCGGAACGGCCCTGACCGGATCGACCGAACGCAACAATTGCGTGTAGCCCAGTTGCATCGAGACCAGCACTTCGTAGACAGTTCTGCGATCGTTCAGGCGAGCCGCCTTGGTAAGACAGGCGACAGCTTCACGAAAAGCATGCTCATTGAACGGCATCCGTTGAATAACGGAGATCTTTTCAAATCGCGTTGAAGATACCGTCTCGTTTGGCGCAACGAGCTCTTCGTTCATCTTTTCGCCCGGACGAAGGCCCGTGAACGCGATCTGGATGTCCTTTCCCGGCTGCAACCCGCACATCGCAATCACTTGCTGCGCCACGTCGATGATTTTGCGCGGAGATCCCATGTTCAATATGAAGATTTCGCCGCCGTTCGCAAGCGTCCCGGCGCACAGAACGAGTTGCACTGCTTCCGGTATTGTCATGAAGTACCGGACAATATTCGGATCGGTCACCGTAACAGGGCCGCCATCCTCTACCTGCCTCAAGAAAAGGGGCACGACGCTGCCGCGGCTTCCCATCACATTTCCGAATCGAACGCACGCCCGCTTCATGCTTCCATCCGCGTAACCGTGCACCATGTTTTCCCCAATCCGCTTGGTGGCGCCCATTATGTTGGTCGGATTCACTGCCTTGTCGCTGGAGATAAATACGAAGCGCTCGATGCCAAAAACTGTGCATGCCTTCAGAAGGTTGTCCGTTCCCATGACGTTGTTGAGAACCGCCTCGCATGGGTGCATTTCCATCAAGGGGACGTGCTTGTGCGCGGCCGCGTGAAAGACTATTTGCGGATCAGCCTCGCGTAAAACGGCAGACACCCGTTCCGGAATCTTCAGGTCGGCTATTACTGCGTCAATGGGAACGTTGGGATCGCGGAACTTCAGCTCCTGCTCAAGTTCGTAAATCGAGTTCTCGTCCTTATCCAGGATCGTGATTCTCTGCGGCTTCGCGAGCAGCAGTTGACGTGTCAGTTCGCTGCCGATAGATCCTCCCGCACCCGTCACCAATATCCGTCTGCCCTGGTATACCCTGAGCACTTCCGGATCCATTTCAGTCACTGCCAAGCTTTCTCTTCCCAGGAGGTCTTCCGAGCGGATTTCGCGGAAGTGACTGACGCGTGCCTCCTTGCTCAGCAGTTCTTTCATTCCAGGGACGATTCTCGCCGGGATGCGAATACGCCTGCACGCCGAAAGAATGCGCGGCAACGCGCCTGGGGCGGCCGTCACGATACTTATTACAACCTCGTCCGCGCCGGACTCCCGCACGATCCGTCCGAGGTCCTTACCGGTACCCAGAACTTTCACCCCTGACAGCACGGTTGCCGTCTTTCGCGGGTCATCATCCACAAAACCCACGATCTGTATCCCGGACACATTGGCCATCTCTCTCACGACCGTGACGCCGGCTTCGCCTGCACCGTAGAGAAGCACACGCTTGACCTTCTGACCCGGTGTCACTCTTGCCTTTGCTCCCCGCTCATAGATCATTCTGTACGCCGCTCGTACGCACATGGAAACCGAGAACGCTACGAGAAATTCGAGCGCGATGATCGCAAACGGCAATCTCAGCCACGCCGCAAGAGATACGCCGAGCGGATAAAACACCCGCAGCCCCAGCAGGACCAGACTGACGAAAAGCAGGGATCTGCCGACCGCCTGTGCGTCGCACAGGCAGAAAAAGCTCCACATTCTTGGGTACACTCCAACTGCCCAGTTGACGATCAGTCGCGCAGCAGTGAGCACCGGTATCCACAGCAGCATGAGCTCGGCAGCATGTCCCGTCGGGAATCCGTCAAACCGGATCACGAACGCCGCAATCACAGAAAACGCAAAAATCGTGCCATCGACGATTAACTGGACCACGACTGGGTGGTCGTCCGCAACGCTGTAGAAAAGTGCACCAGGTTTTGTGGACAATATTGGCCGCCTTCCGCCCGTCCTTGCCTCTTCGCCAGTGGAGTCGAAAGACTCGGTCCCGCAAACGGCATCAGCATGCATAAATTCTCCTGCTTAGCGGCCCGAACGGACCTGTATCAGCGGTGGTCAACCGACCGGGCTTACAGCTGAACGTCAGCAGTGGGGATTTGCTATCGACGGGGGGCCTGCGTAACACCAACGCATTGATCCAGGCGGCGTGAGACATCATTTCCAGGGCGGGCTAGTCCCAGTTCGTTACAGTCCACCTCGATCGAAATCGATCTCATGATCGTGTCGACCGAAACGACGACACGTACCTGCCCCTTAGTTCGAACGACGGTGCCCTCCAGTCCCGCGAACGGGCCGGCCAGGAAACGCACCCGCCTGCCCGGCTCCACATAGGGAGTCGGGTACGCGTTTCGCGTCGCCAGCAGCCCGCGCAGAGACTCGATTTCCGCGCCTTCAATCTCGTCCGGCACGCCTTTCGTACTGACGAGGTACACCACGCCAGGAGCGGTTAACACTTTGACCCGGTCGTCGCGGTTCATTCTCACGAACACGTAGCTGGGGAAAAGAGGCAGATCAAAGTCGCCACGCCGATGCTGCCAGCTTCTCGTGACGCGATACAGGGGCAGGAAGCACTCGACGGATCGCCCTTCGAGTTGCCGCGCAGCGGACTTCTCATGCCGCGGCATCGTATACGCAGCATACCAGCGGGGATGCTCCGCTCGCGCGAGCTCGCCAATTGTTCCGACCATTTCTCCCCCGGACATGGCTCCGCCACCTTAACCGCAGATGGAAAAGACTTTCTCGTGTTGAGAGGCGCTGGCGACAGCGATCGGGTCGCCGTCGTTCCATCGCTCACTTCGTCGCTGTATCGTGCAGCGACGCAGCAACTCGGCTCTCAAAACAGCGGGCATCTTAGATTCCTCACGTTTGTGGCACAAGGTGTCCAATACCCCGGAGCCAACCTGCTCTGTCCGCAGCGCACCGAGAGACTTT
Organism: Acidobacteriota bacterium; assembly: GCA_023441255.1. Lineage (GTDB taxonomy): Bacteria > Acidobacteriota > Terriglobia > Terriglobales > Acidobacteriaceae > JAEZPW01. The sequence goes on from JAEZPW010000433.1 coordinate 5,980, forward strand.
GAACTCAGCTCCTTCCCAGAGACTCTCAATGCGAGTTCCGGGTCGGTCATGAGAAGAAAGTCCTGCCTGCGTGGTGTGATTTCCATCAGGTGACGATGTTCCGAATCGGGAACGGCTCTGGGAATTCTGGCTGACTTTTCAGTGCGCTCGTCCCAAGTTGCTGCACTAAGTGGCATCATTTGCTCGCCACTTCGGAGGCTCTGATGTGTAGCCAGTCCAACGTCCCTCCGTCCGCGCCGAACAATTCTCGCAAGCCACTTGGAAGCTGCCAAAATCGAGTCCGCATCATCGTCGGTGAGAGCACTCCGATAGGCTGCGAACTCCTGAAAACGGCGCTCGGACGCGATCGGCGGTTGGAGATCGTCGCCCTCGCAACGAACAGTGAACACGTCATCTCCGCTGCTGCGGAACATAAGCCCGACGTCCTGCTCGTCAACCACGATCTGCAGGACGGCCCAGGATCGGGTCTGCAGACCGTGCGCCGCGTGGCGCGACTGCTGCCATCGATCTCGGCCGTGATGCTCCTCGAAGACGGCGCACAGAACGACGTCATCGAGGCTTTCCGCAGCGGAGCGAAAGGCGTCTTCCGCCGCTCTGAATCGCTCCACAACCTCATCCGCTGCGTTCACGCCGTGCATCAGGGACAGTTTTGGGTTCGCACCAGCGACCTGACCACGATCATGCGCGCGTTGGTCTCCGCCGGGTCACTGCACTGCGTGGCATCGGACGGCAAGAAGCTTCTCACCCGCCGCGAGCAGCAAGTGGTCGACCTCGTCGCCGACGGCCTTGCCAACCGCGAGATCGCGGAGCGACTGCACCTGAGCGAACACACGGTCAAGAACTATCTCTTCAAGATCTACGACAAACTTGGTGTTTCGACCCGCGTCGAGCTGACTCTCTATGCCATGAGCGGCCGCGCAGCCTGAAGCGTCAGGTTCATCCATCCGCATTCGTGAATCTGCAGATAACCGCTCGGAAGCACTGGGCATCAGTTTCAGAAGTTCCGAACGAAGAAAGGTTGTTTCAACGGGGTAATACCCACTTACCGCCTACTTCGCCTAGCGGTGTATCCGCGAAAATTCCCACAACAGGAGAAGAGCTATGAAGAGCCTCTGCAAACTGGCATTTGTCGTGGTGCTGGGCGCGGGTCTTGCGTATGCGCAGGGAACCTACGGCAGCTCGCAAAGCCAGACACAGTCAACGCCGCCGTCGTCGGACCAGACGAGTTCGTCACAGCAGCAACCATCGTCGAGCGCGTCCGGTCAGACCTCAACTTCGACCAGCTCGGGGATGGGTGCGAGTGATGCGCAAGGCCGGATTCAGCAGGCTTTGCAGCAGGATTCAAGCCTTTCCGGCGTAACCGCCACGGCTCAGAACAACAAGATCGAGCTTTCCGGCACGGTGGCAAGCAAGGCCGATAAAGACAAGGCCAAGAGCATAGCGGAGTCCAATGCGGGTGGAATGAAGGTGGTCGACCATATCAAGGTGAGCAGCACTTCGGCTTCTCCTTCAAGCAATCCACCACAACAGTAGCTCTCAGCTCGCGTGCCCACATCTGCCCTCGTCGGCAGATGTGGGTCACTCTCGAAAGCATCGTCGATCTACTTTTCACACCTGACTGACGCTGACGGCAACGCACTCAAGCCCGGTTGGCGGCCAGATCTAGCGCCTTCGAGCGTTGGGGAACGGTGCTGTGGCTGCGAGCTTCGCTGAGTCGGGCGAGGACGAACGCTGCGACTGCCATCTCAAGATCCCGCACGGCGATGTCAAAAAAGTGGCCAGTCGAAACCAGGTTGATGGCGATCAGGATCAGCCAGAGTGAGGCGATATACGAGCCCAGTCGCGTCCACTTGGTCAGGATCGCCAGCCCAACCGCCATCTCGATGACCCCACGATGTGCATGAACGTCTCACCGCTCATTGGCAGTACCTTGAACGCCAGTGGACTGATGTACGCCGGCCAATTGGCTAGAAGGTTGAAGTACTTGTCGAGTCCGGCTAGAAATGGTCCTACGCCAAGCCCGATCCGCAACGCCCACCAAGCTTGCTCTAAACGTCCATCGAATTCTTTGTGCATGTTGTGTCTCTCCACACACAATGGAGTCGCCAGCAGCAGGTTTGGTTACAGTCGCAACGTCATGCGCATTCGGATCTGCCGAGATGTATCGCAGCGCGATGGGAAGATAGCTGGACCCACACCTGCCAGGCCGGCAGATGTGGGTCACCGTGTTACTTGCGCTGTTCAGTCCCAGTAGACGTCTCAGCGACTGTTTGAGACGAACTGCTTTGCTGCGCTTTGGCGGTATTGCGGCGCGACTTCCTTTCCACATACACCAGGAAGAAGGCGGAGACCGCCGTAAGTACAAGCACCATGATCGTGGAAATATCCAAGGGTCACCTCACGAGTGAAAACGAACGTCGAAGTAAATTTTTTTCGTTGCTTCAGCAGAATGAGGTGACAAACGGGGGCGCTCTACTGGACGGCCGGCTCAGGGGCGTGGACGTCGCCTGGAGGACAGCACCACCGGCGTACGGCGATTCGTCGATAAGCGGCGTGACGCTGCACGCTGCAGCAGGCAGGCCGAAAACCGCATGTTGCGCGAGACTGGAGCGATTCGTACTGCGGCCCGCGCTGACGGTGCCTACGACACCGGTGCCTTGTTGAAGCTGAGCGACGGCGTCGCGGTTCTGGTCGGGAGCGTCGAAAGAAGAGGCGCCGAGCTGAGGGACAGTCGTGGCGAAGACCAGCGAGAGTACAAGAAACCGCGCCCACGACTTTGAAGCCCAACGCATACTACAAGTTTAACAGCTCTCTGCAGTCAACCCACATCGCCAACACTGGACAGATATGGGGCACTCGCATGTTGTTGAGACCTGAACGAAAGCCCCACGTTAGCTGCGCCAAACGTGGGGCACCGTCACATGTGGGGCACCGTCACGCCTGGGCCACTCGCCAAATGTGGGCACCGGTCTATTTCGCGCAATCGATTAGCTGGAGGATCTCATTGAGGGCCAGGACTTTTGCGAATCCTTTGCGAAGCACCTTAAGCTCGGCTTCGTGCAGTGCGGGGTCGTCCGCCGCAGTGACATCAGATCCGAACACCACCTTGAACCCGCGTTCGTAAGCCTGGCGCGCAGTCATTCCGCAGCAGAAGTTGGTCAACGTCCCGGAAATTATCACCGTTGTCTTGCCGAGATTGCGCAGGATGGTTTCGAGCGGAGTGTCGTAGAAGGCTCCGTAAGAGGGCTTGTAGATGACTAGTTCGTCGGACCGCGGCGTCAGCTCATGCCACATCTCGACATTGCGGAAGAAACTGTCGTGCTCACCCGCTTCCGGATAGCGATTCGGCATGTACGAGCCTGAAGCGGGGCGATCAAGGAACCGATGTGTCTCAGCGAAAGCCGTAAAGATGACCGGGATCCCGACGTTGCGGCAATGCTCAACAAGGGTCGCGATGCGAGGCGCAACGCACGTGGCTGCCGGTACCCAGAAAGGAGTCCAGTGCGGCTTCACGAACTCGTTCTGCATGTCGATGACAAGCAACGCACAGTCGACAGGCGACACCTCGAAAGGGGCCGAGCTTTCATCGTAGGCACGACGCGCGAGGCCCAGAACGAAGTCTTCTGAAAATTGGCCAGGTTCCATTTCGCTCCTCGGAGAACCCGACGTTAGCTGCGCGAAGGTGGCACCGTCAATTGTTTTCTTCAGACCTGGGGCGGCCTGCCCATCACGACGCAGGCATCAGACCGGCCTCGCGAAACAGCTTCTTCGCACTGCGCCAGTCGCCGTTGCAGGCGCGGTCAATCAGGTTGTCGATCTGCTCGGGTGACATTGTCGGTCGCGCCTCTGTGTCGGTCTGCTTTGCGTCGGCGATCGGGGTCTGCTTAGCAGGCGCTTTCTTCCCGGTGACGGGTTGCTCTGACTGGGGTTGCGCGGATGCTACTTGCGTTGTGGTCTGTGCGGCGGCGCGGGCTGCGGCGTCAGCGTGAGCGTTGGCGATGTACTGACGGTCGGCTTCGGCGGTTTCGAGTTGAACGCGCTCGTATTCGGGAAGTTCGGTGACGACGCGTGACTGACGAACGGAGTTCTCAAACGGAAGTTTTTCGCTCTGGCTGGCAGCGATCTGCAGTGCCCATAGCAGTTGCTGGGCGCGGCGTTCGTCGATGCGGCGATCGATGATGGCGAGCATTACGTTGTAGATACCGACTTGAATGGAGGCGGCGTCTTCGGGGAGAGGAATGTCGAGCATGCGGACCTGGCGTCGGGGACGATGGTCGGCGTTGTGGTGGTGGAAGTAGCAGAACTTCTGGTTGCGGAGAGCGGGAGCGGCGCAGCGGATTCCGTCGGCTTTAATGTGGGTACACTGCATAGTTTCTGGTTTCTCGTTTCTGGGTGTTTCGGGTTTCGGGTTTCACGTTGGTTGAGGGGGTCCCTCCCCCCGGGTGCTGGAGAGGTGCTTAAAATGCGGTGTTTGCGAAGGTCAGGTTCGCAAAATCTTCAGAGTACTGGGGTTAGGTTCGGTTTAAGCGAACGTCGTTTCGCGTTTGTGTTTCGGGTTTGTATTTTGCGTTTCGCGTCTGTGTTTTGGGCGAACAGCAGTGCCGAAGGCACGGGACGAAATTAGCCCAGCACTTCAGTGCTGGGTGGGCGTAAATGAATCTGTGAGCCCCGTAGGGGCGGCACGAGAGTGTGGTGCTGGACGCAGGGCCCGCCGCCGAGGACGGCGGCGCTACAACTGCGCCGACGCGTTCGTGATGGCGGGAACGGGGCCCGCCGGTGAGGGCCCCGGCGTTACGTCAAAGGCCGGCGATGTCGCCGGCCTCGTCGTATTTATCTACTACTTTTAGTGTAGCGGATTGCGAGGGTATTTCCCGACAGGGACGGTCGGATTATTTCTGGCGCGGGATGAAGAGTTTGCGGAGATTTCCACGGTGTGGAGGGGTTGACAAGATTGAACCGCAGAGGACCCGGAGGGTGTGGAGGAAGTCAAAATCCCCCACTCAAGCCCGAAGGATGGGCTTGAATGGGGCACCGGCCGAATCACTTTCCCTTCGATCCCGTCTTCTTGCCGCGTGAAAGCCGCTTCTTGTGAACTGTGGCGTTTTCATCCTTCCTCTTTCGGCTAGCAGCACGGCTTGAGGCCTTCGCGATCCTTAGTGTTACTGAACCGAGGACCGGCGCAGACGCATCATCCGCCGCTCTTGATTGTTCTGCTGCGAGAGTTCGTAGCGTAAATTCCTTCTCAACCGACTCTCCGATCTTCGCCTGGAGCTCTTTCGGAGGTACGACGATTCTGAGTTCCAAAAGACGTGTCGGATTGATCCTCTGGCGGCCCGTGTCACCAGTCACGTTCGCAACCGCCTGTTTTGTGAAGTGATCGGACCGTAACGCTCGAAAGAGATAAAAGGCATTGATCTTCTTGTTTTGCCGAGGACGCAAAACAATGAACTCGGTCGACGCAACTGCGTTGCTTACGTCTTGCGTAACGAGAGCAAGCTTTTTGTTTGCGACACTCGGCATTATCTTTGCAAACAGAATGTCGCCCTTACGAAATCGGTGCTTTGTACTGCCGATTTCCTTTCCTTTCAACCTCCTGAAACTAAGTATCTGACCATAAATGTCATCTACTTCGCGCAAATCGACGTATTCGAACTCTTGGTTCTGATAGCGACTGGATCGCGGGTTGATGCTCGTCGAGACCACTTCGACGTAAGTTCCTAGCGTTTCATTCTTGAACTCGCCTTGTTTGCTGTGCAGGTGTTCCGTGTATGCTGCGCCGGCATCAATCGTATCTAGCTTTTGGGCATCTTCTTCGTCTATGGTCAAGACCAGAGGAGTTTCACTCTCGAGCGAAATCGTCACGCTAAAGTCTCCTTCTTGGCGTTGTACTGATCGGCGATAACTGGAAGGTCGTTCTGATCCGTCTCGCGATAGTACTTAGTGGTGATGTCATAGCCGACGTATTCTGCCTGTGCTAATAGTCGACGCTTGTGCGCAGTCGCTTGATGCGTGAGCATCAAAATGCAAGTCCTGGCGTTCGAACCGCCAAAAGGCTTGAAACATCCAACGGGTAAGCTTATGCACCCCTTCACGCGAGCTTGTTTCTTGATGAAGGAACGGACTTCGCTCTCAGACGCACCGCTCGCAATTCCGTGTGGCAGGATTATAAGCAGTCGACCAGTGCCGGGCTTCAGAAGTCGCAACGCACGTTCCAACATTAGGTAATCTGACCCTTGCGCAGTACGCCCACGCCCCAATTCGTACCTATTGAGGGCCTTCGCGTCTTCGTAGGGTAAGTTGAAGGGCGGGTTCATAAGAATGACATCGAACTTCGGCAACTCGCCTTTCTCAATGCGAGTGATGTCGACCCGCTTCCCATCCGTGTTTTCGAACGTATCATCCAGTATTGAATCGCCGGTGTAGATATGCTCATATCCATCGCCGTGCAGGATCATGTTGATGCGACACAGCGTAGCCAGCCTTGAGTTAATTTCGATTCCCCAAAGGTGATTCCTAACTAGGTCCTCAATCAACCGATTCTTCTCGTCATCGGCGATCTTAAGGCCACGGATCTTCTTGCGTACTTCAACGAAGGATCGGATTAAGAACCCGCCGCTCCCGGACGATAAGTCCAATGCTCTCTCCGATCTGTGGGTCGGCTAGTTCGACCATAAACTCAATCAACTGTCTGGGCGTGAGGTACTGCCCTAGATCACCGCGAAGAGTCCCTGTCAAGAACGTCTCATACACGCTGCCAACGACATCCCCGCCTGCCCCGGCCAAACCTACGGGCGTCTTGAAACCATAAAAACCAAAACGCTCTATAGCCTGTACGATTTCTTGAACGGTCGAATTGTTTCGGATAGCGATCTCGGTATTTGGCGGGAACACATGGAACGTAACTTTCGCATCTGCAAACAGTCGGATAAGTCCATTTAGCCAGCCTTCGCCTTTAAACCAAGCCGAAGAAAACCGGAATTCCCCGAGCTGGTCGCTGAGGCGCTTTTCTTCATTAAATTTGCAGACAAGTATTTTCGTTAGCTCATCGAAAGCTGATTCGGCAATGAGACCTTCTCTGGCTAGCGCCTGACGGCAGCGTGCGAATGCTTGTTCAAGCGCTTCTTTGTTTTCTATCGTAACAAGTAGGCGTTCGGCAGCTTCTTTCGTCGCTAGAGATATCGGAATCTTGGAGGCCGAAGCCACTGCCGCCGATAAGGCTTGCGGTGACGGGATGTCGTCAATACCACCTATGGAATCATTCAGGAGGTTGTACAGTTCCCACGTGTGTCCATTAGTAAGTATCGCGTACGGAGCGGCTTGGCCGAGTAGCTGAGCATACGACAGAGCCTGATTGGCATCTTCAGCTCTCAGTCTATGGGTAATTCTTTTTGTTTCGACGACCATGCCAGGCAGGCCGTCGACGAAAACGATGATGTCTGCCTGCTTGTTGAACTTCAAGCCGGAGACGCCCTTGATCGTGACCTTTCGTTTTAACTGAGATCGGACGAATCCGATGCTCAAGAAAAGGTATGACGATGTTTTCGGCACAGTCATCTTCCGAAGTCAGCAGCGGGGCAACATTGAAGACATCATCCAAAATTGCCCTGCGATTCAGCGCCATCGGCGCGACCTCCGCTACGATAAATTGAACACATTTTCATAATCGACAAATCGCGACAGAACACAACTACGTCTGTGAAACTAGGTTTCTAGCTGCATCCGCTCGTCGAGCCGCAGCTCATGCACTTGTAGCAGCTTCCGTTGCGCACCATGATGGAGCCGCAGAAGCTGCAGCTTGGAGCATCGCCTAAATCGATCAGGTCAGCCATCGCGTCGGCAACGTGCGCTTTGGGCTCTGAGCTTTGGGCTGTCAGCAACGACTGTTGCGTTGGTGCGACGTCGGTTGGAGTCAGCGTTCCGCCGTTCTCCGGCGCGGAAGTCACCGCTAACGGAGACGGTTTGCGCAGGCTGGCGAAGAGTTCCTGTTGCTGTCCGGTGAGGAAGCGCAGGTGCAGCCAGCGGAAGATGTAGTCCATGATGGACTTGGCGTAACCGATGTCGGCGTTGTGGCTCCAGCCGCTGGGCTCGAAGCGCGTGTGCTCGAACTTCTCGCATAGCAACTTGAGCGGAACGCCGTGCTGCAAGGCCATCGAGACGGCAAGGGCGAAGCTGTCCATGAGGCCGCTGACGGTTGAGCCCTCTTTCGCCATCGTCACGAAGATCTCGCCGGGCTGACCGTTCGGGTACATGCCGGTCGTGATGTAGCCTTCGTGGCCTCCGATGTTGAACTTGTGCGTGATGGACGCGCGCTCGGGCTGAAGCTTGTGACGGACGGCGCGCGGAGGAGCGTCGAGATCCTCGTCCAAAAGCGCTATTGGCTGTTGGCTATTGGCTGTTGGCGAAACCGCGGTGGTGCGAGCCTTCGCTAGAGCCTCAGCTTTTTCCTTCACTTCCTGCGAGAGAACCAGCGGTTGGGATTTCTTGCAGCTGTCGCGGTAGATGGCGACCGCTTTCAGGCCCAAGCGCCAGGACTGCGTGTAGGCC
>JAEZPW010000447.1 GCA_023441255.1 Acidobacteriota bacterium
TAACCACTACCCGCTCCACTGCTGCCGTGACGAAGGTAGGGGTTCCTCGCTTCGCTCGGAATGACAATCACACTGGGACGGTCACGCTGCCGGAGGCTCAGGCGGCGAGGCGCTGCTCCTCGCTGGCGATGGGCAGATGCAGCGTGAACACCGAGCCGTGAAAAACGTCGTCGGTGCTGCTTTCGACGGTTATGGTGCCACCGTGTTTTTCGACGATCTTTCTGCAAATCCATAGACCGAGGCCGGTGCCGACGTCTTTCTTGGTGGTGAAGAAAGGCTCGAAGATGTGCGCGAGGTAGTCGGTTCCGATGCCGTGTCCCGAGTCGGCGACCGAGAGATGCACGGAACCGCCGCGGTGCTCGGATCTAAGCGATATCTTGCCGCCGCGGGAGCAGGCGTCGATCGCATTTGACACAAGGTTCGACAGAACCTGCTGAAGTTCTCCCTGAGCGGCCACAACCACGCAGTCGTCCTCGACCCAGTTTTCCGCGCGAACATTGCGCGATTTGAGGGTGGCAGAATAGAGATTCAGGACGTTGTTGACCATGCTGGAAACGTCCACGCGCACCGGACGTGAGTCGTCGCGGTAGAAACCCAAGGTACGCTTGGCTATCTGCGAGATGCGTGCGACTTCCTGGTCGATCTGGTCGAGATAGCGGCGTTGCTCTTCGACGTTAACCGGAGTGTTGCGGAGCAGGAACACCAGGTTCAGGACGGCGGAGAGCGGGTTATTGATCTCATGCGCTATGGTCGCGGCCAACCTGCCGGCCGTCGCCAGGCGCTCGGAACGTTCCAGCGCAGCCTCGGCGCGGCGGCGGTCGAGAGCGGTGGCGACCGGCATGGCGAGCGCGAGCGCGGTACGCATCTCCTGATCGGTGAACTGGTGGGGCTCGTCGAAATAGAGCATGAACTTCCCCAGCACCCGTCCTTCGTAGGCGATAGGAATGAATGCCAGCGCCCGGATACCTTCACGCTCGAATACCGAGCGGTAGTTGACCAGGGTCTCATCCTCCTGAACGTCGGGAACACCGATGGGCTGCGGATCCTGACTCTCTGGCTGCCAGGGCGTATGGCCCTCGACCGCAGCCTGGTACTCCTTCGAGATTCCGCTCGACGCCTTGAATCGCATGACGCGGTCAGGATCGAACAGCAGAATGGCTGCACGGTCTGCGCGGACGCTGGATATGACGGCATCGATCGCGACCTGGTAGATGTCCTCGAGCCTGAATGACTTGTTGAGCGCACCGGAGAGCGAATACATGGACTGCAGCTCGCGCATACGTGCCGCCAGGTTCTCTTCGCTGCGCTTCCGGTCCGTGATGTCGCGCTTTATGCCGACGTAGTAGAGCGGGTGGCCTGATTCGTCATAGACGGCGAAAGCCGAGAGGTCAAGGATCCGCAACTGTCCCTTTTTGTTGCGGCTGAGTACTTCGCCGTGGTAATGGCCGTCTTCCGCCAGGCGATGGACGAGAGCGTGGAAGACTTCTTCCCCGAGATGTACGGCTGGAGTCTTGCCTGTAAGTTCTTCGTCAGAATATCCGATCAGCTCGCGATGCGCGGGATTCTGCTCGATGTAAAAACCGCAGAGGTCAACGACGGCGACACCTTCGGTCGCGTTCTCAAAAATGCGACGGTAAAGTTCGAGCTTGTGGTCCGCTTCGATCCTGACAGGAGATGTCGCAGCGCCCTGTGAGCGCATCGGGACCCGGGGCATGATCGCAAATTTTCCTTCTACAGCTCTCCGTTACGCATGTTTTGAAGCATGGGCCAAGAACTGGGTTGTTTAACGGTGTGCTTCACGGCGTAAGTAGCTGCAGCGAACCTGCAATTCGGGTGAGGCGATGCAGTTCAGAACTCGCGCGCAAGTTCGTGCCCCGAGGAGCACGTGCACCGATGCTTCTCGGGTCCGAGTTCGAGCAGCGCATCAGCTATTCTGCTCTGGGCGCGAGCCAGCTTGTCTGAATGACGCTGATGATTGCGCTTAGCGCTTGTCGGTTCGCTGCACCGGTTCCGGCGACGCGAACGTCACGGCGTACATGCTGTCTATGAGTTCCCGACCCGCCTGGTCGCCATCCTTCTCAGGCGTAACTATCTCGAACACGATAGCGTAACCCTTGTCGACGGTGGCCAGCACGGTACGCGAAACGGAGGCCGAATCGAAATCAAGGCGATGATAGGTATGCTCGGCCACGGTGATCAGCTCGGGCTCAGCATAGCGGGTCTTGCGGCCGACCGTCCTGCCGTTGATGGTCAGACCGGAGGTCACTCCCTGGTTTAGCCGATAGCGATCGACCAGGAAACGCGACACGTCGTTGCGGTAGTCGGGGGAGAGCTCAGTTGCACTGATGAAAATGGAGGAAAGCGCATCTCCCGACCTCCGTTTGAGCATGAGCAGCAGGTTACCGCCTACTCCGCCGGGCATCTTGCCGCTGGTGGTGCGGACGGCCCATCCCTCGGGAATGCGGTAGGTGAAGCCGAAATATGTGTTGGTGTACTTGGAGCCTTCCACGCGCCCTGTATCAGGGGCGGGGACTGCAGCCGCAGGCGCCTGCGCGTGCAGAGACGTCGCAAAAAACAGGCACAGGAGAACAAGTGCGAAACAGATATGTTTTTGACTGCTCATGACGGCACAACTCGATTGTTGCTTAAGAGTCAGAATACCTGCATTTTCAATCACCGGCTGTAAATTTTGCACGTAACAAAAGGTCGATGGCCGTTTTCGCGGGGAGAGAACGCCGTGCAGCTAGTAAGAATGACTGTGGAAGAATTCAGCTGTCAGCTAGCAGCCTTCAGCTCTCAGCGGACCGTTTGCGGTGCTTGCGTACCTATCCCGCGCTTGCCCAGCGCTGAGCGGCGGCAATGCGCTTGGAGATGGCCGGGTGCGAGTGGAAGAAGAACTCGACCCATGCGGCCGGATTGCGTTCGGACAGGTTCTGCTGGGCCAACTTGTCCATGGCGGAGATGAAGGGGGCGACCGTCGGAATGGACTTGAAGGCGTAGCGATCGGCCTGACGTTCGTTGTGGCGGGACCAGGCGTTCAGCGGTGCCAGCAACAGCAGCGAGATGACGGTGGACAACAACGCGAGCAGCGGCAGGTTGGCAAAGTCGGAAATGAATGGAAACCAGTTGAGCTGCTTGACGGCATAATGGAGGACGCGGGCGGCAAGCCAGAATCCGACGAAGGTTATGGCGGCCTGCACAAGGATGCTCTTGGCGATGTGACGGTGGACGTGATGTCCGAGTTCGTGGGCGAGAACGGCCTCGATCTCGTCTTCCGTGTAGTTTTCCAGGAGCGTGTCGGCCAGGATGATGCGGCGCGTTCTGCCCAGCCCGGTAAGTGCGGCGTTGGCCTTCTTGCTCTTTTCTGAAAGCTTCCACTCGTAAACGCCCCGCACGTGAGCACCGGCGCGTTCACCAAGACGCACCAGTCGCTGCTTGAGGCTGTCGTTCTCGAGCGGCTTGAACTTGAAGAACAGGGGCATCAGCAGGACGGGCGCGAGCTGCGCTATGAGGACGAAGACCAGCACGAATACTGCCCAGGAGATGAGCCACCACTTCTGGGGGAAAAGCTGCATCATCCAGTAGACGAACTCGGCCGCAAGCAGGCCGAAGATGAAGCCGATCAGCCAGCCCTTGGTCTCGTCCCAGAGCCAGGAGCGGAACTTCTGGTTGGAGAGATGGTACTGGTGCTCGAGCCGGAAGCCGTAGAGATCGAAGCCAAAGCCGAGCACTTTGGCGAGCACGGCTAGCATCAGCACGTAGAAGAAGAGTGCGATGACGTAGCTCTCACCTGCGGCGCTTCGCGCGAGATCGCGGAGTGAATTCGTCCATCCGGTGGCGAGCAGGATCGCCAGCAGCGCGAAACCAACGGCGAAATCGGCAATGCCCAGACGACGCCGGATCGCGTTGTAACGACGCGATTCGGGGCTGTCGAGCGGGAGCGGATTGGGTTCTGATGTGGCCATCGCGCCGAGAAATCTGGCCATCTCGCCATCGGGTCATCGCGACATCGAACGCAAAGGCCCAACGACTCATTTCATGGGAGATACACAATTGTCCCACATGTGGCGCGAATCGCGGCTCCAAATCGCCAGTTGCCCCAATCGCCAGATCGCCCGATGGCCCGATGACCCGATTTGTTACGCCGTTGTTGCCTTCTCGAAAACGAATGCTTCTGAGGCCGCAAGTATCTCCTTCACCGTCTCGGGTGCCGCCGCTTCGCAATAGATGCGCATGAGCGGTTCGGTGCCGCTGGCGCGCAGGAGCACCCAGGCCTCTGCGCCGTTGCCGTTCGTCGGTGCGTCGAGGAAGAACTTCACTCCATCGAGATCTTCCTTGCGCAGAACCTTGTACTTGCCGATGCGCTCGAGCTTGCCATTGTTGGCGCGCTTGAGGGCGTTCTGCTTGACCTCTTCGGGAATGCGCAGGTCGGTGCGGCCGTAGTGGTGTTCGCCAAAGTCCTTCTGCAGGTCGGCCACGAGCTGGCCCATGGTGCGTCCGCTGTCGGCCATGGCGTTGGCAAGCAGCAGGCAGTTCAGGGTGCCGTCGCGCTCAGGCAGATGGCGCGGGATGCCGATGCCGCCGGATTCCTCGCCGCCGACCAGCACTTCCTTGCCGCTCAGCACGATGTCAGTCACGTACTTGAAACCAATGCCGTGCTCGATCAGTTCGCGGTTGTACTTGTGGGCGATACGGTCGAGCATCTTCGTGGTGTTGAACGCCCTTGTGATGGCGCCCGGCCACTGCTTGTATTCGAGCAGCCACTTCAGCAGGATAGCGAAGCACTTGTGCGCATCAACAAACAGGCCATCTTCGGTGCAGGCGCCAACGCGGTCGGCATCGCCATCAACGATAAGGCCGGCGTCGCACTTCTCGCGCACCGTAACGTCCTTGGCCTCGTTGACCCAGGGTTCGATCGGCTCGGGGTTGATGCCGCCAAATAGCGGATCGACGTTGCTGTGGATCTGGATGTGCTCGATGCCGTGTTCGCGGAAGATGTTCGAGAGCACGTTGCGGCCCGCGCCATACATGCAGTCGATGGCGAACTTGAACCCGGCGGCCTTGATCTTGTCGAGGTCGGCGAACTTGGTGATCGCCTCGACGTAGGCGGGCTTGAAGTCGGTCTCGGTGATCGTGCCCTTCTTGCCGCTCTTGGGGAACGCTCCGTTGCGCACTTCTTCCTCGATCAGCTTGATCACCGAGGGGCGCGCCGAGCCACCGAAGGTTTCCTTGAACTTGACGCCGTTCCAACTCCAGGGATTGTGGCTGGAGGTGATCATGATGCCGCCGGCCGCGCCCTGCGACTTCACGGCATAGGAGAGTGCCGGGGTGGGCGTGTAGTCGGTGGCAATCTTGACGTTGATACCGGCCTCGGCGACCACCTCGGAGATGGCGCGAGCGAAGTCGCGCGAGCCGAAACGGGTGTCCCATGCGACCAGGATGCCGCGCGAGGGGTCTTCGTGGCTCAGGACGTAAGAGGCGATGCCGCCGCCGACGCGGCGAACGTTTTCAAAGGTGTAGTCGTCGGCAATGACGGCTCGCCAGCCGTCGGTGCCGAATTTGATATCTGTTGGCATTCAGAAGACCTGGTTTCTAGTTTCTGGTTTCTTGTTTCTAGTTGTTGTTCGTTTCACGTTTCGTGTTCGCGTTTCGCGTATGGCTCGTTCGCTTGTAGCACGCTCCTCTCAATCGATTCATCCTGAGCGGAGCGAAGGGTCTATGCATTTCGATTGCGCCAGCACAATGTCTGGTGGTGCTGAAACGCGAAACTCGAAACGCGAAAATCACACCAGCTTATTCAACTTTTTCTCGTCCAAATATCTCACAACCTTACCCACATCCTGCGCCTGGTCGCGGGTAGTGATGAGCAGGGCGTCTTCGGTTTCGACGACGACCAAATTGCTCACACCGACGGCGGCGACGAATTTGCCGGGCGCGTGTATGTAGTTGCCGGAGGCGTCGAGCGTGAAGCTGTTGGCGCCGGCTATTATGTTGGCCGCCTGTTCGGGTACCATCTTCTCGTTGTCGACTCGCGCGACACGGTGCTCGTAGAGTGCGGCCCAGGATCCGAGGTCGTTCCAGCCAAAGTCGGATGGGATGCAGAAGATCTTTGATCGTTCCTCGCCCAGAGCCGAACGCGACTCGAGGATGGCGTAGTCGACGCTGATGTTCTCGCACTTGGGATAGAGCCGCTTGAACGTCGCCTCGAACTTGCGCGTACCCCAGGCGTGTGCGATGTCCTCAAGGTAGCGCACGGTATTCGGCAGGAACTCGCCGAGGCAGTCGGCCAAAGTGCGAGCGCTCCAGATGAACATGCCACTGTTCCAGAAGTAGTTGCCGGCCGTGACAAATTCCTTCGCATGTTCCAGGCTGGGCTTTTCGGTGAAGCGGCGGACGCGAAGCACGCCACCGTCAGCGGGCTGACCGCCTTCGATGTAGCCATAGCCGGTTTCCGGACGGGTAGGCTGTATGCCCATGACCACGATGTTGTCACCGGCAGACGCGATAGCAACGGCGCGCGCGATGTTGTCGCGGAACGTTCTTTCGTCGGCGATGACATGATCCGACGGAAACAGACCGAGCACGGCGTCCGGATTTTCCCGGAGCAGGATGAAGGCGGCAAGTCCGATGGCAGGTGCCGTGTTGCGCCCGACGGGCTCAGCCAGAATGTGCTTCTTGTCCAGCTTGGGGAGCTGCTTGACGATGCCGTCGTGCAGGTCGGCGTTGGTCACGATCCAGAACTGGCGGGCCGGGGCGACCGGGGCAAGGCGCGCGACCGTCTGCTGGATCATGGTCTGGCGGCCATCAAGTGCCAAAAGTTGTTTTGCGCGTTTCTTGCGGCTCAGTGGCCAGAATCGCGTTCCGCGTCCGCCGGCCAGAATCACCGGATAGAAGTTCTTCATAGTTCGTTCTGTCGCAAAACCTGATGTTAGATGCCGTCCTGAGCGGGTGCGGCTTGGTGCTGAAGATTGCACCTTGCCAGTGCCGGCGAAATGCATAGATCGTTCGCTTCGCTCAGGGCTCGCGATCTTTATCCGATTGTCATTCCGAGCGCAGCGAGGAACCTCTACTCGCTCCACTCCTGCAGCCGTGGCGGAGGTAGGGATTCCTCGTCGCTACTC
>JAEZPW010000003.1 GCA_023441255.1 Acidobacteriota bacterium
TGCCTAATGTGCCGTAATCGCCGTTGAATTGGATGCTTGGCAGTCGCTCGCTAACCGCCGCCTTGCGCGTCAGTTCCGCCGCGCGCTCTTGCGTTTGCGACGCCTTGTAATCAGCACGGTTCTTGTACGCACGCTCAAGCGCCTGCTCGAACGTGATAGGCGGAGTCGGCGCATTCGGCATCGCAGGTTCCGCAAACTCGATCTGCTGGCCTACCGGAAGTCCAATCGCGCGAACAAGCATGAGCTTCTCTTTGTCAAACTCGTTGCGCGCCGCAACCAGCCGCTGTTGCTGGACCTGCAATTCCACTTGTGCCCGGAGCACATCGATTGCGGGTACCACGCCAGCCCGCTTCTGGTCGACCGCCTGATTGTAGAGCGACTGCGCCGTCGCGACCTGAGCTTCGACCGTCTGAATACGGGCCGCACCCGCAAGCGCCTGCATATACAGCCCACCTGACACAAGCACCACCAGGTCGCGTGCGTTCTGGTATGTGAGGTCTGCAGCGGACAGGCTCTCCACGCTGGCCTTGTAGTTGTTGTAAGCCGCCAGACTGAGAGACTGGCTTGCCGCCACCCGTGCGTCGAACACACTGAACGGACCGGCGATCGTGCTGATTCCGAACGCCCTGGCCGCGGTCCCCGGAAATCCGAGTGCCGCCAGGTTGATCTGCTGCGCGGTCTCTGCGACATGCGCGTTTAGGTTCGGAAGAAGGCCGCTCAGCGCCCGCAAGCGTGCACCGCGCGCCGCTGTCGTACCCTGCCCCGTCAAATAAAGCCCCAGGTTGTACTTCAACCCGCGCTGGATTGCGTCTTCTATCGTGAGCCGTAGCGGACCGGGTGTGACCTGGCCGGAAACCACTCCCCCGAGGAACGGGTTATTGGTATCCAGACCGGAAGTCCCGGTCGGTGGCGAAATTGTGCGGCTCGGCCCCAGCGATTCGCCCGTGGGACTCACAGGCGAACTTGGCTGAGAAGTCTGCGCTTGCATGCTGGACACGGCCAGCACCATCATCGCCGCGACACACACCTTTATTGCAGTGCCCTTGAGGCCATTAACTGGAAACACGCCATGATTGCGAGTCACTAGCTTTCCCTTTCATTCGCAAACTCGGATGACCTCCAACGATGGTCAGAGCGATGGATGAACGGAAGTGGGTTCGTGAGAATAGTAACTTAGAATTGCGATCTTTGTAAGTGAACACTTACATATCGCTTTGATGCGGTGCAAGCACAAACGACGCACGGAGTTGTGAGTTGCGGGGATGCGAATCGAAGATTGCAGATTCAAGATCACAGGCTCCAACCGAGACTCAGAGCCGAGAGTCAGCTAAACCCGCTAAGTGTGCGATCTGCAAATCTGCAATTCTTCTCCCGCCCCCATGAACACTGCTTTTTCGCCCGCACCAATTGACACGTTTACCAGTTGTGCATTAGCTTGGGGTTACACCGGAAAGGAGGTGGTCCAGTGACAAAGAGTGACAGTTGTGGTCAACCGAGACCAAATGGTGAGGTGGCTGAGGCTTAGAGCGCAGTCGCTCTAGCTCATCCTGCAAGCTCAGGTGTCAAATGGAGTTTACCAGGGGCCACATAGATATTCACGGCGCCGTCAGCAAGTCGCGCCGACGTCTATCAGGCTTCTCGATGCGCTCACCGCATCGGGGTAGCGAGTGACCGCCTCAGGCCAATCCCAACAGACTACCGAAACGGCCCGCATAACGCCCGTGACGGGGGCGGCGGGCCGTTTTAAATTGTTGCTCACTTTCGGCTGCGACACGCTTTGTGATCTCGCGCTTTCTCCAGCCCTTTTCTGATCACGCCGAGGGTCATCGGCCGTAGCCGCAACGATTCCAGTTCCTCACCCGTTACCCACTGAAGATCTTCGGCGTCACTGCCAGCGGACGCTTCACCGGCGACCGGGTAGCACAGAAAATCGATAAGCACGTAGTGATATTGCAGTCGCCCACTGGGATCCGGGTAAATGGCGTCAAACACATCCAGCACTTCGTCGACTTCCACTGCCAGCCCGGTTTCTTCTTTGGCCTCTCGCGCGACACCCTTGCGCAATTCTTCTCCGAGTTCCAGCATTCCGCCCGGGATCGACCACTCCCCTTTGAGTGGTTCAGCCAGTCTGCGTATTACGAGCACTCGTCCTTCCTGCACGATGACGGCACCAACTCCCACGATTGGCCGGTCCGGATAGTCGCGTTTCACCGAAAGAACCCTCTCGGCTGCAGGTCGCTGATCTTCCATCCGCGTTTGCCCGTTGAGAGGTGCAGGTGTATTTGGCCGTTTCTGCTCAGCCCGGGAACATTACTGTGCGCATCGTCCGCCTGGAGTTCCAGGTTCGCAGTCACGGTCGCAGTCGCGTCCGGTGCCGGGCGCACTTCCAGGATCTGGTAATGCACCCTAAAATTGTCATACAGATCGAACAATGTGCGGACCTGGTCCGCGAAGGAACTGTAGTTCTGCATCTGGTCGGGATCGAATGCAGAGAGAAACCGCTCCGAGTTATGTCCCGTCAGGCCATCGTTCAGGACGGTCATCACCTGCTCTGCGCCGACCGTTGAAGCATTGGCCTCTTCGCCCTGGTTCGGTTGTGCGGCCTGTGCGTACGCACCGCCAGTTAGCGCCACCGAAACCAATCCGGTAGCGACGGCGAACAGCATCACAACGCCACGTGCCTGTCTCCATTTCATCGTGCTGCTCACAATAGATCACTGGAGGGCACTATGTCACGCGGCTGATTGCACGCGTTAGTTTCCCTCCCACTCCGCCGAAACTTTCAAACAACCACCAAGTCCTCCCGCATCTCTCGATTTCTTGCGCTTTGCACAGAGGCAGCTCTGCTTCGGGGTTATACTCCGCTCACTTGGGCCCTCTCCTGCTGAAGCTCCGCCGCGGCATATCAAGCGGTTACGGAATGAGCCAACGACTCTGTCTCCATCAAGGAGGAAGCATGTACACACGCATCGTTGAGATCACCCTTAAGCCCGGCAAGTTGAACGAAGCTCGTGACATGATGAATCGCGAGGTCGCTCCTGTACTCAGAACACAGACGGGGTTCGTTGACTCTATAGCATTGGTCTCCGACACCGATCAGAACACGATCGTTTCCATCACCATGTGGCACACCAAGGCCGAGGCCGAGCGCTACAACAACGCACAATTCCCCAGGCTGATTGAGATGATCGAGCCCATGATGACCAGGTACAACGTCAAAACTTTTACTGTTGAAAGTTCCACATTCCACAAGATCGCGGCCGGAAAGGCAGCCTGAGGCTCCGCTTCCAACCGGGAAGACGGTGGCGGGCCCTGCCAGTGCCACCGCTTCCCAACCTTCTGAACGAATCACGATTCTCACCTTATACCTTGCTGCTCTCATCTAAGCTTTTGTGCCGCTCGAAGAATACAAGCGCAAACGCAACTTTTCGCAGACCCCGGAGCCCGGGCCTGAGCTAGAGAAACAAGTCGGGCACCGCTTCGTTGTCCAGAAGCACCGCGCCTCGCACCTTCACTACGATTTCCGTTTGGAAATGGAGGGCGTGCTGAAATCGTGGGCCGTCCCTAAGGGACCCTCGCTTGACCCCGCAGACAAGCGCCTGGCGATGATGGTGGAAGACCATCCCGTCTCCTACTTTCATTTCGAGGGCATCATCCCGCCCGGTAACTACGGAGCCGGCACCGTCATGGTCTGGGATACCGGGATTTGGGAACCCGAGGGCAACGCCTCGGAGATGCTGAAAAAAGGTGACCTTAAGTTCCGGTTGAAAGGCGAAAAGCTCAACGGCAGCTTCGTCCTCGCACACATGAAAGCTCGCCGGCCCGGCAGCAAGGGAAACGAGTGGCTGCTCATCAAGCATCGCGACGAGAACGTTGTGCCAGGCTATGACATCGACGAGTACGATTACTCCGTGCTGACAGGGCGTTCCCTGGCACAGATCGCCGGTGACGAGGGCTCAGCAGAGTGGCAGAGCAACCGTCCGGCGGCGGCATCCTCGCGCGGCGGCAAGGACTGGCTCGCCGGGTCCATCGCGAAGCACGATGCCCTGAAGAAACGACGAACCGCGGAGGGCGTGGAGAACGCACAGGGAAACGAAACGAGAACGACGAAGCGTAAGGAGAAATCGCGGGTGCCGCGCCCTGAGGCTGCGTCGACTGCCGCGGCTAGGCCATCACCCAAGGCGGCCAGGAAGACAAGGGGCGTGCGGCAGACTGCACGGCAAACGTCCACCTCGGATTCCGATAGCGGCGCCACACCCACAACATCCAAGCGACCTCCAAATCCCTCCGCCTCCTCCGTGTATTCTGCGGTTCATTCCTTGAAAGGCGCACGTGAAGCGCCTATGCCAGGCGCGATCCATCCCATGCTGGCCACGCTCGTCGATAAGCCATTCAATGCCGCTGACTGGCTTTACGAGATCAAGTGGGATGGCTATCGCGCTGTTGCTTTCATCGAGGGAGACCGGGTTCGCCTTGTCTCCCGCAATCAGAACGAAATGACGGCTCAGTACCCCGAACTGCGCGAATTGCCCGAGCACGTCCGAGCTGGCAAGGCCATCATTGATGGCGAGATCGTTGCACTCGACGACGAAGGCCGGCCTTCTTTCAGCCTGATGCAGCAGCGCACGGGTATTGGCGGTCAGGGACGGCGCGTCGGCCGGGCGGACACCAGCATCCCGATCG
>JAEZPW010000022.1 GCA_023441255.1 Acidobacteriota bacterium
GGGTAGCGCCGGGATACCAACCGGGCGAGGACGGGGCGGAGACCCGTCCCTACACAACACAATCCGGGCGCCAGCTCATCATCAGCGGCCCCAATACCGGCGGCAAGACCGTCACCCTGAAAACCATCGGACTCCTGGCGCTGATGGCGCAGTCGGGAATTCCCGTCCCGGCCTCGCGCGCTGAAATGCCGGTTTTTGATTCGGTGCTGGCCGATATCGGCGACTACCAGTCCATCGAGCAGAACCTCTCAACGTTCTCGGCACACGTGACGAACATCGATCGCATCTCGCGCGTTGCCACGTCAGAGTCGCTGGTGCTGCTCGACGAACTCGGCTCTGCTACCGACCCGGAAGAAGGCGCAGCGCTCGCTGTCGCTATCGCCGACCACTTTCGTCGTCTGCGCGCGATGAGCATCATCTCCACCCACCTTACGTCGCTCAAGGTCTATGCCGCGAACAATCCCGGCGTGGTGAATGCCGCCGTAGGTTTCGACGAGAAAACGCTTCAGCCTACGTACGAACTGCGTGTAGGCGTGCCGGGTGCGTCGGCCGGAATCGGGATCGCGCAACGCCTGGGGCTCAACTCCGACATCATTGAAGCCGCCCGCTCGCGTCTCGGCTCGCAAACGCAGGACGTAAGCCGCTTCTTAGACCGCCTGCACGAAGATCTGCGCCAGATCGCCGCCGAGCGCGCGCAGATACAGGCTCGCGAACAGGAGATTCAGCGCGAGAAATCGCGCCTTGAAGCCGAAGGACTGCGCGAGCAGCGCAACAAGATCAAAGAGATGGAGAAGAAGCTCGAATCCGTGCTCAAGGACTTCGAGTTTCGCGCGCGCGAGACCGTCGGCATGGTGCAGGACCGCGCCGCCGCGCTCAAGCTCTCGAAAGAAGCCGAGCGACGTATTGCTAAGCTGCGCCGTGAGTTCCGCGAGCAGTTCGACCAGACGGTCGTCGCGCACCACACTGGCGCCGACAAGGGCGACGCGCAGGCACAGCCACACATCGTCAAGAACGTCGCCGTGGGCGACACCGTCAGGCTCAAATCGCTGGGCCGCACCGGCACCGTCACGCGTCACAACGACGACGACTCGTTCGAAGTCCAGGTCGGCATCATGAAGACCAAGATCGCGCGCGAGGACATCGCCGAAGTGTTCGCACGCGCAACCGAGTCACCCGTGCAGGCCGCGCGCTCGCGCAAGGGAATTTCCGTTTCGCTGGCCAAAGAAGACGACAGTGCGCCCACCGAGATCAACGTGATCGGCCATACGGTCGACGACGCCACGCGCGAAGTCGAGAAGTTCATCGACCGCGCATTCCTTGCCGGGCTGACGCACCTGCGGATCGTGCACGGCAGCGGCATGGGAATACTCAGGAAGGCGTTGCGCCAGTACCTGCAGAAGCACCCGCAGGTCGCGAACATCACCGAGCCGCCACAGAACCAGGGAGGTGCGGGCGCCACGGAAGTGGAACTGAAGAGCTGAAACCAACTCCGCCACTCCGTATGAGTCCCTGTCATCACCTGTAAGTCCCAGTCATGCTGAGCCTGTGATTCTAAGAAGTTGTCATTCCGAGGAGCGAAGCGACGAGGAACCTCTACCACCGAAATACTGTGGATGGGCGTAGGGGTTCCTCGCTGCGCTCGGAATGACAAAGGCGTCGGGAATGGGTCGCATAGCGAAAGACGCACAAACTCCTGAGCGAAGCGAAGGACCCATGCATTCGCGCACGGCGGAGCCGCGTTTTGCGCAGGGAATTCGCTGCCTACGCCAATGTCCGACCGCCCGGCATCCACTCGCGATTGCTATAATTCCGCCACGATGCGCAACGACCGCCGCGGTTTCCTCGCCCTCTGTTCGCGTTTAGGTCTTACCACGACACTTTTTCCCGGCGTTCTCTGGGCCATGTCCGAGGGCAAGCCACAGGCGATCACCAAGGCCATGATCACCGATGCTGCCCGCGTAGCCGACATCACCTTCACCGACGCCGAGCAGCAGATGATGCTCGACGACCTGAACAATCGCCTGGACCAGTACAAGTCCCTGCACGACCTGCACCTTGCCAACGAAGTCCCGCCCGCCGTCGACTTCAACCCCGTGCTGCCCCGCATGAAATTCGAGACGGAACGCCGGCCCATGCAGATGTCGCGTATCGCCGCTCCCGGCCTGCCGAAGAACCTTGAAGACGCGGCCTTCTACTCCGCGCGGCAGTGGAGCGAACTGGTCCGAACCAAGAAAGTGTCGTCAACCGCACTAACGCAGATGTACCTGGAGAGGCTCAAGCGCTACGATCCCACGCTGAAGTTCGTCTGCAACCTGACCGAAGAGCGCGCGCTGGCCCAGGCCAAAGAAGCCGACCGTGAGATCGCCGCAGGAAAGTACCGTGGCCCG
Source organism: Acidobacteriota bacterium (assembly GCA_023441255.1). Classification (GTDB taxonomy): domain Bacteria; phylum Acidobacteriota; class Terriglobia; order Terriglobales; family Acidobacteriaceae; genus JAEZPW01. The sequence goes on from JAEZPW010000022.1 coordinate 2,388, forward strand.
CTGCACGGACTGCCGTGGGGCGCCAAGGACCTGCTTGCCGTGAAGGGCTACCCCACCACGTGGGGCGCCGGCGGCATGGAGAAGCAGGTCATCAACGAAGACGCGGAAGTCGTGAAGCGCCTGGACGCGGCTGGGGCCGTGCTCGTCGCGAAGCTCACGCTGGGTGCGTTGGCGATGGGCGACAAGTGGTATGGCGGCATGACCCGCAATCCGTGGAAGACCGACCAGGGATCCAGCGGCTCTTCCGCCGGACCGGCCTCGGCAACTGCCGCCGGTTGTGTCGCGTTCTCGATCGGGTCCGAGACGCTCGGGTCGATCTCGTCCCCCAGCACGCGCTGCGGAGCGACCGGCCTGCGGCCAACCTTCGGACGTGTGCCGCGCACCGGCGCCATGGCCTTGTCGTGGACCATGGACAAGCTCGGTCCCATCTGCCGCACCGTGGAGGACTGCGCCTTGGTGCTGGCGGCCATCAACGGCCCTGACGGCCAGGACCGCACCGTGCACGACATTCCTTTCAACTGGGACGCTACTCTCGATCCGCGCCGTTTGCGCATCGGCTATCTCAAGAGCGAGTTCGACAAAGCCGCACAGGAACCGAAACCGCAGGACGATAAGCCCGAAGATCAGGACGAAGACAGCGAAGAGACACAGGCCGAGAAAGAAGCACGCCGGCAGCAATGGGCGCGAACGGATCAGGAAACGCTTGGCCTTCTCACCGGCAAACTGGGCTGGAAGATGACGCCGGTGGAGATGCCGGACATGCCTTGGCGCGGCATGAGTCCGGTCCTTGAGGCCGAAGCCGCGGCTGCCTTCGACGACTTCCTGCGCCAGGGCCGCGACAAGCTTCTCACCGAACAGACCAAGGATGACTGGCCGAACAGCTTCCGCGAATCGCACCTTATACCCGCGGTCGAGTACATCAACGGCAACCGCGCGCGCTACCTGGGCATGCAGAAGATGGCTGACCTCTTCCGCGATTTCGACGTCATCGTGGCGCCCACGTTCAGCTCGCAACTGCTGATCACCAACCTGACCGGCCACCCGGCTCTGATCCTGCCCAACGGCTTCCGCACGGACGACGGTACCCCTACGTCGATCACGTTCATCAGCAACCTGTTCGGGGAGGCGAAACTCTGCGCGGCCGCCAAAGCTTACCAGGACGCGACGGAGTGGCATCTGAAGAAGCCGCCGCTGAAGGCGTAATCGCTCTCAGGAATCAACTCAGGCTTCAGTTCTGCAACCGCAATCTGAAGCCTGAGCCATCCGGCCATTCCGGTTGCTAAAATACGTGCGTATGTCTGACGCCACCATTACGCATTCGCCGGCGGAAGTGATCCGCATGGCCCCGGTTTCTCAATCGCCCAACGGGATCTGCTATGCCTCTCTGGGGCAGGTGCTGCTGAATTCGTCCGACCTGGATCGTATGGTGGCGGCAGTTCCGGTTCACATTGCGGGAGCGCTCAGCAAGAAGGCCTACTACTTTGTCCCGCTCACGGTTACCCAGGGCGAGGAAACCGCCATCGCCGACCGTTACGACGTCGACCTGAGCGAGAACGCCGTTTGCCACCGCAACCTCAACATCGGCGACTCGCAGTGCGTATTCATCTCCACCCGTCTGATGGATGACCGATTCTCGGTGGCCTTCGAGTTCTATATCAACGTCGGGCACGCGTTCGTGGAGCGCGCCGGCGTGGCCCAGTCGTTTGCCGATCTCGTTTGGAAGCAGGCCGAAGACCGCGTGCGCGGTGAAACTGGACTGGACGCTTGGGAACTGCGCAAGCTGGCCACTGCGGGCGGTCCGGATGCGGAGAAGGCCCGCAACGAGTACCTGCAGGCCGCCTTCGCCGACGCTATCGCCATCTACATGCTGTCCACCTTCATCGACGTGGACTATTACGACCTCCGCGAACGCGAGTATCCGCTGCTCGCCCCCGGGGCACTGGCCGAACGCCTGCGGAAAGTACAGGAACTTTTCCCCGCGAATCCGGGCTTCGAGTTCGCGATCTACTACAAACGCCGGACATAGTGTGGGCACGGGTCCGCATGAGGACGCGCCTGCGCGGGGAGGGTCTCTGACCCGTCCCCTACAACTGGTGTCACATGCGTGCGAGAGAAGCTGTCACAGGCCTGCGAGGGAACCTTTTCTTCGAAGGGCACGGCTTCAGCCGTGCCGCCAAACGCTCACAAATGATTGCGGCTTTAGCCGCTGAGGTAATCCCTTCAGGGCCAGTAAACTTCTGTCAGCACCTGGGACGCGTTTCTGACCGTCCTGGCCGGGTCGAAGACCCGGCGCTACACAAACATCAGCACCTCGGTCGTCCGCGTTTTATCTCATTTGCGCTTTATCACATTTGCGATCA
>JAEZPW010000025.1 GCA_023441255.1 Acidobacteriota bacterium
GGCTAACAGCTAACGGCTAACTCTCCTACTTACAGCTTAGGGCTTCCAAGCTTACGGCTGAAAATCAAAACCCAGACCGATCGCGATTAGGCGCACAATATCCCCCGCGAGGTCCTTATGCCCCCTCTCTCAAGAGATCTTCGCGGACTCACCCGCGCATGGCTTCTGTTGTGCCTTGCCTTGTTGCTTCACGTCATTGACGAAGCCGCCACCGGCTTTCTCCGCGTTTATAACCCCACTGTCGAGGCCCTCCGTGCGCAACTCGGCTGGTGGCCCATGCCGACCTTCACCTTCGTCGGATGGCTGACCGGACTTCTCGTCCTCTGCTTTGTACTCTTTTCGCTTTCGCTCTGGGTGGTCCGCGGGTCGCCTGCGGCACGCGCAGTCGCCTGCATTTTTGCCTTCATCATGCTCGCCAACGCGGTGGCGCACACAGTTGCCACCGTCCTTGGCCGCACCGTCGCCAGCGTCACGTTTTCGCGCCCCGCGCCCGGATTCTGGTCGTCACCACTCTTGTTTGTGGCCTCGATTTACATGCTTGTCCAATTACGCAGAACGCGCCACGCAGGAAAGAAACTGAAATTGTTCGCAGCAGGGAATTGACACAGGAGGAATGTACGTCCAAAACATGTACGATTGACGTTCTGGAAATCTGCAATCTTCAATCTGCAATCTACAATCCAAGGTGTCTGTCTCAGACGCACACTGACCGGCTTTCGCCGGTTGCGAACCAGATAGACGGCATCCCTTGATTGCGCTCCTCCGCAGCGCTGCCGTCCCGCCGTAACCGTACGCACTCACGTTAGCGTTCGGTTCCAGCGTCCACTGGCCCGCCGATTAGAAGTCTCAATCAGACCAAGCGATTTCCCGACCCTGCAGTGCCCCAGGCCATGTAATGCCCTCGGGCTTGTGTAGCGGTCTGCTTGCGCAGCACGCTCTGGCTTGTGCAGCGCCGGGTCTCTGACCCGGCGTACACCTGTGACACGCACCTTCGTACGCGCCATCACAGAACGCATACCAGAAACGTCCGTTTCCGGCTATCTCGTCCTGTCGGAGAATCGCTCAGTATTGTCTTGCATCGCCTGTCCAGACTTGCGCGTCTGAGACAGTCACCAGGATGCCGAGCATCTTGCACCCGCCACGCAGGGCGGAAAAGCGAACGCAAGGCGAAACTCACTCGATTTCTGCGGAAATGCTGTGCAAACCAGTCCCACCCCTGTGGAAGCCTGCGGAAAACTGAGCGATCAGTCATCCTGACGATGGATGGCGTGCACTCGTTCAACAGAAAACGCCGGGCGACACCCGGCGTTTCCATCCTCCATCCACCATCATCTATCTGCCATTGCTAGACCAGTTCTCTGGCCTTGTCCTTGAACGCTTCGGCGATGATCTTCATCGCGTCGGGCTCACCCCTGGCGATGGATTCGGAGAAGCGCAGTGCCTGCTCCATTTTGATCTTGCCCGGCAACGGAGCGGTCAATGGATCCACTTCAGCCTGCAGCAACGCCGGCCCTCTCGTGTTCAGGAACTGCTCCATCACGTCACCCGTGTTCTTCGGGTCCTTCGCCGTGAAACCCTGGGCTCCGCAGGCCTGCGCGAACAGGGCGAAGTCGATCGGGTGCAGGCGTATGCCAAATTCAGGGTTGCCCGTCAGCACCATCTGCTCCCACTTGATCTGCCCCAGTTCGTTGTTCTTGATGATGATTACCTTGATCGGCAGATTGTATTTCACCGCCGTCACGAAGTCCGCCATGAGCATGGAGAAGCCTCCATCCCCTACGAACGCCACCACCTGCCGGTCTGGATACGCGACCTGTGCTGCGATTGCATAGGGCAGCCCCGGTGCCATCGTCGCCAGGTTTCCTGACAACCAGTGTTGCTGTCCTCGCTTGGACACCACGTGCCGCGCCCACCATGTCGCGATGGTCCCGCTGTCGCAAGTCACTATGGCGTCGTCTTTCAGGTGCTTGTTAAGTTCATGCGCCACCACCTGTGGCTTCAGCGGAGTGGCGGTGGAAGTGCCCAGCTTGTTCATGTACTCCCACCAGTCCTTCATCCCGCTCTGTGCCTTCTGCAGGAAACTGCGGTCGCTGTTCCGCTTCAGCATCGGAATGAGTTTCTGCAGTGCCTTTTTGCTGTCTGCGACCACGCCCACTTCCACCGGGAACCGCAACCCGATCCGTCCCGGGTCGGAATCGATCTGGACGCCTCGTGCCTGGTCAGGCTTCGGCATGAACTCCATGTACGGAAACGACGTTCCTATCATCAGCAGTGTGTCGCATCCCTGCGCCGCCTCTTCCGAGGGCCTCGTGCCGAGCAGTCCGATCGACCCCGTCGTGTACGGGCTGTCGTCCGGAACGCACGCCTTCCCAAGCAGCGGCTTCGCAATCGGCGCGCCCAGTATCTCGGCGATGTGCTCCAGCTCATCCGTTGCGTGCAGTGCGCCACGTCCTGCCATGATGAATATCTTCTTGCCCTGGTTCAGCACCTCGGCTGCCCGGTGCAGGTCTTCCTCGCGCGGTTCCTGTGCACCGTGGGCCCAGTCAAACGAAACGTGATGTGGAATGTTGCGCTTCGACCGCTGCCCCCCTTTGTCTTTTACGTCCATCTCCTGGATGTCTTTTGCGATGGTCACGTGCGACACGCCGTGATACGTCGTCGCCAGGCGGCAGGCCAGTTCCATAACGTTCTCGGCGTGAGCCGGCCCCATGATTCGCTGGTTGTACACAGCTACATCCATGAACAGCTTGTCCAACTCCACGTCCTGCTGCTGGGCGGTCCCGGTCAGGTCGTGAAATTGCATTCCAGTTATTGCGATCACGGACTGCCCGTCCATCTTTGCGTCGTACAGCCCATTCAGCAGGTGAATCCCTCCCGGTCCTGAAGTAGCCACACAAGCCCCGAGTTTGCCCGTCACCTTCGAGTATCCGCACGCGGCAAATGCCGCGGTCTCTTCGTGACGTACCTGGAAAAACTTTATTTCTCCTTCGCGTTTCCGAAGCGCCTCGAAAACTCCGTCGATGCCGTCCCCCGGTAACCCGAAAATGACCTCCACTCCCCACTCAATCAATTTTTCAACCAAAACGTCTGACGTCGTCATCTCATACTCCTTGGGCTCTGGTCACGTACGTATCGCCGCGCGATCTGCACTCGCGGCGCCTTAGTCTTTGAATTCATTGGCTATACAACTTTGTGATGCGAAGCACGCATCCTTAGTTCATTCAGGCAGAGTTGTTGGTGCAATTACCCGTGCTGCGGGGCAGCACACGACGTCGAAAACTCCCAGGCTTCAAAATTTTGCGCAACCTTAATGTGAGCCGCTGAGTCGAATCACAGTTCGGGTGCTTCGACTCTGGGTTAATTCACGTTATTAGCCGGGTTCTGTCTTGGACCCATGGAATGGAAAGCTCGCGTAGATGGGCCAGTTATTCCATCGCAGCACAAATACAATCGCACGCGCCACGCTGATCCTGGCTTTCCTCGGGATCGGCGCCTCTTTGTGGGTGATCGCCCAGCTTCAGCGTTCGCCCTACACCACTTATGCCGGGGTCGCCCGCAATCAACCCGTTCCTTTCAGCCATCAACATCACGTCGCTGGTCTTGGCCTCGACTGCCGTTATTGTCATACCTCGGTCGAGGTGTCCAGCTTCGCCGGTATTCCACCCACCAAGACCTGCATGAATTGCCATTCGCAGGTCTGGTCCAACTCGCCCATGCTTGATCCTGTTCGCGAAAGTTTTCGTACCGGCAGCTCCATCATCTGGACGCGTGCCAACGACCTTCCCGATTACGTTTATTTCGATCACAGCATTCACATTTACAAAGGCGTCGGCTGCAACGACTGCCACGGTCCCGTCGACCGTATGCCGCTCATGTACAACCAGGAAACCTGGCTCATGGAGACCTGCTTGAACTGTCACCGCCAGCCGGAGAAGTTCCTCCGTCCTCGCGACCAGGTCTTCAACATGCGCTACCAGCAGCCAGCCACTCGCCGTCCCGTGTTGACGGACGGAAAGACATTCACGGACCAGCTCGCCTTGGGCAACTACCTCAAGGCGAAGTATCACTTGCGCAGCGTGCAGGACATCACCAGCTGTTGGACCTGCCACCGCTGATTCTTGGATTCTGGCCCACGCGACGTTCCTTTCGTGGTGTGGGGAACGGCAAAATTCAGCCGCCGCGCCGGTACGGCCCCATGCAGCCGATGTAATAAGCCGGCCTGAAAAGCGGAACGAGCAAGATGGATATAGAAAACGTGAAGACGCAGCCCAACGCGCAGGAGCGCGGGGCAGAACGTCAGTCATCCGAGGCTGTCTGTCCCAGCAAGAAGGACAAGCTGCACGCCATCCAGCCTCTTTCGTCCGAGCAAAAACAGCTCGGTCATTATGACTTCGAAGCCGCACGCGAACTGCTGGCGAGTGGCGACGGCCCGGACTACTGGCGCTCCCTCGAAGAGCTTGCCTCCAGCCCGGAATTCCAGGAACAGCTCCATCGCGAGTTTCCCAGGGGAGCCTCCGAGTGGCTCGATTCGGTTTCGCGCCGGGGCTTCCTCAAGCTGATGGGCGCCTCCATGGCACTCGCCGGCCTCACCGGATGCATCAAGCAGCCGCTTGAACCCATTGTCCCTTACGTTCGCCAGCCCGAGCAGTTGGTCCTTGGCACTCCGCTTTACTACGCCACCGCCATGCCGTTCAGCGGCTACGGTCGTCCGCTGCTGGTTCGCAGCAATGAAGGTCGTCCCACAAAGATCGAGGGCAATCCCGAGCACTCTGTTTCCATGGGCGGCAGCGATCTCTTCGATCAGGCGTCCTTGCTCGATCTCTACGATCCCGATCGCATACAGAACGTCCTCTATGCCGGCGAGATCAAGGCCTGGCCCTCCTTCCTTGGCGGCATCCGTTCGCTCGTACTGCCCATGCGGGGCAACGGAGCCGGCATTCGCATCCTTAGCCAGACGGTCTCCTCGCCCACTCTGACCTCCCAGATCCAGAACGTCCTCCGCACTTATCCCGGCGCGAAGTGGTATCAGTGGGAACCCGTCAATCGCGACAACGTCTATCAGGGCGCTCAGATGGCGTTCGGTGAATACGTGACCCCGATCTACCGGTTCACCGAGGCTGACATCGTTGTCTCTCTCGACGCGAATTTCCTCTCCGGCGAATTCCCGGGCTTCACCATGTACGCTCGCGACTTCGCCAGCCGTCGCCGTCCCGAGAAAGACCCGTCAGCGCGTCCCTTCACCACGGTCAACTACACTCCACTGCCTGACCGCCCGATTAACCGCTTCTACGCCATCGAAAGCACGCCGACCAACACGGGCGCGAAAGCCGATCACCGGGTCCGCGTCAAGTTCAGCGAGGTCGAGAAGTACGCGCGCATCATCGCATCGCAGCTCGGCGTCAACGCCGGCGGCGGCAACGCCAACACCGACCGCGATGGCAAAGTCGTCGCGGCTCTCGTCAAGGATCTTCAGGCGCATCGCGGCTCCAGCATCATCGTCGCCGGGGAAGAGCAGCCTCCCGTTGTGCATGCCCTTGCGCATGCCATGAACGAAGCCCTCGGCAACATCGGCAAGACCGTCTATTACACGCAGCCCGTGCATGACAATCCGGGTGGCCAGCTCGCCGGGCTTAGGGAACTCACCGCCGACATGTGGAACGGCAAGGTGCAGATGCTTCTCATCCTCGGCGGCAACCCGGCCTTCGACGCTCCTGTCGATCTCAACTTCGTCGGCGCCATGCAGAAGGTCGGCGTTAACGTCTACCACGGCCTGCATGCCAACGAGACCGCCTACCGCTCCGAATGGGTGGTGAATGCCGCTCACTACCTTGAAGAATGGAGCGACGTCCGCGCCGTCGATGGCAGCGTCACTATCGTTCAGCCGCTCATTGCACCCCTTTACGGCGGCAAGAGCGCCCACGAAATCCTGAACGTTTTTGGCGATGCGCCGGAAACCTCGGGCTACGATACAGTGCGGACGTACTGGAGCCAGCAGGTAAGAGGAGAAGACTTTGAGTCCTGGTGGCGCAAGACGGTTCACGACGGCTTCGTAACCGCATCCGCCTTGCAGCCTCGCCCCGTGCAGGTCCGCGCCACATCCTTCACGTCACAACCAGGAACAACGTCACAAACCGGGGCGAACACTGTAGAACTTATCTTCCGCCCCGATCCCTCCATCTACGACGGCCGCTTCAGCAACAACGGCTGGCTTCAGGAAGTGCCCAAGCCCATGACCAAGGTCGCCTGGGACAATCCCATCCTGATGAGCCCCAAGACCGCGGCCGACATGAAGATCGATCAGGACGACGTCATCGCCATCGAGCACGCCGGACAAAAAGTCGAAGGCGCGGTCTGGATCCAGCCTGGCCATCCCGATCAGTCGATCACCGTCTACCTGGGCTACGGTCGCCGAAACGCCGGCCGCACCGGCGAGAACAAAGGTTTTGACGTCTACCCGGTGCGCACCACCGACGGCCTGTGGGCCGCGCAGGGCGTGCACATCAGCAACACCGGTCGCACGTACCAGCTCATCACCGGCCAGGGTTTCCAGTCCATGGAAGGCCGTCACATTGTCCGGCACGCTCCACTCGATGACTACCGCAAGGACCCCGAGTTCGCGAGGCGCCTCGTTCTGGAGCCTGAGCCCGGCGAGACCCTGTTTCCCAACTTCGAATACACGGGATATGCCTGGGGCATGGCCATCGATCACAACGCCTGCATCGGCTGCAACGCCTGTGTCATAGCCTGCCAGGCGGAAAACAATATTGCCGTTGTCGGCAAGACTGAGGTCGCTCGCGGGCGCCGCATGCACTGGCTCCGCGTAGATACCTATTACGCCGAGAGTCTCGAAGATCCCAGGGTCTACTTCCAGCCCGTTCCCTGCATGCATTGCGAGAACGCTCCTTGCGAGCTGGTCTGCCCCGTTGCCGCCACGGTGCATGACACCGAGGGCCTCAACGACATGGTCTACAACCGCTGCGTGGGCACACGCTATTGCTCTAACAACTGCCCCTACAAGGTACGGCGCTTCAACTTCCTCCTGTTCCAGGACTGGAACATGCCGCAGTACAAGATGATGCGCAACCCCGACGTGAGCGTTCGCAGCCGCGGCGTCATGGAGAAGTGCTCTTACTGCATACAGCGCATCACCCACGCGCGTATCGATGCCGAGAAGCATGAGCGTCTTATAGCTGATGGATCGCTCCAGACCGCCTGTCAGCAGGCGTGCCCGGCTGACGCCATCGTCTTCGGCAACATCAATGACAAGAATTCGCGTCTTGTGAAGCTGAAAGAGAATCCGCGCAACTACGGTTTGCTGGCCGACCTCAACACGCGTCCGAGAACCACGTATTTGGCTGCGGTCAGCAACCCCAACCCTGAAATCGCAGAACCGGAGAAGGCTTAGTCATGCCGGAGAGTCGAGCAACGGAACACATGCAGGAAGTTCACGGACGCCCTCCCGTGCTTCTGCCCGGCCACAACTACGCGACGGTCACGGACAAACTCAGCGGCGCTGTCCTGAGTCGCCGTACCCCGCTGGGCTGGTATCTCGGATTCATGATCGGTGCGGGTCTCCTCGGCATTCTCACCCTTGCCGTCTCCTACCTCTTTTATAAGGGCGTCGGAATCTGGGGCATCAACATACCCGTCGCCTGGGGCTTCGCCATCGTCAACTTTGTCTGGTGGGTCGGTATCGGCCATGCCGGAACCTTCATCTCGGCCATTCTCCTGCTGGTAAAGCAGAGCTGGCGTAACTCCATCAACCGCTTCGCCGAAGCCATGACGCTGTTCGCCGTCATGTGTGCCGGCATGTTCCCGCTGCTGCATATGGGCCGCCCGTGGCTGTTCTACTGGATGTTCCCTTATCCGAACACCATGACCATGTGGCCCAACTTCCGCAGCCCGCTGGTCTGGGACGTCTTCGCCGTCTCCACGTACTTTACGATCTCCCTGCTGTTCTGGTATTTGGGGCTTGTCCCCGATCTCGGCACACTGCGCGACCGCGCCATCAACAAATACGCCAAGGCCATTTATGGAGCGCTCGCCCTCGGCTGGCGGGGCTCGGCCCGCCACTGGAAGCGTTACGAATCGGCTTACCTGTTGCTTGCCGGGTTGGCGACTCCGCTCGTGCTCTCCGTACACACGGTCGTTAGCTTTGACTTCGCCGTCGCCATCGTGCCCGGCTGGCACACCACTATCTTCCCGCCCTACTTCGTGGCCGGCGCCATCTTCTCCGGTTTCGCCATGGTGCTTATCCTCGCCATCCCCATTCGCCGGTTCTATGCCTTGCAGGACATGATCACCATGCGGCACCTCGACAATGCTGCCAAGATCATGCTGGCCACTGGCCTCATCGTCGCCTACGGGTACATGACAGAGGTTTTCTTCGGCTGGTACGGTTCCAGTGGTTACGAAAAGTACGTAATCTGGAATCGCGCGCACGGCCCCTATGCCATCGTTTACTGGCTCACCATCTTCTGCAACGTGGTTATTCCGCAAACACTCTGGATCAAGAAGGTCAGGTACAACACCGTCCTGCTGTTCCTCGTTTCTGTGGTGATCCTGCTCGGTATGTGGTTCGAGCGCGTCATGATCGTCGTCATTTCGCTCCACCGCGACTTCATGACTTCCGCCTGGGGCCTGTATATCCCCACCCGCTGGGACTGGGCCGTGTTAGCCGGCACTCTCGGCTTCTTCATGGCCGGCATGTTCGTGTTCCTGCGTCTGGTTCCTTCTATCCCGATCTTCGAAATGCGTGAACTCGTTCACCAGACCACAGACGAGGTGGCTTTGCGATGAAACCGCGAGTTTACGGACTGCTGGCAGAATTCGATAGCCCGTCCGAGATACTGACGGCGACGCGGCGCGCGTATACCGGCGGATATCGCAAGATGGACGCGTATACGCCATTCCCCGTACACGATCTTGCCGACGCTCTCGGCATGAAACGCAACGCCGTGCCCCTGATAACGCTCATCGGCGGCATCCTCGGCGGTGGCGCCGCCTACGCGCTCCAGTGGTGGATCAACACCATCGCCTATCCGCTCAACGTCGCCGGACGGCCTCTGCATTCGTGGCCATCTTTCATCGTCGTCACCTTCGAAATGACCGTCCTGTTCGCCGGGCTGGCCGCATTCTTCGGCTCACTGGCCCTTAACGGCCTGCCCATGCCGCACCACCCCATCTTCAACAGCGACGAGTTCGCCGCCGCCTCGCGTGACAAGTTCTTCCTGTGCATCGAGGCCACCGACCCCCTCTTCGACCGCGTCGAAACCGAGCGCTTCCTCCAGACGCTGAACGCCCGCGCCATAACGGAGGTGCCCAATTAACAGGAAAGCCAAAAGCGTTGTTGGTCTTTGGCGAGGCATTGTTGGTCTTTCGCGAATAGGTTTGTCATTCCGAGCGCAGCGAGGAACCCCTACCCGCGCAACCACCCCACTCGAGCCACCAACAACTTTCGGCCAACGACTCTCCTTCGCCAACCGAAGGGTCGGTCTGTTCGCCATCCTCATCTCGCTCGCACTCCTTTCCGCCTGCCGCGAAGACATGCAGAACCAGCCGCGTTTCAAGCCGCTCCGCAAGAGCGACTTCTTCGAAGACGGGCGCGCTTCGCGCGAGTTGGTTCCGGGCACCGTCGCTCGCGGTGACCTCCGCGAAGACACCTACTTCTACACCGGAATGATCAACGGACAGCCCGGCAACGAAATGCCGTTCCCCGCCACCCAGGAAGTTCTCGAGCGCGGGCGCGAGCGCTACAACATCTACTGCGCCCCGTGCCACTCGCGCACCGGCGACGGCAACGGCATGATCGTGCAGCGCGGTTACCGCCGTCCGCCCAGCTATCACACCGACCGCCTGCGCGCCTTGCCCCTCGGCCACTTCTACGACGTCATCGCCAACGGCTTTGGCTCCATGCCCGACTACGCGCAGCAGGTCATGCCGCACGATCGCTGGGCCATCGCCGCTTACATTCGGGCGCTGCAGCTGAGTCAGCAGGCGCCACGAACACTCGTTCCCGCCGGACAGGAAATTCCGTCCAAGCCGCCCGCCATCCCCGGTACCCCCGGAAGTGGCGCGACTATAGACGTCCATTCCTCCGGAAACATCCACGTCGACATGGAGAAGAAATGAGCGCCCGACCGGAACTCGACTTCATGGCCCCGGCCGCGGTGAGCCGGTGGCAACGCAACGCCCTGATCGTCGGTGTCCTCGGCACCATTGGCGCCATCATTGGCTGGGTCATCGAAGCCGACAATTTCTATCGCGCTTTCCTCCTCGGCTACATGTGGTGCATCGGCCTCACTCTCGGCTCGCTCGCCGTCCTGATGGTGTATCACCTCACTGGCGGCGCCTGGGGCACTGTCGCCCGTCGCATCCTCGAAGCCGGCACGCGCACCTTTCCGCTGATGGCTGTTCTCTTCGTCATCATCCTGATTGGCATGCATCATCTCTATCCGTGGACGCGCCCCGAGGAGGTCGCCGCGGACAAGAACCTCCAGCGCCTCGCGCACTCTTATCTCGCTCCGAACTTCTTTATCTTCCGCGCGGTGCTCTACTTCCTGATCTGGGGCCTGCTCATCTATTCGCTCGACCGCATCTCGCGGCGGCAGGACCGTCCTCCGACCGTCAGCTTCGACGCGCGTCTCCGTGGCATCAGCGGCCCGGGTGAAGTGCTCTATGCCCTCACCGTAACCTTCGCCGCGGTCGATTGGGTCATGTCCGTCGATCCCCACTGGGCTTCGACCATCTACGGCCTGCTCTTCATGGCCGGCCAGGGCATCCTGACTCTCGCCTTCGTGGTCGTCATCGGCTCTCTGCTCGTCCGCTTCAAGCCCATGGACGAACTCTGGAGACCCAGCCAGTTTCTCGACCACGGCAAACTGCTGCTCGCCTTCGTCATGCTCTGGGGATGGTTCTCGTTCTCCCAGTGGCTCATCATTTGGAACGGTAACCTTCCGGAAGAGATCTCCTGGTATCTCAACCGCTCGCGTGGCGGATGGCAGTACTGGGCCGGCTTTATGGTCGCCGTGCAATTCGCCGTTCCTTTCGCGCTGCTGCTCTCGCGCAATCTCAAGAGTAACTGGCGCAAACTGCGCTGGGTCGCCCTTTGGCTTATCGCAGCACGATATGTCGATCTCTATTTCATCATCATGCCCAGCTTTGAAGGCCGGAAGGGCCACTTCCATTACAGCTGGCTCGACTTCGTCGTGCCCATGGGATTGGCCGGGCTCTGGCTCACGTACTTTTTCTACAACCTGAAGTCGCGCCCATTGCTGGCGCAATATGACGATCACGTCGCGGTGCTGGTGGAGGAAGGCCACGAACATGAACACGTTTAACGACGCCAATTTGCCTGAAGGCGGCATTCACGGCGAGGGCCACGTCCATCCCGAGCGCGAGCAGAATCCTGAGGTCAACTACGACCGCACGGACATGAGCGCCAAGGCGATCGTGGGATTTTTCATCTTCCTCGCCATTGCCGGCGTGTTCATGCACCTTATCTTGTGGGGCCTGTACAAGCGTTTCGCGGGCCAGTACAAAGCCCAGGCTCCCCTGGCCAGCCCCATTTACACCAGTGTCCGCCAGACCCCCGGAGACCCGGCGCGCACCTTTCCGGCCCCGCGCCTTCAGCCCGATGACGTCGCTGACATGAACAAGTTCCGCGCAGAAGAAGAAATCATCCTGAACACCTATGACTGGGCAAACCAGCAGCAGGGAACCGTGCGTATCCCTATCGAGCAGGCCATTCAGCAGATCGCGAAACAGGGTCTGCCCGTTCGCAACGTTCCGCCCGACAGCGCGGACATAGAACTATTGCAGGCGCCCGCCGTCGGTTCCGGCGGCGCCGTCACGCAGTATCAAGCAGCCGAACCGAGCATCACCGTTAAATGAGAATCATCATGAGAGCCGCACTCCTAACTCGACTGAAACGAACGATCCTACCCACGCAAACGGTGGATGCCGCACCCTCCCCCGTCAGGGCAGGGTGCGATCAGCGCCTCAATCCCGCGCCTTCCCGCTTCCGGCAGATGTGGGAATCTGACACATCCACGATCGTCTCGAAGGCGCTCATCCTGGCAATTGTCTTCGTCGCTCTGACTGCCATCGCCCACGCCCAGCGTGGTCCGGGCGGCGGCATCATGATGGGCGGAGACTTACCTTCTACCTCGCTGCCACCTGACCTGAGCGGCGTCTCGATAGATCAGAAACTCAACACACAGATCCCGCTCGACCTCCCGTTCCGCGACGAATCCGGCAACGCCGTTCGCTTGGGCGACTACTTCAAGCCGGGCAAGCCTGTGCTGCTCAACTTCGTCTATTACGAGTGTCCGATGCTGTGCACCGAAGTCCTCAACGGCATGACGGGCATGCTCAAGGTTCTCAAGTTCGATCCGGGTAAGGACTTCGAGATTGTCACCGTCAGCTTCGACTCGCGCGAGAAACCTAATCTCGCCGCCGCCAAGAAGAAGGTGTACATGCAGCGCTACGGCCGCCCTGACGCCGCCCCGGGTTGGCACTTCCTTACCGGCGATCAGGATGCGATAGCGAAGCTCACCGACTCGGTCGGGTTCCACTACAAGTGGGATGAACGCTCGCAGCAGTTTGCGCACGCCACCGCCATCATGGTCGCCACTCCTGAAGGCAAGCTCTCGCACTACTTCTATGGCATCGAGTACTCGCCTAAGGACATCCGCCTCGCCCTGGTCGAAGCGTCCCATGAAAAGATCGGAACGCCCGTCGATCAGGTACTCCTCTACTGCTATCACTACGACTCGCGCACCGGTAAATACGGTGCAGTCGTCACCCGCGTGCTCCGCCTCGCGGGCATCGCAACCATCGTCATCCTTGGTGGTTTCCTGCTGATCATGTTCCGCAGAGAACCAAAGAACAGCAAGCTGACCGAGCACCGCGAACCGGTCGGCAGCGGAAAGAGGCTCTAGCAACTAGCTACTAGGTACTAACTACTAGCTACTGAAAGTTGATATGGGTGAGAATCTTCCACTTTGGCCGACGGTAGCATCGAATTGGGCTTCCAATGTCGATGCGCTGTACCTCTACCTGATCGCTGTCACCGGTGGTGTGACGCTGATCATTTTTATCCTGATCCTCGTATTCTCGTTCCGCTATCGTCACACGCACCACAAAGCCGTGCAGATAGAGGGCTCGCTTCCCCTCGAACTGACCTGGTCTCTCATCCCGCTCGGCATCTTCATGACTTTCTTCGTCTGGGGCGCCAGCATCTACTTCGCTGAAGCAAAGCCGCCCAAGGACGCCGAGGAGATCTTCGTCGTCGGCAAGCAGTGGATGTGGAAAGTCCAGCATCCCGACGGGGTTCGCGAGATTAACGAGATTCACGTCCCCGCTTTCCGCGACGTTCGTCTCACCATGACCTCGCAGGACGTGATCCATAGCTTCTTCCTGCCGGCTTTTCGCGTCAAACAGGACGTACTTCCCGGCCGCTACACCACCATGTGGTTTCGTGCCACTAGGCCCGGACGTTACCACCTCTTCTGTGCCGAGTATTGCGGCACCGATCATGCAGGCATGATTGGGCAGGTTGTCGTCATGGAACCCGCCGAATATCAGGCATGGCTCCTGGCCGGTCGCGGCGAAGGTTCCATGGCTTCCATCGGCCAGAAGCTTTTCCAGGAACTTGGTTGTGCCAGCTGTCATCGCTTTGACGCCCAAGGCCGGGGCCCCAACCTCCAGGGCCTTTACGGACGTCCGCAATTGCTCGACGACGGCCGCACCGTTATTGCAGATGAAAACTACATTCGCGAGTCGATCATGAATCCGGGCGCCAAGGTTGTTGCCGGATTCAGGCCTATCATGCCGAGTTTCCAGGGCGTTGTTTCAGAGGAACAGTTGCTCGCGATGATTTCTTACATCAAATCGATTGCTACTCCGGCGCAGAAAGAGCCGTTGAGCAACCGTCCGGTGGTACCGGCCGACGCCGGTCCGGCAAGGGTGCAATAGTCTATGGCGACCGTAGTACAACCCGTTTCGGAAACCCGCAACTATCTCAACAGCGACTTCGGCATCAAGTCGTGGCTGCTGACCACCGATCACAAGCGCATCGCCATTCTTTACCTCGTCAGCATCACGCTGATGTTCTTCGTCGGCGGCATCTTCGCCCTGCTCATTCGACTTGAACTGCTCACGCCCGCCGGCGATCTCTTCCAGTCAGACACCTACAACAAGCTCTTCACGATGCATGGCGTCGTGATGATCTTCTTCTTCCTCATACCCTCGGTACCCGCCACCCTCGGCAACTTTCTTGTGCCCATGATGATTGGCGCCAAGGACCTCGCCTTCCCCAAGATCAACCTGCTCAGCTGGTATCTCTACATGGCGGGCGCCGTCCTGATGTTCTACGTCATCTTCACGGGAGGCTTCGATTCGGGCTGGACCTTCTATCCGCCCTACAGCACCGCCTACTCCAATACGCAGGTCACTCTCGGCGCTATCTCCGTCTTTATCGCCGGCTTCTCCTCCATCCTTACCGGGCTGAATTTTGTCGTCACCATGCACCGGATGCGCGCCCCCGGCATGACCTGGGGTCGCATGCCGCTCTTCCTGTGGTCGAATTACGCTACCTCCATCATTCAGTTGCTCGGCACGCCGGTGCTTGCCATCACCCTGCTCCTGGTCGGGTTGGAACGCGTCTTCAACATCGGCATCTTCAATCCCCAACTCGGCGGCGATCCGCTGCTTTTCCAGCACCTGTTCTGGTTCTACTCCCATCCGGCCGTTTACATCATGATCCTCCCCGGCATGGGGGTCGTCAGCGAAGTCATCGCGTGCTTCTCGCGCAAGCGTGTCTTCGGATACGCCTTCGTCGCGCTTTCCTCTATTGCCATCGCAGTTTTCGGCTTCCTCGTCTGGGCGCATCACATGTTCGTTGCCGGCATGTCCGCCTATGCCGCGATGATCTTTTCGCTGCTCAGCTACTTCGTCGCAGTCCCGTCGGCCATCAAGGTCTTCAACTGGACCTCCACGATGTACAAGGGTTCCATCCATTTCCGCACGCCCATGATCTATGCCATGGGCTTTATCGGCCTGTTCACCATGGGTGGCATGACCGGCCTGTTCCTCGCCTCCCTTGGCATCGACGTTCACGTCACAGACACCTACTTCGTTGTTGCCCACTTTCACTACATCATGGTGGGCGGCATGGTGCTGGCCTACATGTCGGGTATCCACTTCTGGTGGCCCAAGATCACCGGCAGAATGTATTCGGAAACCTGGGGACGCCTCGCCGCCGTTATTACGTTTGTCGGCTTCAATCTCACTTTCTTCCCGCAATTCGTCGTGGGTTATGTGGGCATGCCGCGTCGGTATCACTCCTACCCTGCTGAGTTCCAGGTCTTGAACGTGCTTTCCACTGCCGGCGCCTCGGTCCTGGCAGTTGGCTACCTCCTGCCGCTCGTCTATCTGTTCCATTCACTGCGCTATGGCAAGGAGGCCGGCGATAACCCCTGGAGCGCTACCGGTCTTGAATGGACCACGCAGTCCCCGCCTCCCAAGGAGAATTTCCACGAAACGCCCGTCGTCACTTGGGAAGCCTACGACTACGAACACATGCCGCCCATGCCGGAGGAGGAGCCCGTTGTCATCGATTGAGACGACCCCGAAACTAGTTTCAGCTCACAGCCTGCACGAGCACTTCGGTGACCTCGATCAGCAGCGCGAGGCCTCCACCCTCGGCATGTGGGCCTTCCTTATCACCGAGATCATGTTTTTCGGGGGGATGCTTACCGCCTACCTCGTGTATCGCGTCAGCTATCCGGCGGCCTTCAATGCAGGCAGTCAGGACATGAACTTCTGGGCCGGCACCCTCAACACGGTAGTGCTCATCTGCTCCAGCGTCACTATGGTGATGGCCGTTCATGCCGCGCAGCACGGCAAGAACCGCGTGGTCATCGGCTGGCTGCTGTTCACCATGTTCCTCGGCCTTGTCTTCCTCGGCATCAAGGGCTTCGAGTACCACGAGCACTGGGTTCACCATCTCGTGCCCGGAGAATACTTCAGCTTCCCCGGGCCCGACCCGCGGCAGGCCGAAATCTTTTTCTCGCTCTACTTCGCCTTGACTGGTTTTCACGCGCTGCACATGATCATCGGCCTCGGCCTTGTCAGCGTCATGATTTACATGGCCGCCAGGAACCGGTTCACGTCCGCCTATCACAACCCGATCGAAAATGTCGGGCTGTATTGGCACTTCGTCGATATGGTTTGGATCTACTTGTATCCGCTGCTCTACCTGGTCGCGCACAAACACGCAGCCGGCTCGTGAGCAGCGAGCTTGTGTAGCACCGGAGTTTGCGGTGTAGCGCCGCGGTGTAGCACCGGATTTGCGTTGTAGCACCGGATTTGCGTAGTAGCACCGATTTACGGTGCCCCACGTTCCGCGCAGCTAACGTGGGGCTTTCATTGTCGTAGCACCGAGCCCGTATAGCGCCGGGAATTGCGTGGCGCGGGTTCGTGTAGCGCCGGGTCTCCGACCCGGCGAAGAGTCACCAGGTTCGTGT
>JAEZPW010000116.1 GCA_023441255.1 Acidobacteriota bacterium
CTGCATCGTATGCTTTATGACATCGTCTTTCACGGACTGCACGTCCTCGCGCAACAACTTGATGTCATTATCGGTCAGCGGTTTCGCATGAACTTCCGACGTTTGCGCAAAGGCCATGGGTGACAGCATGATCAGGGCCACCATACAGACGTGTAAGAGCTTCATTGGCGTACTCCCTTCAGAGGAACTCATCCCGGGCAGAAGACGACATCACGGTCAGCGCTAGACGCATTCATAGTCAACCTTTCAGTAATGTCGCCATACTGAAAGAATTGCTAGGTTGTGGACTGAAATGAGCGTGGGCGATTCGGTCGGCGCGATGGCTGGAGATTTGTCAGGCACTACAGTTGCAGGAACGGCGCAGCACACTGATGCCAGTTGCGATTAGAAGCTGGTCCAGACGGTCCTTCCCCGCTATCGTGTAACATGCGACTCGGCTGTTCTAGACGCTACCGCTTACAGAGTGATCATGCGCTCACGTGTAGACCTCTCTGGAATGTTCAGGTAATCCACTATGAGTAGTAACAGTCGCCAGTGTGGTGCCGGGCTGTGTCAAATGAACACTGATTGAGCAAGCCGTGATGAGCCGTTCAGGCGAGAACTACCGAAATATGCACGAATGCCATCTATCGTTAAACTCGCGGCGGTTACCCTGATCGTGCTGTACTGCCAAGCCTGCATCAGAGCGCAGGACCTTGCACCGCGGGCATACCTGATCACGCCGCTACACTCTAACGCCATCACCTTGAGCTACTCGCGTTCGAGCGGTGACATAATTACTGGCAGTAGCCTGCCCCTGACCGGTGCCACTGGGAATATGAACCTAGCAATCCTCAGCTACTACCACTCGCTTAATGTTGCTGGTCGTTCGGCGAATGTCACGGTATCACTTCCCTATGTTCAGGCCACTTATCGGGGTGAAGTCGTGGGCACCAATGTCGAGGCGTATCGCTCCGGTTTGATGGACCTGGTCGTGCGTTTCTCAGTAAATATCAAGGGCGGACCGGCAATGGACGGTCGCGAGTTCCTGAAGTGGCGCCAAAAGACGATAGTCGGGACAAGCATCAAGGTGATCGCGCCAACGGGGCAATATGACCCGTCCAAACTCATCAACCCAAGTGCGAACCGGTGGGCATTCAAGCCGGAGATCGGGCTTTCCCGGCGCTGGGGACATTGGCTGGTGGATGGCTATGGGGCAATTTGGTTCTTCACCGACAACAACAACTACTTTTCGCGAATACAATCTGCGTCGGCGACAAACGTCCAGAGTCAAGGTCCTATCAGTGCGATCGAGGCTCACTTGAGTTATGACGTTAAGCCCCGCCTGTGGGCCTCGTTCGATGCGAATTACTGGTATGGAGGGCGCACGTCGATAAACAGCGTAGAGTCGCGGCCGACACTCCAAGCGAACTCACGCATCGGAGGAACTTGTTCGGTTCCTCTCAGAAAGCATCATTCGATCAAGGTCAGCTACAGCCGCGGTGCGAGAATCAGGTTCGGCGGAAGCAACCAGAACGTATCGATTGCATGGCAGTATTCCTGGCTCGGCAAACCGAGATGATGCCGGCATAAGTCTCACGGACAATGAGAGGAATCGTCTGGCTGGCGATACGCGCTCACGAGCAGAGCGACCATGATTGCGACGTACAGTACCCCGGCGGATGCTTCCAGTGCCGCAAGCATTCTGACCTCACCGGTAGTGGGCAGGATGTCACCGTACCCTGCAGTCGTGAGAGTGATGAAACTAAAATACAAAAGATCGCTGGGTCGATCCGACGGGCCAGTAGCACCGTGCAGAAAGGCCTTCGGGTACAGAGCTTCGATGGCGCTATACGATGCGAACCAGAGTAGCGCAAGCAGGAAATAGATGCTGATGGCGGTATAAAGATGACGCGTGGTAACCACCCGCGTGGCCCACAGATAGGAAAACAAGGCCGATACGCTCAACACGAGAAAGACGGCCACCATCGCCCACTTCACACACGTGATGACCGGGTATGAACTTAGAGCATCTGCAATACTTACGACCACGATGCAACTGAACAGCAGCAGAGAGCGCCGTCCCCATCGCTTCAGCTGCGACATCTCGACGACGGCGAAACTCAGCGGCAAAAACATTGCGAAGCCCACAAGGGCACGCCCCAGACCAGTGCGTTCCAGCACTGGATAAATGAGAATCACGATGAGTAACGAAAGTAAGAGGAAGAGGTCCGGGCGACGAACTTGTGTTCCGGTCATGTCGCGCTAACCCTGGAGGACAAGCTCGTTTACTGTTGCCACCCTCCGCCTAAGGCACGGTACAACTGCACGTAGTTCTGCAGCTCCGTGTTCCACGCCTGCGCCAGCTGCAGCTCAGAATTCAGGTACTGCTGCTGAGTGACAAGAACTTCGAGGAAACTCGTGGTTCCGCCCAGAAAGCGTACGTTGGCAAGGCGTGCTGCCTCGCGGTATGTGTCCGTCTGCTCGGTGATCTTCATGCGAAACTGGCGCGACTGACTGTAACCCACGAGGCTGTTCGAAACGTCACCAAACGCCTGCAGCACCGTACTCCTGTAGGCGAACTCAGCCTCGTCACGGCGGGCCCATGCCAAGCGATAGTTCGATCGGATACGACCGCCTTGAAACACAGGCTGAACCGCCTGCCCCGCCACGGACCAGATAGTTGCCGGGCCGTTAAGAAATGAGGCCAGCGACGTGCTTTGGGCTCCGAAGAGGCCGGTCAGCGTGATCTGCGGAAAAAATGCGGCCTTTGCAACGCCAACATTGGCGTTCGCAGAAACCAGCAATTCTTGTGCCTGTCTGATGTCCGGGCGCCTCTCGATAAGGGCCGAAGGCAGACCGGCCGGCACTTCCGGCATGTGTGGCTGGTCCATCAAAGCAAGGCCTCGCGTTATAGGACCGGGGTTCCGTCCCAGAAGAATGCTGATGGCGTTCTCAGTTTGCTCGATGCTCTGCGTCAGGCTGATGACCTGCGCCTCCGCCTGTTGCACCAGCAACTGAGCTTGGAGCACATCTGTCTGTGCGCTCTCGCCGCCTTTGAATTTGGCGATGTTGATTCGAAGCATTTCCTGGTTGGCTGCAAGCGTCTGTTTAGAGTAATCAAGCTGCGCATCGAACTGGCGCAACTGAAAGTACGAAATTGCGACGTCGGAGACCAGCGTGGTTCGCACCACATTCTGGCCGAATTCCGTAGCCAGCAGGTTTGCACGAGAGGCCTCTGTCGCGCGCCGAAATTGCCCCCAAAAATCCACGATGTAGGAAGCCTGAATGGTGGCGCTCTGCAGTGTTGGCGCTCCCGGGAAGAACTGGTTCCTTGCGTATTCAACCCCTGCAGTCGCGTTAATGGAGGGGAGCTGATCGGCACGCGTGATCCCGACCAGAGCACTGGCTTGCATCACGCGGGCAGCGGCGATGCGCAGGTCGTAGTTGTTGGTGAGCGCTTCCTTAATGAGAGCATCCAGCGCGGGATCCTGAAAGACGGCGAACCACTTCACCTCGCCAAAGGATGGAGTTGCCGCCTGCGTCTGGGGAGGTGGTGCACTACCCCGGTAAGTATTCGGCACGGCAAGTTGTGGACGTTTGTAATGAGGGCCGACTGTGCACCCGCAAAGAAGGAGTATAGAAGCCGTGGCCATAAGTAAGGTCGTCTTCATGCATGCACTCCTTCTGCATCAGACCCGGCAGCAGCTTGGCGCTCTTCCACCTTCTTCTTTCCGCGGATCCAATAGCCAAACCTCTCGACAACAACGTAGGAAACAGGAATGAAGAAGATGGCAAGGAAGGAGGCTGCTAACATCCCCCCGATCACTGCGGTCCCCAGCACCTGGCGGGAAATGCCGCCGGCGCCGGTAGCCGCCCACAATGGCACGCAGCCAAGAATGAATGCGAAAGATGTCATGAGAATCGGGCGCAATCGCAACTTGGCGCCGGTCAGTGCAGCCTCAGTGAGCGGCGCTCCCTTCTCGTGCTCCATCTTCGCGAACTCTATTATGAGAATGGCATTCTTGGCCGACAGTCCGATCAGCATCACCAGTCCGATTTGCGCATACACATTGTTGTCGAGCGTCCGGAAGTAAAGCGTTGCGAACGCGCCAGCCACGGCGATTGGAACACCCAGCAACACGGCGAAGGGCAGCGTCCAGCTCTCGTACTGCGCAGCCATAATGAGGAACACGACGAAGAAGGCGAGTCCGAAAATGGTGCCCGGTGAAACGCCCTTTGCCGCCAACTGCTCCTGGAAGGACATGCCCATATAGTCAAAGCCCATCTGCGAGGGCATGTTCTTTTGAAAAACATCTTCCAGGGCCGCCATAACCTGGCTGGAACTGTAGCCCGGCGCGGCAGTCGCGTTTATCTGGACACCGTTAAACAGGTTGTAGCGCATGACGAACTCGGCGCCGCTACGCGGTTGGGTGGTGGTCAGCGTGCTTAAGGGAACCATATCGCCGGCGTTGTTCCTCACGTAGAATTTGCCGAGATTTTCGGCGTTGGTACGATAGTCGCCGTCGGCCTGAACGTACACCTGCCATTGCAGGCCAAAGCGGTTGAAAAAATTCACCAGCGAACCGCCCATGAACGTCTGTACCGTTTCGTATAGGTTGCTGAGTTGTATCTGCTGAGCCATCGCCTTGGCGTTGTCAACCTTGACGCCGAGTTGGGGAACGCCAAAGAGCGCGGTCGTCATGACGCTGGCGATTTCTGGCCGCTTACGAGCCTCGGCCATGAAAAGCTTTGTATTCTGGGCGAGAGCATCGAGTCCGCCGCCAGCGCGGTCCTCGAGGAGGAAAGTGACACCACCGGAGGTTCCAACACCAGGAATCGCAGGTGGTGGGAATGAGAACGCAAGACCGGAGTTGATCTTGGACAGGTTCTTCTGCAGGTTCGCCTTGATGCCCTCGTACCGTGTCTCGGGCGTTTTGCGCTCCTCCCATGGCTTGAGCGAAATAAAGAAGAAGCTACTGTAGGTAGCGTTCACGCCACTTAACATGCTGTAGCCCATCACGGTGGTGACGTTTTCTACGCCGGGCGTCTCCAGGATCACCCGTTCGGCTTCCCGGGCGGCTTCTGATGACCGTTGTAACGATGAAGCATTCGGCAGCTGCAGGCCGGCATAAAGGTAGCCCTGGTCTTCATCGGGCAAGAAGCTCTTCGGCAACTTCTTGCCGAAGAAGGCCACTAGCACCACGGTGAGCGCAAGCAGTACAAATGCGAACCCGGCCTTGTGGATCAAGTGGCGACACCAGTTCACGTATCCGTCTGTCGCGATTCCAAACACGTGGTTGAACCAGCCGAAGAATCGACCCAGCAGCCCGCGAGATTTCTTTCTCGGCTTAAGCAACATGGCTGACAGCGCAGGACTGAGTGTCAAAGCGTTGAATGCCGAGAAGAGCACCGAGATCGCGATGGTCACGGCAAACTGGCGGTAGAGTTGCCCCGTTATCCCGGGAACAAACGCGGTCGGAATAAAAACCGAAGCCAGAATGAGAGCGATCGCAACCACCGGGCCGGACACTTCCTCCATCGCTTTCACAGTTGCATCGTGCGGCGACAAACCGTGTTCGATGTGGTGCTCGACAGCTTCGACAACAACGATGGCATCGTCCACAACGAGGCCGATCGCCAACACCAAGCCAAACAGCGAAAGGGTATTGATCGAGAAGCCCAGCATGGGGAAGACAACGAACGTTCCGATCAGCGAGACCGGTACCGCAAGCAGCGGGATCAGAGTTGCTCTCCATCCCTGCAGGAAAATGAACACAACAAGAATGACGAGGATCAAAGCCTCGAACAGCGTCTTGTAGATCTCGTGGATACCGGCGCTGACGGCGAGAGTAGTATCCAGCGATACAGCGTAGGCGAGCCCTTGTGGAAAACGGCGGCTCGCTTCCTCCATCATCTTGAGGACGTTGTCTCTTGTCTGAAGAGCGTTGCTTCCCGGAGTCAGATAGAGTGCGATCGCAGCGGACGGCTGTGCAGGCTTTGAAGGCTGGCCTGGTTCGGGTGCAGTTCCCAACCGCGCCAGGTAAGAGTAGTACTGCGAGCCCATCTCGACTCGCGCAACGTCCTTCAACCGAAGAATGGAACCGTCAGGCTTGGCGCGCACGACGATTTCACCGAACTCCTCGGGTGTGGGGAGTCGTCCGGGCGCGCGGACGTTATAGGTGAACTGCTGACCGTTTGGAACGGGTTCTCCGCCGATCTGCCCGGCGGGATTGACTCTGTTCTGCGCTTTCACGGCGCTGGTTATGTCGGATACCGTGACGCCGAGGTTCGCCAGCTTATCTGGGTTGACCCAGATTCGCATGGCGTAAGGTCCCGCACCGAAGATCTGAACCTGCGAAACTCCGGGGACGCGTGTCAGTGCGTACTGCAGATTGATGATCGCGTAATTCGCAAGAAAGATGTTGTCGTAGTTGCCGTTGGGTGAATAGAGGTTAAGCAGCATGAACGGTGCGGTCGTACCCGGCTGTACGATGACGCCTTGCTGGTTCACTTCCGCGGGGAGTTGCGCGGTGGCTTGACCTGTGCGCATCTGCGCGAGGATCTGATCGGTATTGACGTCGGTACCTAATTTGTAGTCAACGTACAGCGACATGTTTCCGCCTGAACTAGCGCTCAGCGAATACATATAGTTCATGCCGCTGACACCCGACATCTGCTGCTCGATCGGAGTAGCGACGGATTCCGCTATCGTGGTGGCGTCCGCTCCCGGGTAAGTGGCTTTTACCTGAATCATCGGATCGGCGATATTAGGGAATTGAGCTGTCGGCAGAGTGAACACAGAGACTGCGCCGACGACGACCATCAGGATGGCGATAACCATCGCAACGATGGGACGATTTATGAAGAATTTGGCCATAGGTCAGTTGCCCTCTGCCGTTGTCGCCACCGTTTCGTAATGCTTGGGGGTTACGGGTATACCTTCTTCTGCTGCCTTTGGAGACGCTGCAGCAGCCTGTTGTACCTTCATGATTCCTTCTGCCACTACTCGTTCACCGGGTTTCAAGCCATCAGTGATGATCCAGTTGGGACCGCTTCTCTGGCCGACTTTGACAGGACGGTACTTAGCTTTGTTGTCAGGCGACACAACGAGCACCTGGTACTGAGACTGCACCTCAATTACGGCGATTTGAGGAATCAGCAGGGCGTTCTTGTGGTCGGCGGTCTGGATGCGCACGCGTCCAAAGCCGCCTGGCCGCAGTATTCCCTCGGGGTTGGGGAATTCGGCGGTGAACTGGATCGTACCCGTACCAGCGGTGATCTCCCGATTCACCTGGACGATCTTCCCTAAGTGCGGATATTTTTGTGCGTTTGCCTGAATATACTCTACCGGCACTCGGCCAGCGCGCCCGGCACGAGAGGCCTCGGCTACGCGCTGCGCAACATCCAGGTAAGCGGCCTCGCTGATGTTGAAGTTCGCCCAAATGGGATCCACTCGCGACACCGTAGTCATCTTCGTGGCGGTCCCTACCAGATCACCGACCTGCGACTTGGCGTCGCCAGCAATGCCGTCTATCGGAGAATAGATCTTCGTCCAGGCAAGGTTCAATTCGGCGTTTTGCAGCGCAGCCTCGTCTGCCTGTAACTTTGCCTTCGTTGCGTTTACGTTTGCGATGTCGTTATCCAGCTGCTTGTGGGGAATTGCATTCTGGGCAGCGAGGGGCGTGTCACGAGCAACATCGTTCTGAAATCGCTCAAGAGTTGCCTTGGACTGGGCTACATCCGCTTTGGCCTTTTCTACCTGTGCCTGGTACTCTCGCGCGTCCAGCTCGAACAACAGCTGCCCTTTTTTGACGAAAGTGCCGTTACGGTAAGCCTGCGCCAGGACGTAACCCTGGACCTTTGGCGTAATATCGGCGTTGACCGGACCATCTAGTTGCGCGACCCATTCGTTGTAGACCGGAACGTCCTGCTGGATCACGTCAGCCACTTGCACTTCCGGGGCCGGCGGAGCGGCGGCAGCCTGCTGTCGTTCGCATCCCGTCAGCAAAGCGAACGACGTCAGGAGCAGCACGCCACAGACGACATAAGCAGCGAAGAATCGAAGCCAGCGTTTTGTGATGTCGCTTTGCATCGGTGTACTCCGGAACAGCGCGGCAGGCGTGGAGACGCGCAGAGTGTTGTAGCGACCATGTGCGTTTTAGATCAAGGGCCGCAGAGAATCCACTAGCACATTTCTCAGTCCGCAAACCGTAACTCTTGAGGTTGAGAAGGGAACTAGCTCGCCACGCTAGTCGGTGGGGATAGTGCGAGATTCGAGTGCTTGTCGGGGCTCTTTCTGAGAACAGAAAAAGAGAGGTTAAGTGTGGCGCGAGAGAACAAAGCGGGATTCGATAGTGAATCCCGCCTTGTGTTAGGTGTGAACGAGAGCTTTCAGCTCACGCGGCGACCGATTTCTTGTCACCCTTGCCTGGCTCATCCGTGCGCTTCTTCGACGCCTCGTACGCCTGTCGATAGCCGCGAGCGATCGATCGTACGCCACGTCCTATATCGTCGTAGGCATCGTCGGGTAGATTGGCAAGTGAAACACGCAACGACCAGTCTGGCGCATCGAAGCCGCCTCCATTGAGGAGCACGATGCCGTGGTCCTCAGCGAGGCGAAACGCCAGATCGAGCGGGTGAACATTCTTTTTAAGGTATTCAACAGCTTCCTCACCGATGTTTTTCTTGGCCCAGAACTCGAAGTCGATCAGACCGTAATAAGCGTCGTATAGCGGATTCGGCGGCAGCTCCAACCCGAGACCTTCCAGCAAAGAGTAGATACGCCGATGAACAATCTCGCGGCACGCATTCTGGTACTTCTTTTCCACATCCATCAGTTCGGCCATGGAGAACAGGCTCATCATCACCTGCTGGGGCAGAGACAGGCCGGCCGTGTGATTGAGTGCGACGTCACGGCTGTCCGCTACGATCCGATCGATGAACTTGATCTTCCGTGGTTCCAGCGTGAGCGGGCCATAACGTTTGTCGAGCGCCTTGAGCTCGGCATCGGGCAGCTTAGCGATCATCTTGTCGTAGAGATTGTCCTCATGTACGGCGATCACGCCCAGTCGCCAGCCCGTCGCGCCGAAATACTTCGAATAGGAGTAGACCCCTATGGTGTTGTGGGGCAGTTCACCCAGCAAAGACCGAAAGTCGGGTACGAATGTGCCGTAAACGTCGTCTGTGAGGACCATCAGGTCCGGGCGCTTTTTCCTAACCAGATTTCCGATCTTGGCGATCGTTTCCTTGCTGAGCGCGACCCCCGTCGGGTTTCCAGGATTCACCACGAAGAACGCCTTGATCTTCGGATCCTCCAATTTCTTCAATTGCTCATCTGTGAACTGCCAGCGATTCTCCTGCGGGGCCTCGATGTTGACTACATTCAGTGCATAGTCCTCGAGATGCGTCATCTCGATGTATGGAGTGAAGATCGGCGTGCCCAGGGCGATTGTGTCGCCGGGATGTAGCAGTCGATTCGCCTTCAAGGATTTGAAGATGTAGCACATCGCCGCGGTTCCGCCCTCGACGGCATATAGGTCAAACCTTCCCGCGGGACGTGGATCTCCGCACATGGCCCACATCAGGTACTCATGCGTGATGCGCTCGTTGTGGACGAGCATTCGGTCGGGCACCGGGTAGTTGTCGCCAATGATGGAATCCACCAGTTCATGCACGAATGCGTCGGGGTCGAACCCAAAGGTATTCACCGCGAAGGACACCATTCCCGACAGGAACTCTGCCCCGGGTGTTCCGGCATGCGAGGCAAGTCGTAGCCATTTTCCGAGACGCTCCGAGATGCCCTGCATCTGCGGCATGCCGCCAATTCCTGCATCGTGCTCCATCACACGCTTGCTCTCACTTATCCCGAACTGACCGAGCAGGAAGTAGCCCTCCCGGGGCGTGGTTGCAATCCAATTAGGGTTACCGCGACCAGCGTTGAGAAAGGCTGACTGCGCGGTTCTAGAAGTCTCCTTCGCCAACTTGATCAGTTCATCTTTAATCTCGAACGGGCTGAGCGTTTCGAAGCTTTGCAGGTGCGCGAGTTCCATTGTGTTCTCCTCGTCACTTCTCAGAAATCATTTCGCCAGGATCATGATGAGCACCATGCCCCAGATGGTTAGGAGTGTGTTGCCGACGGCGTATGTCACCGTGTAGCCGAGCGCAGGCACCTGACTACGACCGCGATCGCACACCAGACCAAGTGAAGCCGTCGTGGTGCGCGCCCCGGAGACGATGCCGAGCAGTATCGCGTCATGGAAGCGGAACAAGAACTTGCCGATGAACATGCCAAGTATCAGTGGCACAGTGGTTGCAACCGCTCCCCAGAGAAACAGGCCAATACCCTGCGATTTAAGCCCGTTGACGAAGCCCGGACCGGCCGAGATGCCTACCACCGCGATGAAGATGTTCAGGCCGACCGAATTCATGAACCAGACCGTCGACGTCGGGATACGGCCAAAGGTCGGGTGCACGGAGCGTAGCCACCCGCAAACAAGTCCCGAGATGAGCGCCCCTCCTGCGGTTGAGAGCGTCAGCGGAACGCCGGCCACTTTCCACACTAGTGCACCTATCAATGCGCCAACTGTAATGCCGGCCCCGATGAACGCAACGTCTGCTACGTCGGTCGGGCGGTCGGGCACCCCGAGCAGCTTGATGGCGGCAGAAGTGTCCTGAGTGCGACCGACAATGTTCACAATGTCGCCGCGATATATTTTGGTGTTGGGCAGAATGGGGATAGCTGTGGCAACCGCACCGCGCGTGATCTTGCGCAGGAAGACGCCGCGAGCGCCAGGCATTCCGGCGATTTCAACGAGGGTCTTTCCGTCGACCTCTTTGTTTGTGACGTATACGTCAATACCCTCGACGGGGACGCTCAACAGTTCGGGATCGTCCACTTCGACGGCAACTTCGCCGGCAGGAGCGGAACTTCGTGCACCCGCCACGGCCACCAGTTTCGCGCGTTCACCGATAACCTTGACCAGTGCCTCGCGAGCGCCGGCGAGAGCCACAACATCGCCTTCGCGCAATACGGTGTCGGCAGCAACTTCCTCGATGACCCCGTTGCGACGAAGGCGTAGGACAAACGCACGTGCGTTCGGCACGAGCGCTTCTGCTTCCGCTGCCCGAAGACCGGCGACCACTCCACCAGGCTGCACACGGAACGCCCGCATTTCCCAGCGATGCCACGCGGATCCGGCTCCGCCCAACTCTCTTGTGCCGCCCTGCTTTTCCTCGTAGTCTTTGCAGGCGGCAGGCAGGTCGATGCGGAGCAGTGCCGGGCCAACCAGCGCAATCACGATAGCAGACCCCACGGTACCGAACATGTAGGAGACCGCATAGGCGATCGGCATAGAGTCCAGCATTCGTTTCGCTTCCTCGGCTGCCAGGCCTAGCCGATTGATCGCGTCGGTGGAGAGACCCATGGCGGCGGAAATCGTTTGGGAGCCAGAGTACAACCCGGCTGCGTAGCCCAGATCGTAGCCCGCCACTTTGACAATGACCACCAAGGTCGCCAGGCACAGCACGCATTGCACTGCCGCAAAGAGCGCTTGAGGAACGCCATCCTTGGCAACACCGCGCACAAACTGCGGCCCGACTCCGTATCCGACAGCGAAAAGGAACATGAGGAACACAAACGCCTTCAGGGGCGCCGAAATCGTGATCCCAAGTTGCCCGATGAGGACGCCTGCCAGCAGAGTGGCTGTGACTGATCCAAGCCCTATGCCGCGAAACGTAAACTTGCCGAAGTAGTACCCGGCTGCAAGCGCGAGGAATATTGCAATCTCAGGGTACTGCCGCAGCGTTGCTGCGAACCATGAGAATACGAACATTGAAGGACCTCCGTATCACGAGGCTGCGTACTGCATGCTTTGGGAGCAACAAGTCATAGGCGAAAAAACGGCACCCGCCTTGCGGCGGGTGCCAGTCAGGCGGCTTTGCGTGCTGCCCTTTCCTGCTGCGGAGACACTCTTTCCTCCAAGGCCGAGGGCTTGAGCAGTTTCAAGCCGAGTGCGGCGCTGAAGCCGTGGATTTCTTTGACGTCCAGCTTGCGCATGAACTCGATCGTCTCGGCCGTGATCACTTGGCCGGGAACCATGATTGGAAAACCTGGAGGGTATGGAATGACAAAGTTTGCCGAAACCAACGGGGGCCCTTCTCTGAGCCGCCTGTCAATCTCAGGACTCGACAGTTTCAGGTGCTCGCAGTCGTCGGCGCGATACGCTCCGAAGAATGCCGATCGCATGTCGCCCTCAGTGGTGGCGCTTGATGGTTTTTCACGGAAGCTGTCGTGGAATGCGCTGAAGTTCGGCAAATCGGGCACATCTTCCATCAGCGACTTGACTCTGACTCTGAACGCTTCCTGTGCTGCCGCTCCGCCTTGAGCCAGCTTCCTTTCGATCTTCTGTGATATCTCGACCAGCACCTTGATGAGGTGAGCGATGTCGCTTCGCGTGTTGTTGATGTTGGTCTGCAGCAACACGCTGTTGCGAGATGTCTTGTTCAACTGGATGTCATAGTCCGCAGCAAGCATGTTCTTGAACTGAGTTCCATCGAATCCAGCAGAACCGCAGACGAGCGTCAGCCTTGTGACATCCAGGGCAAATTCATCCTCTCTCAGCGCATTGACCGCCGTGGCCCAATTAGCCCCCGGGCTGAAGTAGTCTACGAACCCGGAATTACGAAACTCGCCAGGGACCATTTCATCCGCGCCCAGGACCTTGAAGTACTTGGAGACGAGTGGGTGAGAGTTAACTTCGCGCCGAACATCGAGCGCGAGTTGAATCGCGCGGTTTACAAGTTCGTATCCTTCCAACTCCATCTGTCGGCGAGCGACGTCGATAGAAGCAATGATCTGCAGGTTGGGCGAGGTGGACGCGTGTGTGAACACTGCCTCATGGAACTGCTCTTCGACAGTGTGATAGTCCTGGTCCTTCACCAGCACCATCGATCCCTGACGCAGGCAAGACATGGATTTGTGAGTGGAATTTGTCTGATAAACGCGCAAACGGACTTTGTCAGGATTCGCGAGCAGTCTTGTGTTGAGCAGCGTACCGTCGTTCGGGTCAAGGTCTTCCCCGAGCTTCTTGGTTTGCTCGACATAAGCGGCGCGGTACGCGGGATCCTTGAATTTGCGTTCAAGGATTGCAGCCGCCCCCATTGCTGTACGACGCCGGTAGAAAGGACTCCATCTTGCGAATCCGAACCACGCCTCATCCCACAGGAAGATCAGATCGGGCTTAATGGCGAGGCACTCTTCCATGACTCGCTCGACGTTGTAAATGTGTCCGTCAAACGTGCAGTTTGTGAGCACGAGAAGCCGCGCACGATCAAGTTTGCCTTCGGCTTTGAGATCAAGCAGGGCTTTCTTGATCGTACGCAACGGGACGGCGCCGTACATCGAGTATTTCGTGAGGGGGAATGCCTCGATGTAGAGCGGTAAGGCGCCGGACAATACTGCACCATAGTGATGTGACTTGTGACAATTACGATCAACCAACATTATGTCGCCGGGCGCTAGCAGTGCCTGCTCGACCATTTTGTTGGACGTCGAGGTGCCGTTAGTGACGAAGAAGACCTGGTCGGCACCAAACGCGCGTGCCGCATATTCTTGTGCAACTTTTATGTTGCCGGTCGGTTCGAGCAGGCTGTCGAGCCCACCGGTGGTTGCGGAAGATTCCGCGAGGAACAAGTTCAGGCCATAGAACTTGCCCATATCGCGGATCCAGTTCGACTTGAATATGGACTTCCCGCGAGCGACGGGAAGAGCATGAAATGTGCCGATGGGCCTCTGGGCATACTTCTGCAGGTTGTCGAAGTAAGGGGTAGAGAAACGGTCTGCTACGCCATCGAGGATGCTGAGATGGAGTTCGAGTGGCTCTTCGACCTGATAGAAGATCCGGCGAACGCATTCTGCAGCGGGATCTCCCGCGGCCTTTTCAACCTCGCGATCGCTCAGGAGATAAACATCCAGTTCAGGGCGGAGTAGTTTGATCGATTGTGCCAGGGTCAGCGCTTGATGACGTACGTCATCCTCAATTCCATTCGCAGCAAGGTGCGTGGTAAGAAACTCGCGAAGAACCGGGCTATTGTGTGTCGATACGAACGGAATACTGTCGTAAATAACGACAGCTTCCAGGCTGCCGTTAAGAATAACGCCGAGGATTGCGTCTTCGAAAGCACCGACGAAGACCTGCTCATAGATGAACTTGTCCTGGGAGCGGCGAATCTTGCGGAACTCCTGGGCAATTTCCGGCCAAAGCGCAGGACGAGCGGGTGTTACCATTAGTACTTCGAAGTATGGACGATGGGCAGCCACATCCTCCCCGGCCGGCAACCGTTCCCCCACACCGGCTGGGCCTTCTTCGTCCGTTTCCCAATCTGCCATGTTCGTACGATAGGAATGGGTCAGTAATGCAGCGCTGATAGCTTGTACCAGCCGGGCTGTGCCTTTCGCATCGTCGGACGCAATACGCTCATCCAGCACGCGCAACAACCGCGGCCCTGGATACGCGAAAAAGTCTTCCCATTGACGTAACTCGCCAATCTTCGTACTTACTGAAGCACGATGGCTATCGATTTGGGACGTACGTTGCGCTTGTGCCGACGATTCCCATGCTCTAGCCGACTCGAGTAATGCGCGCCAACGATCGAATCGTGCTTCTGCGACCGTGAAGAATTGATCGACTCGCGGCTTGTCAGTAGTTGTCGCCGTGCTCATTCCTGCCTCCGTTCACTTGTTCGTTGCTTATCAAGTCCCCTGGGTAGACTTGCTACTGCTTCGTTTCCTCTGTCTTCACGAAGTTGTACTTGGCGCTGATCATCAAGCGAGGAGCATTGCCTTTCGCACCATTCTTCTCAACCAGCCATCCATAAAGAAATTCAGCGCCGACGTTCAAGGATCCGGCTACATTCCAGATGAGGTTTGTTGCCGTGTAATTGCTCTGGTGGAACGTGGATCCCGGCTGAAACGAAGTGTTATCTACCTGGACGAAGCCGTAGATAAGGTTTGAACGTAACTTGGGCACCCAAAAATGCTGGTACGACCCATACGCGCCCAACACCGGCAGAGACCTCAGTCGAGGTTCGGCTGCGCTAATCGGAGCCGCATCGATTCCCAGGCCAGAGGTGTCATTCAGGTACCGCCCGATGCCACGTCCGTACGCGATCTGGTAAGTAAAAGCATCCTTGCCGACTGTTTTCTGTAACCCCGTGAAGTTGAATCCCCATCCGAACGTAGAATCGCTCACGCCATTGGGCAGAAATGCCGCAATGTCACGAAACAGCCAGGAGAACTGAAAGTGCCCGCTATTCATGTCCTGACGGAACGTGATCGCTCCGTCCGGTGCCGGGCTGTTGGGCAGCGCATTGAATTCGGGCGTCTTGAACGCCACGTCCGAGGAAGCCTTTTCGACGGAGAACCTGAGAGACCTCTTTTCGCCAAGCGGGACACTGTACCTCAGTTGAGGGTTGCGAATCGAAACCTGTCCGTTCGGACCTTGAAAATCGAGTTGGTCAGGGCCGGAGTCTGGATCCATGAAGTTCGAAAAGGTCTGACCGATCAACAGGTTTCTTGCCTGCGCGTATGCGTGACGCATGCGCGGCGTAGTCGCACTCGATCCAAATAGATCTCCTTCCACAAAGAACCGGATTTTGCCGAGGCTCTCGGAAGGGATTAGGAAGTCCAAGTTCAAGCGAGTCGGGCGCACTGAAACTGTCGAGTTGCTCACCCCTGCCGGCGCCGGAATCGGAATGCTGGAGGGAATGAACCTGTCCGTGTCGCCTGCTTGTCTTATGTCTCGGATGAAGTCAGTCTTGAAGTATCCGCCGATCTTCAGGAACGTTCGCGTTCCTGGAAGTCGAAAGTAGCCGGGATAGCGAGGGTCCAACGGTGCATTATCGACACGCGCCGCAGCAACTTCGTCCTGTGAGAAAGTCACGTGCGTGGAGGTTTGCTTGCCGACCTCACGCTGCTGTTCCTGGTCCAGTTCTGTCGCTGCTTCGGACTGTCCACTCGACGTTTGATTGCTCGTCGATGCCTGTGCCGCTGCCTCGGTCATGTTGTTGGCCTGCGTCGTGCCGCTGGACAACTGCTTTATTTCTGCCTGAACGGCGGCCATCTGGGCCTGCATGTCGTCTAGCTGTTTTTGAAGCTTTTGCAACTTGTCACTATTTGGTTCGGCTGCTTGCGCAAACAACGTATTAGTTTCTGCAGACGCAATAGCAAAGATAGCGAGTGCCGCAATGATGAAGAGTCGATTCATAAGAGCTCCGAACGAGATGGGCAGACGCTTCCGCCGAATTGGAAATCTAGTCGTCTCTGCACCCTCGAAGGGACTCCGTATATTGCTAGTTGGGTGAGCTAGAAGTTACGGTTACGGCGGCACTTGCTAGACATGCCGGCGACCGGGCGAGTGTTCGTGTGTTCAGTGTTAGTGCGTTGTTCGGTTACACCGCGGCCTGGCGGCGACGCGTAGTCGTTCCAAGCCCTTGGCGATCGCCCACAGACGCTTCTGACTGCTCGTCGGCGTCGGCGAAGGACCGAACAATGGTCCCCTGCAATCGCCGCTGCCAATTAGCCAATGCCGGTCGGCGATGCTCGGGCAGAACGGACATCAAATCGCTAACCAACGCGCTCATGCGTCGCATAACCTGCACGCTGTCGGCGCCGTAGTGTCGGATCTCGTCAAATGCCAGTCGCAGGAAGTCCTCCCATGTCGGGAACGGAACTATGAGTCGAAGTGTGCCTTGATTGTCATGGTAGTTACCGATCTCAATCCGCCGGTGACCGAGGCGAACTAGGAGATCGCCAATTTGATCGAGCGCCTGAGTCGCCGTCGTGGGATCGTTTATCGCTGGAGACAAAGCTTTGATCGCAATGTCCACGAGGAGTCGAATCGCATACTTCGGGTCTTGATTGAAGGTGCGCTGCTCGCCCAGTTGGATCGCCCTCAATAGCAGTTGTTCATCGATGAGTTGTGTCGCACCGTAGATCTGCATCAGAGGCGTCAATTCCACAACCGTATCGCCGATCGAGGCGACCAACTCCAATACAGCCTCGTGCGCGACCGCGAGTTGCAACAGCGCCTCTATGTCGATGGTCTGAATCGCGCGGGGTTGCCCGTGATGAACGAGCACCTGTGCAGGACGGCTGTTAGTGATCTCATTTGTTGCAGCAACCGGATCAGGCAAGCGGGAAGGCGGATACGTGGTTGCTATGACCGTTCGACCCTGATCCGCCGTGAAAGTGAGCATTCGGCTAACCTGCAACATTCCGACACGCTCTACCAACGCGATAAAGATCCCCATGCTTGCAAGCAACAATACGATGACAAGTGTGAAGCTGATCAACGGCACATGTTGGGATGAGATACGGTTTAGCCAAGCGAGGGCAGCGATGGCATACACGAAAGTTGCTATGAACATGCCAAGTGCATGCGCCAGGAGGGGATCTCGTGCCATTAACAATGCCAAGCGCGGCGAATACGCTGTTGCGCTGAACTGAACCATCAGAAAAGCTAGCGAAAAGACTATGCCTGTTAGAGAGATCATCCCCGAGGCGATCGCGGCATAGATGGTGAGTGCGGCATTTAATGTCACGGGTGAGGCGAGTGCCGGGATGAGGAACATCTCCACTCGTGGCAACACTAGACCCAGGACTATCGCCCCGATCGCGTAGACGGAAGGGACGAGCCAGGGCCTTAGGCGATTACGGTGATCGCTTGGCATTGTGATCTCACATCAACAACTCCAGAGCACCAGGCTAATGATTCGCGTCCACAAGGAATCGGGCAGCCCTCACTGGCTGCGGGTTTCTTTCGGGGGCTCGCGTCGAAGGATAGGGAGCGTGTTAGCTCTGCCAAGCAGATCGGTGAACGTAACAGTGTCGTTTGCGACCAATACTTGCAGGCTGGTGCCAGCGCGGTATCGAACAGTATTGGATCCCTGCGGAGGGGTGTACAAAACGACGTACACGTCGTTTCCCACCTTGACGGATACCTCGTATTGTTGAACGCCGGATGTATCGTCGCCCTTCGTATCGTGCGTCGTCACCGATGTTATGGTTCCTGACTGCCACTTTGGCTGCGAAACATTCGTCTGAGCATAAATGATGGATACAGGGATCGTAAGAAGCAACGCTAGTACGGAGAAAAGTCGCATGAACTGCTCCAGGGTCGCTTGACGCCCGTCTAGCAGGCCCAAAAGAACTTATGCAGGGTTTTGGGGATCTTGAGAACTATCAAAAATGACATACCGGCACGTCGAATACGCACCGTGATGGCAATTGTGGAGGTGCATGTCCAGCATGGTGCAGCAGTAGTGAGTCCCCTAAGGCTCTCGACCCACGCTGATGGTTTTCCTTCCGTGCTACTGGCAATATTCGTAGTTATACCTGCGACATACGTCCAGCTATTCTAGTTGCCGCCTACGATGCACAAGCCGTGCGTGTGAGAGTGAGGCGACTCCGAATGAGAGTGCTTAGGACTGTCGACAGGATTCTGCTTTTCGCCGGTCTTGCGATGTTGAGTGTCTGTGCGGTCGCATATCTCGACGGCACGATTCATGCTCGTCTGGCTGTCCGCGAGTACAAACGTGAACTGGCCCAAACCGAAGAGATTCGGGCCTCAAGCAACATTCCGCCCCCGAGACAGGGTGACGTGACCCTTTCCACAAAGAAAGAACGCCAGCATCACGTGCCAGCGCTGGGAATACGCTCGGGGGAACTCATAGCACTGCTGAGAATACCGCGTCTCGGTGTGGAAGTGCCGGTATTCGACGGGACAGACAGCCGGACGCTCAACCGGGGCGTCGGCCGAATCCCAGGCACCGCGCTACCAGGTGAAAACGGGAATCTCGGCATAGCAGGTCATCGTGATCGTTTCTTTCGTCCACTACAGAAAATCGAACCGACCGACACGATTCAGTTGATTACGAATTCAGGCACTTATACGTACGCTGTCGACTCGCTGCAGATTGTCGACGGTGACGACGTTAGTGTGCTGAAAGGCGAGAGCACACCCGCCCTGACTCTGGTCACGTGCTACCCCTTCTTCTTTGTGGGCAGTGCTCCTAGACGTTTCATAGCTCACGCAGTAATACAGCCGACTAAAGAGAGTACCAAGAATCGCGCCACCGTAGTCAGGTCAATCAATGCGACGTTTCAGGAGAATGCACAATGAACATGAACGTATCAACCAAGTGGCTCCTTGCCGTGGCGGTCGTGTGCATACTTGTTGCGACCGGCATCGCACAGGACACCTCGCAAACCTCAGTGACCCAGGGCCAGGCCGCCCAGGAAACGCAAGTTGAAAAGGGTGAAGTCGTCTACGTCTCCGGGAATAACCTGGTCGTAAAGATGGACAACGGAGAAGTGAGACACATCACCGTTCCCGAGGGCGCAACGGCAACCGTGGACGGGAAGCAAGTAACAATCAAGGACGTAAAGCCTGGGATGGTACTGCAACGCACAATCACTACAACAACCACGCCCGAAGTCGTCACCACGGTCCGAACCATCCAGGGAAAAGTGTGGCACGTCAATCCGCCCAAGACGGTCATTCTGACTCTGCCTGACAACACGAACAAGACTTACAACGTACCAAAGGATCAGAAATTCATGATCGATGGCCGGGAGACGACGGTCTGGGATCTCAAGAAGGGGATGAACATCACTGCCACCGTACTAACGGAGGCGCCCCAGACCTCAGTTGCGCAGCAGAAAGAGGTGACCGGGCAGATGCCGACGCCACCGCAACAGGGACCGCTACTTGTGGAAGCAGCCGCCCCAGAGCCGGCTCCCGCATCGGAACCCGCAGCTCCCGTACAAACAGCTGAGGCAAAGCCCGCGGCCAAGCTGCCAAACACGGGGAGTGAGCTTCCGCTGCTGGCTCTTTTGGGAATTTTCTCGGTTGGGACCTCCTTCGGACTGCGGTTTGTGGGCCGGAGCAGGTAAGCCGAATCCGGGCTCTTTGGTCGACGCCAGATTCGATCAGGGCAACTGTATCGATTTGTGCCCGCTTCGTCAGTACGAAGCGGGCTGTGTTTTGAGTCGCACACAGCTGACTCAAACGCACTGAGGCAATGTGAGGCAAGATCATGACACGTAACTTCCATCGTTCGTTGAAGCCACTCATTGTGTCTGCAACTCTTTTCGCATTCGCGGTGCTGTCGGGGCCGGCTAACGGACAGCAGAGTAGGGCGTTGGTCGTCACCGGGTATGCTGGCGAGGCGCCCGTGATTAGTAGTAGGGGGCGGACGTACGTTGATCTGGAAGCGCTTGCAACTGTCTTGCACGGCACGCTCGGGTATCAGGGTACGCGAATGGTTCTGGTGTTGCCGAAATCGGAAGCGAGGCGCTCGCCTGCCACGAAGCTGACAACAGCGAAACAGGGCAGTGCGGCGACTCCTTCCGATCCAAGTCAGGCTGAGCCTAAGTTGTCCAAAGAGTTCGTGAATGCCGGGATCGAATCGTTGGCTGAGATGAGGGAGTGGGCGAGCACCCTTGCACTCACCATAAAGAGCGGCTATCCAGTCGGCAACGCGATGGCAGATTACCAGGCGCGGGCGGCGAAAGGTTTTGCTCTGGCGCATGCAGCGGCTT
Organism: Acidobacteriota bacterium; assembly: GCA_023441255.1. Taxonomy (GTDB): domain Bacteria; phylum Acidobacteriota; class Terriglobia; order Terriglobales; family Acidobacteriaceae; genus JAEZPW01. Next base: position 20,582 of record JAEZPW010000116.1, read on the forward strand.
CTAACGAATCAGATCGGCAGGCGCTGCAACTGCTCACGAACGAGTTTGAAAACCTGCGAACCTGGAGCAACAACCTTGTCCAGGCCAGGAATTCGATGAATGCAGCGAATCTCACGCTCTCGCAGGACGCTCTCTTGAACGATGCCTTGTCACAGAAGCTCCTCCGGTGTTGGCAGTTTCTGGGGCCGATGCTCGCCAGCGGTCGCTTTGAAGACAACGGCAGCTGTCGCTAGAAACTATACGCAAACGTTTGTTCTTCCCGAAGGGAAAGGATGGTCTGACGTCGCATCGAACGTCTCTCAGGGCAGGCGCGCGCCGGGGAGCTGTCACACAGCCTCGTGCAGCCGGTTAGCCGCCTGAGATTAGCGCAACAGCTCGGATCACCAGACGCGTGTGCAGCAGTGTTCGGTTGGCGGGCTGAACACTACGGATTGGGTGATGCGCATCGCACGCTCGTCTCGGACCGTTCTTTTGGGGTACCAGAACAGCCTGGTCGCACAGAAGATCCGTCGCGAGAACCGGCGCGAAATGAGAATATGCAGACAAAGCGTGTCAGCGAACTGGCAAAAGTGTCAGTTCGCGCCATGGTCTGCTCTCGGCTACATTGTGTAGGCTGAATGGCAGCAAGACAATGTTAATGTTCATGGTCACTAAGTCCGAAGCACAGTGTCGACAGTATTGCAGAACGACCTGGCTCTGGAGCGTCTAGATTCCGGAGACTCTGCACGGTGGTAATATGCCTCGCTAGAAAAGTTGGGGAGAGTTTATGGAACCGCGCCACAGGACTCGTTTATTGATCGCGGATGACCACAATCTGGTAGCGGAGGCCTGCAAGAGTTTTCTGGAGCCGGAGTTTGAAGTCGTCGCCATCGTTAACGACGGGCGTGCGTTGCTGAACTCCGTAGCAGAGCTGAAGCCGGATATCGTAATTATTGACATCGCGATGCCGCTGCTAAACGGACTCGATGCCGGTGAACAGGTGAAGCAGATTATACCGACCGCAAAACTGGTGTACTTGACGATGAACATGAATCCTGAGGTAGCCGCCGAGGCTTTTCGTCGGGGCGCATCGGCTTACTTACCAAAGAGCACCGCCGCCAAAGAACTTGTAACTGCTATCCGTGAGGTGCGCAGGGGAAAATCTTATCTGTCACCTTTGATCACCAAAGACACAGTCCAGTTTCTGCTGAGGACTGGCAAGACTATCCAACTCGAGAAGCAACTTACACCGCGTCAGCGTGAGGTGTTGCAACTGATCGCCGAAGGCATGTCGATGAAAGAAGTGGCGTACACACTCAATCTTAAGCCGGGGACAGTTGCTTTTCACAAATACAGAATAATGAGCATCTTGGGTGTGAAGACGAACGCAGAGCTTCTGCAATACGCAATAAAGCAGCACATCATAGCCTCTTGACTTCTGACTCCTAATAGTCCTTCTCACAGTCCACGATCTTGCTGAGTTCATCCGCATCGCACTCGCCAGAGGTGGTGCAGCATACCTGTTCACGTCGCGCCTCACAATGGATCTGATTTCCGCAATTCATGCCCGTGCTTCATGCCGAAGTGTGTAGTTCGTTGCCGACGGCCTTGCTTCGCGAAGAATGCGCCTCTCCTCATACAGGCGTGAGACTAGCATTTCTGGGGCTGGCTCATTCTCTCGAGAACACATATCGTTCCTCTTCTGACCTCTTCTGAGGTTCGGGAACACGAGTGAGGGCGAACGAGTGGCGACTTCAAAGCGCAAGAGGCGAACCTTAACCCACGGCAGCGCAGGGGGTCCCAATAGCCCGGAACAAAGTGTTCGCGACTGGCTATCCCCTCTGGAAACAGAGTCGAGTCGTAATGCGGGGTCCGGGACCGGCAAAAGCCTCGGCGCCCTCCTTATCGACGCTCAGGAGCAAGAGCGGAAGCGTGTCGCTCGAGAGTTGCATGATGGCGTTAGCCAGGAACTAGCCGTCATTTCAATCCAAGTGGCACAGGCAAGGCTGTCCACAAGTGACGAGGCCGTTCGGTCAACTCTTGAAAAGGTGTACGACAAGCTCCAGCAGGTATTGTCAGATGTGGGACACATGTCCCATCAGCTACATCCCTCAACTCTCAAGCACCTTGGACTGTCTGCGGCGATCAAGGTCCTTTGCGACGACGTGTCGCGAGCGCACGGTATCAACGTTGGATTCACTGACAAGGGCGCTCCGCAGCCGGCATGCAACGACACCGCCCTGTGCCTCTACCGGGTGACCCAGGAAGCGTTGCACAATGTTGTAAAGCATTCCCGCTGTAACCGTGCCTGGGTAGAGCTCGGGTGCAACAACAACGAGATTACGCTGTACATCTGCGATCAAGGTGTCGGTTTCAACCCTCACACCGCGAAAACAGGTCTCGGCTTGGTGAGCATGCGGGAACGGTTGCACTTGATTGGAGGCCGCATGGGTGTTACTTCTCGGCGCGGATCAGGTACTCGCATCGAAGCTTATGCCCCTATTGCGCGCAGCAAAGGCGAATTGGCAGCGTGACTCCTGCCGATGCTCCGGCATGCGACCTGAACAGCGGTGAGCAAACGATCATCACTGCCGCGTGTCCGGGACAAGCTCCCGAAAGCCCTCTTACTCTTACTATATTTTTGCCAGTTCGCGACTGCTGCTCGGGGCGCTATAAGGCGATTCGGGATGCCGTTCGTTAATAGCTTTGCAGACGCGGAGGTTTCTCGTTGCCATGACTCGGCTAGCCGTAAGTTGGAGTAGGTTCGGCCTTTTGCTTCTGCTCAGCCTTTTTGTGGTCGTTCCGCCAAGGATAACGGCACAAGCGAGCGCCGGCGTTCTCGACCAGCTGAGCGACTCATTGAAGCGCTTATCGGACCAGGTGTCTCCTGCTGTAGTAGAGATTCGAGCTTCAAGATACGGCGAACCCAAGGATAAGGATGACGATGACGACCCGAATGCAACTATGGTGATCAAGCAGCGTGTCACGGGTTCAGGCGTAATACTAAGCCCTGATGGTTACATCGTCACAAATGCACACGTGATCGAGAACGCGAAGAACATCCGCGTTTTCCTGAACCATCTGCGTCCCAGTGGAATGGCAGCTCGAGACTTCGCTAGTGTGTCGGGAAAGTTCTATCAGGCGGCGCTAGTCGGCATTGACGACGACATCGATATAGCCGTATTGAAGATCAAGGCCACCGGTTTGCCGACAATGTCACTCGCTGACTATGAGAAGGTGAAACAGGGTGAAGTAGTGGTCGCGATCGGGTCGCCTTTAGGTGCCCACAACGCAATCACGATGGGGGTGGTGAGTTCGGTCGCGCGGCAGATGGATTCGGACAGTAGGGCAGTCTACATTCAGACCGACGCGGCCCTGAATCCCGGAAACAGCGGCGGTCCACTTGTTGATACGGAGGGAAGACTTGTAGGGCTGAACACAATGATCGTTGAGGGGGAGCGCGTTGGCCTCGCAATCCCGAGCGACATCGTCAAGTATGCGTTCGATCAAATACGCTCCCGCGGGCGCATCAGATACGGAGACATCGGCCTGGATGTTCAGGACATCACTCCCCTCATGGCCGCTGGCTTGCGCTTATCACGTGACGAAGGTGTGATCGTGGCCGATGTTGTAGAGGGG
>JAEZPW010000201.1 GCA_023441255.1 Acidobacteriota bacterium
GGGGTGGTCATCCCGCGCTACGCGTGGAACCGCTACCCGCACGACGAATCTTGCTGGCCGTAGGGGTTCCTCGCTGCGCTCGGAATGACAAGCGGTGAAAGTTGCCCTGTTGCGCCATCACTCCATAACCGATCACCGACAGCGCGACGCCCGTTGCCCCGATGACCCGATCAACCGATGACCCGATGACCCGATCACCCGATCACCCGATGGCGAGATGACCCGATTACTTGGCGGCACTAGGTTGCACGCAGGTTGAGTGGTATCTTGGGCGCATGTACCGAACTGGCTTGATTGTCATCCTGATCCTTGTTTTTGCCGTGCTGACGGCGTTTGCCCAGACCAGTACCGACCCCTCCGAGCAGGGACGCCGTGAACTCCAGCAGTGGCGCGAGTCGCGCATCCACACATTGATGGATGACTGGGGTGAACTGACGCGATATCGCGCGGCGAACGAAAAACTGCCCGCGCCGGCGCCGGGCGAAAAGCGCGTCGTGTTCTTCGGTGACTCCATCACGGACGGATGGCACATCGCCGAGTACTTCCCGGGCAAGCCCTACGTGAACCGCGGCATCGGCGGCCAGACCACGCCGCAGATGCTGGTGCGCTTCCGCCAGGACGTGATCGATCTGAAGCCCGCAGCCGTCGTGATCCTCGCCGGCACTAACGACATCGCCGGGAATACCGGTCCCATGCCGATGTCGGATATCGACGCCAATTACGCAAGCATGGCCGAGTTGGCGAGGTTGCACGGCATTCGCGTCATCTACTCTTCTGTGTTGCCGGTCTCGGATTACACGGCGGCGGCAAAGAAGTTCTTTTACCAGCGTTCGCCGGAAAAGATCCTGGAACTGAACCGCTGGCTCAAGAACTACTGCGCCGAGAACGATTGCCTATATCTCGACTATTTCAGCGCGATGGTGGATGACAAAGGTCTGTTGAAGCGCGACTTGTCGGAAGACGGTCTGCACCCGAATGCCGCGGGTTACAAGATCATGGCGCCAATGGCTGAAAGTGCGATCGTGCAGGCGCTGGGGAGCCAGAAGTCACAAGGCGCAAAGTAACAGGCGTGCATTGTAACGGGCGCGCGCCCTCTGCTACCGTTGAACAACTAGGGAGGCCAATCATGAGGCTTGGTGGGCTGGTTTGTTGCGTCCTGCTTGCCTGCGGGGTGACCGCTGCGCAGGAGCAGAAGACCGAGACCAAACCGCAGCCGGTCCCGCCGCACGTCCGTCCGGTGGATCCCGCGGCGCGCCTCAGGGCAGCGAAGACGGTGCTGGTCAGGAACGCCGTCGGCAGCGAAATCCCTTATAACGTCATCAGTTCAGCGATCGAGTCCTGGGGGCGGTACACCCTGGTGAACTCGCCTGAAAAGGCGGACATCATTGTCGAGGTATCAGCGCCTGGAACGGGCAGCGGAGTGAGCGTCTCCAGTTCGGTGAACCGGCCGGGATCTGCGGGACGGCACGAACAGACTACGACTTCAAGCCGGGAGCTATCGAACGCGCCCGTGCGTATCATCGTTTACGACGCGCGCAGCCACATCGCGCTGTGGTCCGCCACCGAACAGCCGCACTTTGCGATGAAGCAGAAGGCCAAGGAAGATAGCCTGGTGGAGGCGGCGCAAAAGCTCGTCAGCAAGTTCCGCGATAGAGTCGAGCCGCAATAAGCAACGCCATGGCTGTGAAACCATCCTTGGCTGACGGACTGGGACTCTCTTGTAGTTTGTCATTCCGAGGAGCACAGCGACGAGGAACCGCTACCCGCGGCAATACCGTCGATTTGGGGTTGCTCGCTGCGCTCGGAACGACAAGACGACATTGCGATCGAGCATTGCGACAGCATGACAGTGATCGTCTATGTCGACGAACTTGCTTGCCACAAATGACGGCGCCATCCAAACTAAAACCATGAACGCTATTGCCGTCATTCCTGCCCGTCTTGGTTCCACCCGTCTGCCCCGCAAACCGTTGCGCGAGATCTGCGGGCGCCCGATGCTGGGCTGGGTGTATGAGGCGGCAGTCGCGTGTAAACAGCTTACGGACGTGATCATCGCCACGGACTCCGAGGAGATCATGGACGTATGCCGCCGCAACGGATGGAACGCGCGTATGACTTCGGCAACGCATCGCAGCGGCACCGAGCGAGTTCACGAGATCGCGAGCGGCACGACAGCCGATATCTACATGAACATCCAGGGTGACGAACCACTCACGCGTCCGGAGCACGTGGTTTCCCTTCTTGCGCTGATGGGCCTGCCCGGCGTGCGCGTGGGAACGCTGATGACACCGTGCAAGCAAGAGGACGTCGCCAACCCGAACGCCGTGAAGGTCGTAACCGCGCAGGACGGACGAGCGCTTTACTTTTCGCGGGCTACGATTCCGTTCGATCGCGACGGCGCAGGCGAGGTCACCTATTTCAAACATCTTGGCTTCTACGCCTACACCGCGGAGGCGCTGGAAACGTTCTGCTCACTGCCGGAGTCGCAACTGGAGCGCAGTGAACGGCTCGAGCAGTTGCGCTTCCTGGACAACGGCATCCCGATCCACGTGGCAGAGACGCCGTTCGACACTGTGGGCGTGGATACCGAAGAAGATGTGCGCCGGGTTGAGGGCATACTGCGCGGCTGAACCGACAGCATCCGTTCCGATTTGGCGTGGGCTGCGAACGACGCCGATCCCAATGTGCAATCTGAAATCTGCAATCTGCAATCTAACTGGTTGATGCAGCGCCTTGCCCAGACTGCGGAAGCCATCGCCGCCACCACGAAGAAGAACGAGAAAGTGCAGATTCTCGCCGACTATCTGCGGTCCAGGAGCGTGGAAGAAGCGGCGGTCTCGGCCGTATTCCTTTCCGGACGACCCTTTCCGGCCTGGGAAGAAACCACGCTGCAGGTGGGCGGCCGCCTGCTGTGGATGATCGTTGCCGAAATCTCTGGCCAGCCGGAAGCCGAGCTGGCGGCCGCGTACCGCCGCCACGGAGACCTGGGGTCCGCCGCTTACGACATCATGCGACGTGCTGGCCATGCGAGACCAGGCATTGGCGTGCTCGAGGCCGCGAAGGCGTTTCGAGAACTGGCCTCGGCAAGGGGGACGGCCGCACGTGCCGCCCTACTGCGCCAGTTGCTTACCCGCGCAACCGCCATTGAAATCAAGTACCTGATCAAGATCATGACGGGCGAGATGCGCATCGGGCTGAAGGAGAGCCTGGTGGAAGAAGCCATTGCTGCGGCTTTCCCGAGCGGATCTGCAGAACACGTAACGGAACGGGCCCGACCATCTTCGCGTCGGGCGCGGCCACGAGTTCAACAGGTGCAGCGCGCGAACATGCTGCTGGGCGACATTGGCGAAACGCTGCGGCTTGCCGCCGAAGACCGCCTCGATTCGGCACGCATGCGCATGTTTCATCCGATCGGGTTCATGCTGGCAAGCCCGGTCGAGTCCGCAGGCGAGGCGTTTGACTATTTCCAGCACGCGCAGGTCGAGGACAAGTACGACGGCATACGCGCGCAGGCGCACGCATCAGCAGGTGAGGTGCGGCTGTTCTCGCGCACGCTCGACGAGGTGACGGATTCGTTCCCCGAACTCATCGCGCCCCTGGCGGCGTTCCCTGAAGACGTGATTCTTGACGGCGAGATCCTCGCGTGGAATTTTCGCACTGCGAATAGTCATGAGCAGTCCACGGGGGTCGGCCGCGCACTGCCGTTTTCGGCGCTGCAGAAACGGCTGGGGCGAAAGACGCCGACGGCTCGGATCATGCGCGAGGTGCCGGTTGCATACGTGGTTTTCGACGTGCTGTACCTTGGCGGCGAACTCGTCATCGACAAGCCATTGCGGGAGCGCACGGCATTACTCGACGAGCTGTTTGCAGACTTGCGCAATCGTCCGCAAGCGTCCACCGGTCATGTGCACACGGCGCGCCTGCGCATGGAAGACGCGCAGGGTACGCTGCAGTTTGAGCCGGCGATCACGGCTGATATAGCTGAAACCGAATCGGGACGGGGCACCGCCCCGTCCCCACACAACCCTGTTGAAACGAATTGGGATGGAGGCACAAATGACGCGAATGGGCGGCTGTCGGCTGTTATCCGCGCTCCGGTCCTGCGCGCCGATTCCGCCGAACATCTCTCACAGCTGTTCGACCTGGCACAGGCGCGCGGAAACGAAGGATTGATGATCAAGGATCTGGAGTCGGCATATGCGCCGGGGCGTCGGGGCAAATCGTGGCTCAAGTTGAAGCGCGAACTCGCGACTCTCGACGTGGTGGTGACGGCCGTTGAACTGGGAAACGGCAAACGCGCCGGCATTCTCAGCGACTACACTTTCGCCGTGCGCGCCCCGGGTGTGGCGCCGAAGGACGAACTGCCACGGACAGCTTCAGGCGATCCGCTGCTGAACATCGGCAAGGCATATTCAGGGCTGACAGACGCGGAGATAGCGGAGATGCACAGGTGGTTCACGGCGCACACCATCTCAGATAATGGATGGGTGCGGCAGGTGGAACCAAAAATGGTGGTCGAGGTGGCTTTCAATGCGGTCATGGAAAGCGACCGGCACAACAGCGGCTTTGCGCTTCGGTTCCCGCGCATTCTGCGGCTGCGTCCGGACAAGACACCTGAAGAAGCCGACACGCTGGACCGTGTGCGCGAGATCTTTCAGCGGCAGCACGAACTACCAAAAACCGCGTAAACAGAATTGCAGATTGCAAATTGTAGATTGCAGACTAAAGCCGACGTGCCAATTCGCCTCAAATCTGCAATCTAAAATCTACAATCTGCAATGGAGGTCATCTTTTCACGACGATGTCGAACTTCTGTTCTCCGCTGGCTCCGGTCTTCGTAGCTGTGACAATGACGTTCCAGGGCCCGCCCATGGTGAACTGCCCTTTCCCCTCGTAGACGCCATTGCCCTTGTCCACCAGTTGCACAACATTCTTTCCCATGTCCATCACAAGCATCTTGAGGTCGGCCTGGACCTTTGCGCCGGTGACTGGCTGGCCGGTCGTGTCGGTGAGGGTTACGCGGAAGGTGGTGTCCTTTTCCGATTCGGGCTGCGCGGGATCCGTTGTGAGCGTCATTTTGCCGGGCCACGCAGGGCCGGTCTTTACCTTGGAAGAATCTGCCGTAGATGCCGTCGAGGCAGTTGGCTTGCCGCACGCTGCCGCCATTAGAACCAATGCTGTCAAAAGAACAGGGATCGCCTTTCTCAATGTGTCTCCATCCTGCCGAAGGTATGAAATAACTCATCTATTCGAACAGAAGCGACGCCGAGGGACAAGTACGGGTCAGGTTTCAACGTTCAGCGGGCTGAGCTGATGTGGCGGGGGTAGCGGTTCCTCGCTCCGCTCGGAATACAAAAGTACATCTGCAACATTCTGTTCATGTCAGCGCGAGTTCGGTGTTCAGCAGCAGCTCTTGATGATGTCGCTGAAAAGCGAAGCCGGGCAGGTTCGCCCGGCTTCTTTGCTTCCTTTTTCCTGGGATGCTGGTTGGCATCCGATCAGTTCGATTTAATGCGGACCCTTTTGGCGCTTCGCGGGCACCGCTCCCGCTACGTGCCTACTGGACGAGTGCGATCGACTCGAGTTCCTTCTGGATCACTTCGAGCGAGCAACCCGACCCGCCGACTCGGCCTACCGCGTCCATTGCCGCCTGGGGAGAGATTCCGTACCCCCTCCCGATCAGGAAGACCTGGACCAGTTCGGCCGACTGCCGGCAGTCCAGACCACCTTGCAGCAACTCATGACGCAGTGCGGTCAGTTCGGGGAGAGAGAACTTTTCTGCCATCATTTGTCACCTCCGATCCCCTTGGACCCTCCACTGCATTAGACTCGGACCCACACAGGTTTGTTTCAAGCAATTCGAGTGCCGCGCCCAAGTTTCTTGCCCCACATCCGTCCGAGGGCGATTAGTGATTCGTAACCCACGCCCTTCTCGAAAGTTGCGCATCCGACGCTGCTGCCCACGGTCCCAGCCGCTGGCGTCCCGCAAGATGTACTACGGTGTAAATGCTTCGTGAGTTCAAACCATTACACTGACTGGGAGAGAGAAGCTGGGAAGTAGCTCGTCGCTCACGGCTGCTCGATGGTCGCCTCGTCCACCAGCATGACGGGAATGTCGTCGCGTATGGGATAGGCGCGGTGGCAGACAGAGCAGAGCAGCGAGTCCGAACGCAACGTGAGCGAGTCCGGTTTCTTGCACACCGGGCAGACGAGAATCGCGAGTAGACCGGGTGAAAGCATCAGATTGCAGATTTTAGATTGCAGATTGCAGATGCACAAATCGCAAATCTCTGATCGGGCGAAGTCAGATCTGCGATCACTTCTGCTTTCCGTCACCTTCCGCCTGTAGGCTGTTGCCGTTGAGGCGTATGAGTTGGGAACCGGGCGGTTGGGTCAGTGCGAACTGTTCCTGGGTCACCGGCTCGTTGATAGTGGCTTTCACGATGCCGATGGTGATCGTGTACTCCTCTTGCGGGCGATTGATCTGGATGGTGGACGGGAACAGCACGCCGCTGTATTCCTTGAACGCGCCGTACTTCACGTCTGTCGCCACGGCGCCATTCTTGTCATAGATGATCTGCCGGTCGGGCAACAGGTCGGTCCGGTCGAACACGAACTTGCGTGCCAGATACCAGCCTGTGCCGCTTTTCTGGATCAACAGTAGCTCATAGTCGGCTTGCTGGACCGGCTTCTTGGTCTTCCGATCGGTAACGGTCTCGATGCCGGTCTCGAGCACCGCTATCTGGTCGGGCCCGTTGATCTGGTGAAGCAGAAGCGCGTCATAGATCACCTTGGGACGGAGGTTCTCGAGCGCATTGCCGGAGGGAACCGTGACTTCATTGCTGCCGACGTAGAACCTGTTCTTGGGCGGAATCCAGAGTTGAAACTGCTCGCCGTTGCTGACCATGTCGAAGGCCCGGTTGCGAACGATCGGCATCAGGCCGATCATGCGCAGCATCTCCGGCTTTCGCACCAGGATGTAACCGCGGATCTCCTGGTATTGGGTGACCTTACCCTTCTTCGCTCCGCCGACATCGGTGGCGATATCGACGGTGGCGTTCATTGTGTTGATCCGGCTGGCCTCCTGATTGACCCAGGCAATAAGTTCCTGTTGCGTGGCGGTCTTCAGGGCGTTCGAACTCGTGCGCTGCTCCACCTTGTGTGTGCGGAACAGGCAACCAGTCAGCGGCAACATGACTGCCAGCAAAATCAGAGTAGTCTTTAGGCGAGCAAGCTCCATGATGAGTCTGTTCGTATTAGATTCAGAAAAACGAGTATACAGCCCGACCATTGTTGATTGCAGATTTCAGGTCGCTTCATCGACAGGCGAATCCGGCCTGCTCGCCCTCAGTTCAATCTTCGACAACCCAAGAGTGCTCCGGGCATCATCGGCGGAGTTCCCGTTTTCTTCTTGCTAAACTACATTTGTGGTCAGTTGCGGGGGAGTTCCATGGCTGTTGAAGTCGCGGGCAAGGTCAGGGATACGGCGGCGAAGACAAAGCAGGCGCTGGCGGAACGGATCGTCCGACTGGTGGGGAAGGCTATCGCGGACTTCAACATGATCCGCGCCGGCGAGCGTATTGCCGTGGGTCTCTCGGGCGGCAAGGACAGCATGGCCCTGCTGCACGCGCTCTGTACCCTGCAGAAGCGGGCACCGATCGATTTCGAACTCCGTGCATTCACTATTCAGCAGGGCAAGTTTCTGGCCGACCCGGAGAACATTCGCGGCCATGTGGCCGAGCTCGGCGTGCCCTGGACGCTGGTGGAAGATGCACCTTCGGTGCGGCTGGTGCGTGAAGGCGTCGTCCACGGATGCGATATCTGCAGCCGTTATCGCCGCCGCGCCGTTTACGAGGTGGTGCGTGGCCTGGGTTGCGGCGTGATCGCGTTCGGCCATACAGCGGACGACTTCGCCGAGGGCATGATCCGCAATATGGTCTATACCGGAAAGGTGAAGCCACTGCCGCCGATCACCATGTCCAGCAAGCAGGAGTTCCGCATCATCCGCCCGCTGATGTATGTGAAAGAAGAATTGATCAAGGCACAGGCGACAGAACAGGCGTTCCCCATCGTGCCGTGCGCGTGTTCACTCAAAGAGGGCGCCCGAACCAAGGTGCGGGCGTTCTTGCGCGACCTCTCCGACGGCAACCCGCATATCTACTCCAACGTGATACGCGCGGCCGTGAAAAGTTGGGAAGCGCAGCAGGCAAGTGCAAAACAAAGCGCAGAAGAGGACTGAGCGATTCGCGTTGCGCTCCTGCGACTCACGTTGTCATTCCTGCGGTTGACGTTGTCTCCTGCGATTCACTTTGTCATTCCGAGGAGCGGAGTGACGAGGAACCCCTACTCGCGGCAACATGGCGCGCCTGCGGGACAAGCTTTTCGTGATGGTAGGGATTCCTTGCTACGCTCGGAATGACAAGACGATATAAGGGGACGAGAAAGAAAGAGCAGTCACGCTGCCGCCGCTTTTGCCAGCGGATAACCATCGGGATCTTTTCCCCGCACTTTTCGCCACCACACCTGAAAGTTCATCGCGTTGACCGTGACCTTGAACAGGCGGCGCATGCTGCCTTGCGGGCAATTCAGCGGACGCACCCCGTGCCATGAGTGCGCAGTACGGGCGAACAGCAGGCTGGTGTTGCCGCAGGGCTCCGAAGAGGCGGCCACCTGTAGTTCTTCGAAGCTCGGCGCCGAATGTGTGCGGAAACGACGTCCCGCGGCATCGAGAATCAGCGTTTGGCCTCCCCACGAGGCGTCCCATTGTTCCTTCGCATTGAAGTAAAAGAGGTGCGTCGCGACCTTGCGGGCGGCGTCGCAGTGAGGTGAAACGGAACAGCCCTGCCATGCATAGTGCCACTCGAAGGTCAGCAGAAACGAGCGGACTCCGAGCACCCGCCGCAGAAATGACTGGTACGGTTCGTCCTGCAATTCGTCGAGGAATTCCTCCCACGCTCGGGGCAGCCTCAGCCCGGCGTGATAGTGCAGTGAATAACGGTCGTGCGGCGCCTGGCCGTAGGCACGCTTTACGCCCTCGTCGCGATTGAACAGCGAGACGTCTGGCATGTTGTCGCACAACTCGCAGTACGCCTCATCCACAAGGACGTTCTCAATATTCAGCCACGGATACGGCTGCCGCCTGCGAAATGCGTATGGAGAGATGGCGGAAAGAGCGTCGCTGTTGATGTATTGCAAAGTAGTGCGCCTCGTGGTCGGCGGAGCTTCGCCTTCTTTGGATGCCGTGATCTTTCGTAGAGACACCGCCTGCACAAAGGCGGCTCGATTCAATCAGCGGTTCTGCGCAGCGATGGCCCGTCTGTACAGGGCGACGTTGTGGGTGTGCTCGTCAAGCGTTCGGGCAAAACGATGGTGCCCGTTGTTGTCGCTTACGAAATAGAGATAATCGGCGTTGGCCGGATGTAACGCGGCCTGAAGCGATGCGCGGCCGGGATTGCCGATCGGCCCGGGGGGCAGTCCCGCAAATCGGTAGGTGTTATAAGGCGAGTCAATCTGCAGGTTGGCACGCGTGATGCTTCCGTCGTATTGATTGGCGAGCAGCGCGGCGTAAATGACGCTGGGGTCGGCGTAGAGCGCCATATTCTTCGACAGGCGGTTGTAGTAGACGGCAGCCACCAGCGGGCGCTCTTCCGGCGCAGCGGTCTCTTTCTCGACAATACTGGCCATAGTAACGATGGTGTGGATGTTCAGCGCCTTGGCATCTTGAGAGTTGGTGACATTGAACAGACCGATCGCCTTTCCCTCCTGGCGGAAGCGTCGCACCATGGCGGTCGCCATGTCGGCCATGGTTTGGGTGCGCGTGAATTGATAGGTGTCCGGGAAGAGATAGCCTTCAAGTGTCTTCGCCTGCGGGTCGATATCGGAGACCAGCGCGCCACTGCCCACGATCTTCAGGAAGTCCTCTCGCGAGCCCAGTCCCGCGGCTTCCACCGCGCTGGCGATGTCGAACATGTTGTAGCCCTCGGGGATCACGACCGTGTGCTTGTAGATGTCCCCGGAGACGATGCGCTCATGTACCCGCAGCGCATTCTCGGCGCGTTCGAACTTGTACTCGCCCGCCTTAAGCGAGCGCGGTTGGCCCACGTAATGCCATAACAGGAAGGCATTGGTGTCGCGAATGGCGCCGGCGTTCTTCAGTTCGGTGGCAATGTGGCGAGTAGACCAGCCCGGCCTGAGCAGAACGTAAGTCGCCTGTTTTGGCGCAGTCGGAAGCAGCAGGCCATACGCCAGCCAGCCAGCGATGGCAACGATAACGAGCAGCACTATTTTGGCCAGCGTACGCACGCGAAGCCAGTGTAAACCAGATTTGGGACGTAAAGCTGCACACTAGGGACCAATGGACGTTTGGAATAGATGGGTCTGAAATCTTCAGGACGGCACAAGCAACACTCCGCGCGCGCTGCTCGTCGCAATACAGAAGTAGAGCTGCCCCTTTCCCTTTCGGAGCAGCGCCAGGCGCGGTACATACATGGCAAGCATCTCCCCATCGATCACCACCGCTGAGACCGTCCGATACGTCGATAAACCCGGCTGGATGAAGAACCCTTTTGTAAGGTTCTTCCTTTGGGCGTCGAAGACCGACACGCGCCTCATGCAGCTTTGTTCCGGGTCCACCCGCAGAACGCACGTGGCGCGCGGCTTTTTTGTCATGGGAACGGGCATAGCGGCAGGAGCTGCGTGCTTCTACTTCCTCTACACCACCATCGGCGATGTGCGCGTTGCGGCGGCCATAGCGCCCTTGTGCGGCAGCATCATTTTCATGTTTGATCGCGAACTGGTCGGGGGCGCAACCGTGCGTTCGGCTTTGATTCGCATTCTGCTGTCGCTAATGCTGGGCATTGCGATCTCGATTCCATTTGAGATGCGGCTGCTGCAAGGACGTATCGATAACGAAATACAGCGGCGCCAGTTGGCCGAGAATACATCCGGGATCCAGGCACTGAAAGCACGTAACGCCGAGATCGACGCGCATCAAGCCCAGTTGAGAGCGCAGATAGCGAACCTCCGTTCCCAGCAGCAGGAGGCCATCCGCAACAAGGAAGCCGAGGTTGTCGGGTCGAAAATCGAGGGACAGACCACCGGCATTAGAGGAGAGGGCCCCGCCTTCCGCGCGGCCGACCAAAGGCTCCGCGAATTGCAGGGCCAGATCACGGATGTGCAGGGCGAACTGGCCGGACTGCAGCAGGACCGCGACCGCGCGCAGGCCGACTTCAATGCCCAGAAGATCAACGCCATTTACGACTTCCCCGCACGCTACGAGGCGTTGAAGAAGTTCGTCCCGCGCTACAGCCCGCTATGGCAGCTGGGCTGGGCTATCACGGCGATCATCGTTCTGTTCGACATGTTCCCGGTGCTCTCCAAATTCCTCGGCAGCGCCACCGACTACGACGTTCTTCAGCGGACCGAGGTGGCCGAGAACATTCATCGAGCGCAGAAGATCTCGGAACACACTCGAGAAAGCATCGAACAGAACTACCTGGAGTGGCACCCAACCACCATCGAGGTTCTGGAAAGCTATTCGAGACCCGCGGGCCAGTAGTGTGCTTTGCTGTTCGGTACTAACAGAGCCTGTGACTGTTTTCGAACCGTTGTGATTCCAAGGAGCGAAGCGACGAGGAACCTCTACCCCAGCAACGCTCTTGGTGGCGTAGGGGTTCCTCGCTTCGCACAGAAGGACAAATGAGTGGAAGAGCGAAACAGTCACACACTCCGGATGTACCGAACAATCTGCGTTCTCGACAGCGGAGATTCATCTCCGCGCAGAGCGGGCGCGCCGGTCAGAAGCTTTGTTTTCGGTTTTCCATGAACGATTGCAGGATGAGTACGGCCGCCATCTGGTCTACGACCTGCCCGCGGCGGCGGATGCTCATGTCGGTTTCCCGCAACAAGCGATTCGCTTCGGCGCTCGTAAGCCTCTCGTCCCAGAGATGGACGGGCAGGCCGAACTTCTTGCGCAACTCATCGGCGAACCCGGTGACATGTGCCGTCTGGGCACTGGGAGTGCCGCTGAGCCGCAGCGGATAGCCCACCACGATCTCGGAAACCGAGTAGCCGCTGATCACGCGCTCGAGTTCGGCGAGATCCGTGCGCTTGTTGCGCCGGTGCAGCGTGGGCAGGCCCTGCGCAGTTATGCCCAGGGGATCAGAAACCGCCAGTCCGATGCGCTTAGCCCCTACGTCGAGGCCGAGCAAACGGCCCGCTGGGGCGTTTCCGGTTCCGGCATTTTCGTTTCCCATAGGTCTGCCGTTCTGGATTATACGGGTGAACGCATCACATAACTGCAGATTTGTGCGATAGCTAATATGGCAGAACAGACGCGAACGCGGGAGCTGGAACAAGTGCAGTCTGGTGCTTCGGCAACCGAGGATAAAGGCTCGCACCTCGTCGGTTCTGCTGCGCCGCCCCGCGCTGACGAACCAGCTCCTTCAGCCGTGGTTGCTGAAAACCATCGCATGCAGCGCGGTCGGCTTAACCGCCTTCAGGCCGCCACACAGCTGGTGATCGCAACGGCCGTTGTCCTGGTTGGAATCTACTACGCCAAGCTTCCGCTGGTCGTGGTCTTCGTCTCCATCCTGCTGGCGTTCATACTGGCGCCGGTAGTCGATGCCTTGGAGCGACTTCGGGTTCCACGATCCGTCGCATCGCTGCTCGCAACCATCCTGTTTCTGGCTCTGCTTTATGTGACCGTCTGGGCCGGGTACAACAGTGCGCAGAACTTCCTGAGCGACCTGCCGCGCTACTCAGGCGAGATTCGCCGCGCGGTAGTCCACTTCAGGGAAAAAGCGGAAGAAATCCAGAAGACGACCGAGGGCGCGATCAACGGCAACGCCGGACACAATAACAAAAAGGAAGCAGTTCAGCTCCCGACTATTTCAGCCCTGGTCGCCTCCAACTTCGGCTCCGTCACGGAGATGGTCTTCATCATCTCCTTCATTCCGTTCCTGATCTACTTCATGCTGAGCTGGCAGGAGCACGCTCGCACCGCTACGGTCAAACTCTTCCGGATGGAGAACCGCAGCACCGCCTATGTCACCGTCGGACTGATGTCGTCAATGATCCGCAGTTTCATCGTTGGGAACGTAATTGTCGGGCTGTTCATGGCGGGAGTGAGTACGTTAGTTTTCGGGCTCATCGGACTGCCGTACTTCTACTTCCTCGGCGTGCTCAGCGGCTTCCTGAGCCTGGTGCCCTACCTCGGAGTGGTGCTCGCAGTCGTGCCGCCGGTGGCTGCCGGCCTCGGCCACGTACACTCGACCCAGTTCATCATCATCGTTGTTACGGTCTTCGGGCTGCACCTTTTCGCGCTGAATGTGCTCTATCCCAAGTTCCTCGGCAGTCGCCTGCAACTGAACCCGCTGGCGGTGACCCTGGCCCTACTGTTCTGGGGATGGCTGTGGGGAGCCATGGGCCTGATTCTTGCAATCCCGATCACCGGCGCCATGAAGATTATCTTCGACCACATCGACGGACTGCGGCCATACGGGGAATGGCTGGGAGAGTGAACACGATTGCAGGTTTCAGATTGAAGATTGCAGATTGAAAGATCTGGACGCGGACGTGATCAGGAGAATCTGCAATGAGCAATCCTGCTTCTGGGTAGCTTCAGCCACATGCCCTAACGCTTCACGCCGCCAAATCTGCAATCTGAAATCTACAATCTGCAATGCAGTTTAAAAGTCGTCCGGCAGCTGTTCCATTCCCATGGAGCTGGCTTCGGCTTCGGGTATATCGACGTCGCCTATGTTGGCGTGGCCGAAGTCCTGGAGTTGCGCGAGGATTTTGGCCGTCTCAACCTCGTCCAGTGGAACTTTGTGGGTCAGGAAGGACGCGAGGTCAACCTCGTCGAAGGCGATGGCGAAGCTCTTCGACGGGGACACGTAGTTGACCTGATACTCGACGGCGGGCCGGTTGTCGGTGCCGGTTCTGTTGTTTAGGCGCGTGATGTGTATGTATCCGGCCATGCCGGTTCAGATGTGGAGAAGGTGAGAGGAGATGGACGGTGGAGGGAGAGGGCAGAGGGCAAGATGGTATATGGATCACGCCAGAGGCGCCCCTTCAGCGAACTTTCCTGGTTGGATCGGCGGGGACAAAAAAGAAGCGCGGCTGAGGCCGCGCCAAGAGGGGAGAGCACGGAGTAACTAGGCTTCTCCCAGAGGGGCCGCCTCGGGAAAACGCAAACGACATTTGGAAAGAGCCTTCGATAGAAGCTGCTCCACCTGCCCTTCATCGC
This sequence comes from Acidobacteriota bacterium, assembly GCA_023441255.1. GTDB lineage: Bacteria > Acidobacteriota > Terriglobia > Terriglobales > Acidobacteriaceae > JAEZPW01. The sequence continues at coordinate 14,249 of JAEZPW010000201.1, forward strand.
AGTTCTTGGCCATCGCGAGTTCGCTGACGAGCAGGTAGCGGGCCCGCTCCAGCATTTTCTTCTCACGGAATGAAAGCGGCTTGGTCTGGTTCAGCAGCAACAGGCTCTTCAGCACGCCGGCTACTTCAAGCAGAGACCCCGTCCGCATCTTGTCCGAGTTTTCTTTGAACCGGTATTTCCAGTCGGCATGGCTCTCGCACTTGCCGTCGGTCAGGAAATCAAGGATGCGCTGGATCTCGCCGTTGCGGATAACCCGCCTGAGACCAACACTTTCCACGTTGTGGAAAGGAACCATCACTTTCAAACTGCTTGCCTTTATGCGCAGAAGGTAGAACTTTTCGACGGAAGCACCGAGCGTGCGGCTACTAATCTGCTCGATGATACCTACGCCATGGTTGGGATAAACGACTTTGTCACCCACTTGGAAGGACATCATATTGCTCATGCGAAAAGCACCCGCTGACTGGGGCTACGGTAAGACGACTTACCTAGTTAGTATACGGCATGGCCCCGCAAACGTCCAGCAAACAGGAACTTACAAGAATGCGTCGATGTAAGCGTTATCAGCAGTTTTTCTAAGGTTTTTGCATCGTGATGCGAGTTACCAGAGGGTAATAAGTTACATCGGCGTCGGCTGTGGGCTGTCAGCTATGGGGGCTGCTCAGCTATGCCGACGCCCTTGTCTCACAGCTAGTTCTTTTGACCTGAACACCCGGGAACGCTCGAGTGTCTCCAGTGCAGCTTTGACCCCATAGCCCAGAGCTCACAGCCCGCAGCCCGCAGCCCGCAGCGCACTTGTTGGTGGTTGCGCCGAACCGCGGGGGGTATAATCGTGCTTTGAGTCCGCCGGCGCAGCCGCAGCTCCGTTTAATCGCACGCATCCAAAGGGACACAAGACCCATTCACGGGGTCAGGGATTCGTATTGAGCGAAGCGGGCTGGCATAGCCCCGGCGAGATCGGGATTGCCGTAGATCATGCCAGAGCACATTAAGAAGAAGCTGCAAGAAGAGATCGAAAGCCTGGAGTACGAGCTCAACCACGAGCTCCCTAAAGAGTTGAAGAAAGCGGTCGCCATGGGCGACCTCAGTGAAAACGCCGAGTACCACATGGCGAAGCAGCGCCAGGAGTTTGTACGGGCGCGCCTCGGCCAGTTGAAGAAGCGCATGGCCGACCTCTCCCTGGTCAATATGAGCAACATTCCGCGCGACCGGGCGGCGCTCGGTTCCACCGTTAAGGTCTACGATTCAACAAAAGAGGAAGAGATCGAGTACAAGCTGGTCACCAGCGAAGAGTCGGACGTGAACAACGGCAAGGTTTCCACCAGTTCCCCCATCGGACGTGCGCTGATGGGCAAGAAGGTCGGCGACAGCACCGTAGTGGTTACTCCCACCGGCAAACGCGAACTTGAGATACTTGCCCTTTCCACCATTCACGACGACATGGGCGAGGAGAGTGGACAGGCGCAATGACCTGGACGAGCGTAGTCGGCAAAACGTGCGGAAGCTTGCTTCACGCCATAGTCCGCGGACTGTCGCTCACCCGCATTTCGCCCAATGTACTTACCTTCATCGGCCTGGTCATCAACGTCGGCGCCGCCGTGCTGTTCGGCTACGCCAACAGCGACAATCAGCAGCGCATGTTCCTGTATGCCGGGCTGGTCATTATCGGCGCAGGGATCTTCGACATGGTGGACGGCCGCGTTGCCCGCGCAACCGGCCAGGTCACCACGTTCGGCGCCTTCTTCGACTCCGTTATCGACCGCTTCAGCGACGTGGCGTTGTTCTTCGGATTGCTGGTCTACTACGCACGCGCCAACCGGTTTTTCTATGTCGTGCTCGTGGCCCTTGTCATGACTTTGTCGATCATGGTGAGTTACGCCCGTGCCCGCGCCGAGTCGCTCATTCCCAAATGCAAGGTCGGCTTCATGGAACGCCCGGAGCGGGTAGTACTGGTCATTATCGGAGCCCTCTGGAACCGTATGGCGGCGGTCCTGTGGGTCATGGCGGTCTTGTCGCTCCTCACCGTCATTCATCGCATATGGTTCACCTACCAGGAGACGCGGCGTCTGGAAGCTGCCAAAACGGCACAGCAGTTAGAAATTCACGCCTGATTCGCCCCCTGGCTTCTTTTCAAGAACAACATCGGGAGTACAATCTCCCCGCACTGGAGGCCGTTATGCGTTTTCTTGCCGTGGGCCTTATTCTGTTGACTCTTTGCGCTTTCACCGTTGCGCAGCAGAAGAACACCGCGAGATCCGGCGATCCGTCGTCCGCCAAAACCGCGGCCGGCACAGCGGCCAAGTCTTATACGCTGACCATCCGGGTAGAAGACGTGAACGACAAGCCGGGCAACATCGGCGTTCTGGTCTTCAGCCCCAGCGACCTTCGGGGCTGGCCGGAAGACCGCACGCTGGCTCTTAAAGACATCGTCGTTCCGGCCCATCCTGGTACCGTGACCGTCACCGTGCCCGACCTGCCCGCAGGAGAATATGGGGTGGCTCTGATCCACGACGTCAATCAGAACCACAAGATCGACAAGAACTTCCTGGGCGTGCCGAAGGAGCAGTGGGGCATGTCCAACAACCCGCACGCCACCATCAAGGCACCCCCATTCTCTAAGGCGAAGTTCACGCTGGATTCGGACAAGGAAATTCAGATCACGTTGCAGTAAGTGCCCTCGTTTCCGCCGGCGCCCGCCGTTTCGGAGTGGCGCGCTTCTTGGCGGCGACCCTGCTGGCCGCGGTACATTGAGGGCCCGCCGCGTCGCAGAATTGTCCCCAATGTCTTGATACGGCGAAGGCAGAGTTGAAACCAACCGGCTACTCCGCGCATCTGAAACCGTACTATGAAGGTACTGATTCCTACGCCCCTGCGTCCCTATGCGGACAAGAAGTCAGCGATCGAAGTGAACGCATCGACCGTAGGCGAGGCGCTCAGCGCACTCACGTCGCAGCATTCTGACCTGCGCCGCCACCTCTTCAGTGACGACGGCAAGCTTCGTTCGTTCGTGAATATCTACCTGAACGACGAAGACATCCGTTATCTCGGCAAAGAGAACACGCCGGTGCGCGAAAGCGACACTATTTCCATTGTGCCCAGCATCGCAGGCGGAAAGAATTTCTGATTTGCGATTTTTGATTTTCGATTGATCTCGGAACCATGTAGTCGCGTAGAACATCGCGGAGAGACGAACGGTCTCGCTCCGGTTAAAAATCAGAAATCAAAAATCGCAAATCCAGGATGTTCGACATGGCAACAGTGATTGAAACTCCGACCGCGTCCCTCAGCAAAGACGAGATCCTGCGTTACTCGCGCCACCTGATCATGCCCGAGGTGGGCATGGAAGGTCAGCAGAAGCTGAAGGCGGCGCGCGTTCTCTGTATCGGCGCGGGCGGACTCGGTTCCCCCCTGGCTCTGTACCTTGCCGCCGCCGGTGTGGGCACTTTGGGACTGGTTGATTTCGATGTTGTTGATTTCACGAACTTGCAGCGCCAGATCATCCATCGCACCGAAGACGTCGGACGACCGAAGTTGCAATCGGCAGTCGAGAAGATCAACGCCATCAACCCGTTCGTGAACGTCAAGACGTTCGAGACCCTGCTGAACAGCCAGAACGCTCTCGAACTCTTCGCCGACTTCGACATCATCGCCGACGGCACCGACAACTTCCCCACGCGCTACCTGGTCAACGACGCCTGCGTGCTCAGCGGCAAGCCCAACGTCTACGCCTCCATCTTCCGTTTCGAGGGACAGGCGAGCGTCTTCGCGACGGAAGAAGGCCCGTGCTATCGCTGCCTTTATCCCGAGCCGCCGCCGCCCGGACTGGTTCCGTCCTGTGCCGAAGGCGGCGTGCTGGGCGTGCTGCCCGGCCTGCTCGGCATCATCCAGGCCACCGAGGTGATCAAGCTGATTCTGGGCAAAGGCGAACCGCTCATCGGGCGTTTGCTGCTGGTCGATGCGCTGGGCATGAGGTTCCGCGAGCTAAAGCTGCGCAAAAACCCCGACTGCCCAGTCTGCGGAACGCATCGAACCGTCACGAAGCTGATCGACTACAACCAGTTCTGCGGCATCCCCGCGCATGGAGGACAACAGGCGTCCGTGAATTCGAATATCCCCGAGATCACTCCGGAAGAACTCAAGCAGAAGCTCGACCGCGGCGAAGATGTGTTCGTGCTCGATGTGCGCGAACCGCACGAATATCAGATCTGCAACCTCGGCGGCTACCTCATCCCGCTGGGCGAGCTGCCGAAGCGCGTGAACGAACTCGACACCAGCCGCGAGATTGTGGCCCACTGCAAGATGGGGGGACGCAGCGCCAAGGCTGTCGATTTCCTGCGCCAGGCCGGATTCACCAAGGTCCGAAACCTTACTGGCGGCATCGCCGCCTGGGCCGACAAAGTCGACCGGACGATGCCGAAGTACTGAAGACGTTTAGTCACTCGCGATCGTTCCGAACGCCGTTTCCGCTGCTTGCATGGCCAGCGCTTCGCCCGTGAACATGGCGAGGTCACGGAAAACCTCCTCGGCATTGGTTTGTTTGTCGTCATCCGGCAAGGCGAGCAGTTCGTCGATGCGGCGACGCATCGTGGCAATCGCTTCCTGGTGGGCATGGCCGGAGAGGTGATCCAGAAGAAGCTGATGGGCCGTTTTGCGTTCCATCACTTCAAGGCCGTCGAGGATCTGGCGATGGGCCGTACCTTCCCAGATTGCCAGGATCATGGCCTCGCGCAGCCACCGTTCGGCGCCGAATTCCTGCAGCGTGCCGATGCCGCCGTGTACCTCCATCGCCCACTTGGCGGTTTGCGCCCCGAACTCCGCCGTCCAGTACTTCGCCAGGTGCGCGACCAATCGGAACATGTGGTACCGCTCGGAGTAGGGCGGCCTTTCCTGCCAGACTTCGTCGAGGAGGCGGACCGCCTCCCATGCCAGCGCAAAAGCGGAACGCAGTTCGTGCACGCGTTCCTCGAACTGGCGCTTCAGGAGCGGATGCTCAATGACCGGCTTGCCGAAGGCGCGACGCGACTGCGCGTAGGCGAGGGCGTCTGAGATGGCCCGCTGCGCCAGCGCGACCGCGCCGATACTGTTGGCTACGCGCGAGACATTAAGCACTTCAAGTATCAGGTAGATACCCGGCTGGCCCTGACCAAGAAGGTAGGCTTCGCTGTCGCGCAGTTCGATCTCTCCGGTGGGAACCGAGCGCGTGGCGATCTTGTCTTTCAGGCGGCGAATGCCGTAGTTAAGCTCGCCGTTGCCGCGGAACCGGGGCACGAGGAACAGCTTGAGGCTGCGCACGTCGCGTGGATCGCCCTCGGCGCGTGCGACGACCACGGCGAGTTCGGCGCCGGCGTTGCTGGCGAAATACTTGTCACCGGTGAGCAGCCATGCTTCGCCCGCGGATCGTGCGATGGTGTCCACGGAGGCGCCCAGGTCCGAGCCGCCCTTGATCTCGGTCATCCAGGTGGCCCCCTGACAGGCCGTGCCGTCGCGGCGCAACAGGTTGGGCAGGAAACGCTGTCGCAGCGCCGGGTCGGCATACTTGGAGAGCGGCACTGCGGTGGACATCGAGACCGTGTAGGGACAGGCCAGGCCGGGATCGAAGTAGGAGACGATGTAGAGCAGTTCGAAGAATGGGACCAGCGAGCCCTCGTCGAATGCGCGCCAGAGCACGCCTTCCGCGTAGCCACGCCGCAACATGCGCCAGTAGTCCGGGGGATAGAGGATCTCGTCCACGCGTACGCCCGTTTTGTCGTGCATGCGCAACCACGGCGTGCCGCCGCGATCGACAGCGTCAGAGATCTTCGCGCCCTCGGTGCGCCACCAATCTTCGTAGCTGTGCAAAGACTCCGCCCGGGAAAGGCTCGGCAGCGAATCTCTCAGGAACGCGACGGGCGAGCGCAGAAGTTCGAAATCCACCCACACACCTCCAGCTACTTGGAGTATGCGATGCCCGGCAAGTTCGTTGCCCCGCGTGCGAGGTTCAGGGCAGTGCGTAGGACCAAAGAGGGGCAGGGGCGTCAGGGACCAGCTAGAGAAGCAAGCAGCCCATTCGCCCTGGGGGAAGTCCCCACGTTAGCTTCGCGGAACGTGGGGCACCGGCATCGGCTAAGGCAGGAAGTCCCGACGTTAGCTTCGCGAACGTGGGGCACCGGCAAACGTGGGGCACCGGCGAGACACTCTGCCGAAGTACAGTGCGCAGGTTTTTGACTTTCGTCTCGCGAAACGCGAAACTCGAAACGCGAAACGAACATGAAAACGAACGCGGCACGCCTGCTGGACTCGCTCGGAATTCATTACGAGCTGCACGACTATGAGGTTGATCCGGAGGACCTCGGTGCCGAATCCGTCGCCGCCAAGGTTGGACTGCCGGCCGAACAGGTGTTTAAGACGCTGGTGGCTCGCGGGGACCGCAATGGCGTGTGTTTTGCCGTCATTCCCGCCAACACCGAACTCGACCTGAAGGCGCTGGCGAACGCGACGGGCAACAAGAAGATCGACTTGGTTCCGCTCAAGGAAGTTCAGCCGCTGACCGGGTATATCCGCGGGGGCGTGACCGCGCTGGCTGCAAAGAAGGATTATCCCGTCGTCGTGGACGAGACTGTGGAGTTGTTTGACGTGATGTCGGTGTCGGCGGGCATTCGGGGAACACAGATCTTCGTGGGGCCTGCAGATTACTTGCGCGCCACAGAAGCCACGACGGCCGCCATAGGGAAAAACAAGAGCTCGTAGGAGAAGCTCGTAGAAGAAGAAAAGGACGGAGCCGAAGCCCCGTCCCTGCGTTGACTCGCCCTGGCTCATCAGCCCTGACTCATCGTGAAGTCGACCGTTATGTTGGTTTCGACCTCGACTGGCTGTCCGTTCAGAATGTAGGGTTTGTACTTCCACTGCTTGACCGCGTTGAGCGCCGCGGAGGTCAGCATCGGGTGGCCGCTCACCACCTGCAGGTTCTGGATACTACCGTCCTTGGAGATGACAGCCTGCAGCACGACCTTTCCCTGAATACGCGCCTGACGAGCCAGCGGCGGGTACTGTGGTGTCACCTTCTTGATCAGCAATCCTTGCGAGACGCCCTGCGAGACACGTACTTTCTGGGGCGTCGCGACTTTCGGGACCGCAGCCGGAGCGCTACTTAGAACGCCGCCGAGCACGCCGCCGATCTGACCTCCCGCAACTCCCCCGGGCACGCCACCAACGACGGCACCGGTGGGCGGAGCAGCCGCAGCCTGGACTGGCTCGTCCTTGACCATGGCGATCTTCTGCGGGATCTTGGTCGGCATCGTCATGCTGGTATCCACAGCCTCTGAGACTTTGGGCTGAGGTTTAGGAGCCGCCGTTGCAGCTGGCGGGGGCGGCGGTGGAGGTGGCGGTGGCGCCACCAGCGTAGAGGTCATCAATGCCGTGGTCGGCAACGCCTCAGTGAACACAAGCGGCAACAAGACGAGCACACAGATCACGGCTACCTGGATCAAGAAGGACAACACTGTGGTCTTGCCGCGATGCGTCTTGATCGTCTTCTTAGACTCGATCATGCTCTCTTCAAACATGCAAATTCCTCCCCACTGCTCTCTCCCCAGGCGGGTTGAGCAACACCCCTCCTTCTGCCGGACCGACACCCTGGGACAGTCATCTTTTGTGGATAAGCATTAGATTCACGCGCGGGGTCATAGGAAACTGCTGCACGGAGTAGATTCGCGGCCGGGATGAGGGCCGGGCACACGGGTCGACTGCACCTTTGTGCCGGATTTAAGCTGTTCCGCGCTGCAGGGGGCAGCTATCATAAAAGCTGGATGAAGGCCCCTCTCAGCATTCTTCTGATCTTCGTGCTCGGCGTGATTTTCGCCGGCGCGATGCCCCTCGAGTCTGGCGACGACGACGCGGACGGGTGGCTGGAGGACGGCGTCTACACCAACGAGGTATACAGCTTCCACGTCAAAACACCCGCCGGATGGCAGGTCGCGTCTGACGAGAACCGGCAGGCTTACGCTGCCGAGCTGAACAAGGGCAGCAAGTCGGATGCGCGGGTATTCCTGATGATGTTCCGCCCGGCGCAAACACCTGGCGATACCCCTGACATGATTGTGATTGCAGCTGCGCGAACCGGCGTCACGGCCGGCGTGAGCCGAAGCGCGGCCATGGCGTTCTTCAAGGCCCAGAAAAAATCGAAAGGGACCGAGGTGATCCGGCCTGCCTCGCCGTTTCTGTTCGGAGGCCTGCTGGTGGCTCGCGAAGACAGCCACATCAAGGCCGAGAACGGCCGAGAGCAGTATATGGCCAACCTGCTCATTGCAGTTCGCGATCGCATGATCAGCTTTCAGGCTTACAGCCCCACACGTTCCGGCATGGAGCAGGACGTGGACACCATCGCCGCCGCCACCGAGTTCCAGCCCGACTGGGTAGCACGTTCGGCCAAGTCGACGCAGGATCTCCCGCCACAACGCGCCCGAGTGTCACAGGACAGCCTTATGGCACTGGCGGAAACGAAGGTCCGACCCGAACTACCCGACAGCATGACGGACACGCCCGTAAACGTCACTATTGACATGCACGTGCTCGTATCGAGCGAAGGCACGGTGGAGAAGATTTGGGTTTTTGAAGGACCGCCGCAGCTTACCTGGCCGGCCGTGCAGGCGATGAGCAAGTGGAAGTTCCGCCCCTACATGGCAGACGGAAAAGCCGTGCCGGTTGAGGGCACGATCACTCTCGGATTCCAGTAGTTCGAGCCCAGGGCCCTGGCGTGAGTTGCGGCCGCGATATCATTTAGACGATGAAAGCTCGAAGTGGATTCATCGCTGCATTGACTCTCCTGATCGCGCTCGCTCTGCCCCTCAACATGGCAGGCCAGGAAACGACCGCAAAACCGAACGCAACCCCCGCCAAACCGAAGAAGGGCGCGCAACCGCAACCGGACGAAGGCTCGGTCGCCGATGGCGTTTACTCAGAGAAGTTCTTCCTGCTTCGTTACGCCATCCCGCCGGGCTGGGTGGTTAAGACCGGGGAGATGCGTGAAGGGATCCCCGGGCAGGAGAACGCAATGCTCCTGCTCTCGACCTTCGCCAAAGCGGCGCCGTCAACGGGGGAGATCAATTCCTCCGTCAACATCACTGCCGAGAGCGCCGCGGCTTATCCGGATGTGAAAACGGCAGACGACTACATGGACTCCATCACGGAGTTCGTCACCTCGAAGGGGTTCAGCGTATTGAACCCGCCTGGCGAGATCAGCATTGGTGGGGTTCCGTTCCTGCGCAGCGATTTCCAGAAACAAGAGGGCGATCTGACCACCTATCAGGCGACGATGGTGACGATGCAGCGCGGATATATCCTTCAGGTCACGGCCATCAGCGGCGATGAAGAACAACTCACGCCGTTGCTGAATCGCGTGCGGATAACCGCGCCGCCCACGATGAGGAAACCGCAGTAGAAGACGTCACGCCGGGCTTTCGGTCCTCAGCGCTTCAGCCACCTTCGGCATCCACTCGCTGATCGGGATCTGCTGCGGGCACAACTCTTCGCAATTCTTGCACTCGATGCAGTTCGCGGCGCGGTCCGGCTGCGGCATGAACGTGCGATAGACGAAGCGGGCTTCCGGCAGGTCCTCGTGCATGTGCGCATCATTGAACAGCTCAAAGTTACGCGGGATGTCGACTCCGTTCGGGCAGGGCATGCAGTAGCCGCACTTGGTGCAAGGGATGGTGGTGCGCTCGCGGTACTGCGTGCGGACTCTGTCGACCAATTCGAGGTCGGCGGCCGTGAGCGAGCGCTCGTGTGCCACATTGGCGATCGCGAGATTGGCCTCGAGTTGCTCCATGTTGCTCATTCCGCTGAGCACGGTGGAGACTTCGGGCTGGTCCCAAATCCATTGCAGGGCAAGTTCGACCGGTGACAGCTTCGTTCCAGACTCCTCGAAGACCCGGCGAATCGGTGCCGGTGGATTGGCGAGGCGGCCTCCGAGGAGCGGTTCCATCACCACCACGGCGAGGCCCTTCTCCGCGGCGAGTTTCAGTCCTTTCGTTCCGGCCTGGTTCTCGATATCCATGTAGTTGTACTGGATCTGGCAGAAGGTCCAGCGGTCGTAACCGTTCAGGATTTCGACGAAGGCCGGGTGCGCGTCGTGGAACGAGAAGGCGAGATGACAGATGCGGCCGTCGCGAAGGGCGCGCTCAGCGGCCTGCAACAGGTCGTAACGAAGCACGATGTCGCGCCACGACTTCTGATTGAGTCCGTGCAGCAGGTAGAAGTCAATGTGGTCTGTACGCAGTCTGCCGAGCTGCTGGTTCAGGATGCGGTCGAAGTCCTCCGTCGCCCGGATATACCAGCCGGGAGATTTGGTGGCGACGCGCACTTTATCGCGGTAGCCATCCGCGAGCGCCTTGCCGACGACCACCTCGCTGTTGCCGCCGTGGTAGATGTACGCGGTATCGACGTAGTTGACGCCGCTGTCGATGGCGTGCCGGATCATGCGGACGGCTTCGCGTTCGTCGATGTTGGGGCTGCGACCGTCGCCGTCGGTGGTGGGCAGGCGCATGGCGCCGAAGCCAAGGGTCGAAACTTTCCAGTCGAGCTTGCCAAACTGCCGATATTGCATGATCAGTCCTGTGTGTTCTCTATTCCCGAGTCGAACGGGTCAGGTCTTCAGCCTCGCGTTTAAGAACCGGCAAATCGCTCTGAATGACGCCCCAAACAACCGCGTCAGAAACGACACTGTAGCCGTGGATGAGGCGATTACGAAAGGCCACAATCTGTTCGCAATTGGTGATCTGTCCCGCTAGCTGCGGAAAATGCCGAACTCCCTGCGCAACAGCTTCCCCTACGATTTCCAGTTGGCGCTCGACGGCAGACCTGAGCATCGGATCCGAGCTGTACTGTTCCAGAGACTTGCCACGCGTGAATTCCTCAATGAGGCGAATTGATTCCAGTACATCCCACAAGTACGCCCTGCGATCACGCGGCATATATCTCTTCCCGGGTGGACTCGATTTCGCGTTTGATAAACGGATTGCGCACGGCTGCAAGTTCGACCAGGTCCACCGGCGCGCTAAAGACCTGTTCCAAGCCATGGTGCAGCGCGAAGTATGCTCGCGCATGCTCGGCCGGCGGCATGGGTCTGAACTCAACAAGAAAATCCAAGTCACTCCGTCCGGGCTCGTAAGCATTCGTCAGGGCTGAGCCGAACACAGCAAGCGTTCGGACGCCGTGCTGTCGGCACAACTCGACGACCTGCTGTGTTCGAGTTTTGACGAGTTCTATCACGCTTGGCCCGATTCTAGCGTAAGTACCCCGGTGCCGCACTTGGTTTGCCGCTGCAATTAGGATTACCTGACTCCGGGCGCTCAGACTAGTCGCACTCCGAACATCCATGAGTGACATTCCGCACAGAAGCAGCTCAGGTCATGGGAGATACTGCCCGGTTTGGTCAGAGGCTGGTTCTGCTGCTGGCGAAAACGTGGCGAAAATCGCGCTTTGAACGGCGGTTCGCCTGGCTGTAACTGTTGTTCTTGCGAAGTCGGTCAGTGAAAGGAGGCGGTATCCGAAATGCCAACTCCGTGGGTCAATCGTTATGCGTTTCGTACTCACACCATCAAAAGTTCAGCCATCCGTGAGCTGCTGAAGCTTACGCAAAGACCTGAGGTCATATCCTTCGCCGGCGGACTGCCCGCGGGCGAGACCTTCCCCATTCCCGAGTTCCAGGAAGCCTGCGTCCGCGTGCTGAAAGACAAAGGGTCGTCGGCGCTGCAATATGGCGCGACTGAGGGGTACGTGCCCCTCCGTGAGATGATCGCGCGCCACCTCGACCGCTTCGGCATTACCGCAAGCCCTGAGAACGTGATGATCACCAGCGGTTCGCAGCAAGCGCTGGACCTCATAGCTAAGCTGCTCATCAACCGCGGCGACCGCATCCTGGTGGAAGCACCTACCTATCTCGGCGCGCTGCAGGCGTTCAACGTGTTCGGCGCAAACTACGTCGATGTGCCGATGGACGACGATGGTATCCGGACCGACCTGCTGGAGGAAGCATTGCGGTCGGGGCCGAAGTTCATGTACATCCTGCCCAATTTCCAGAACCCCAGCGGCGTCAGCATGTCGCTGAACCGGCGCGAAGATCTGGTGGCGCTGAGCGACAAGTATGGCGTGCCGATCATCGAGGACGATCCTTACGGTCAGCTGCGCTATGCGGGTGAACCGAAGCCGTCGCTCTTCGTGCTCGACCGGGTAAACCATAACGGCGACTACAAGTATCAGCTGGGCAACGTCATTTACCTGTGCACGTTCAGCAAGACTCTTGCGCCGGGACTGCGGCTGGGATGGATCGTGGCGCCGCCCGACGTGATCAGCAAGCTGGTGCAGTTGAAACAGGGCGCCGACCTGCACACCTCCACGTTCAACCAGATCGTGGCCTACGAAGTGGCGAAAGGCGGTTTCCTCGACGACCATATCGAGAAGATCCGGCAGCTCTATGGCGAGCGTCGCCAGGTGATGCTGGCCGCGCTGGAAGAGTACTGCCCCGAAGGCGTGAGTTGGACGAAGCCAGATGGCGGCCTGTTCCTGTGGGTGACTCTGCCCGAGGGAATGAATTGCCAGCGCCTGTTCGAGGCCGCCCTCAAAGAGAACGTCGCGTTCGTTCCGGGCGACTGCTTCTATGCCACGCCAACCGAGATCGGGATGCGGCAGATGAGGCTGAACTTCTCCTATGGCACGCCTGAACAAATACGCGAAGGCGTGCGTCGGCTGTCGGTGGCAATCAAGAACCAGATGATCGACCTCGGGCTGGCGAAGCCTAAAGCGATGGCAGCGGCTGTCCCGTTGCCGCAGTAAGAAGGTGTCCACCGGAGTTGCAGGTTTAATCAGCATTATTCATTCTGACGGCCCGCCGCACACCACGAGATGAATCGTGGAAGACGGCGGGCCGTTTGTTGCGCGCGCGGTTCAGGGTCTGTTCGCTTTTCAAATCTGCAATCCGCAATCTACAATCGGCATTTCACGAAAGGGAGAACGCATGAGAGAAGCCGTTCACAGCAATGACGCTCCGGCCGCCATCGGCCCGTACTCACAGGCGATCAAGGCCAATGGTCTCGTTTTCTGCTCGGGGCAGACGCCGATGGACCCGGCGACGGGGCAGGTAGTCTCGGGTGGAATCGCCACTCAGACCGAGCGCGTGCTGAAGAACCTTACCGCTGTGCTGGAAGCCGCCGGCACCAGCATGGACAAAGTGGTGAAGACGAGCGTCTTCCTGAAAGACATGAACGACTTCGCCGCCATGAACGAGGTCTACGGCCGCTTCTTCCAGGGAGAACCTCCGGCGCGCTCGACCATTCAGGCAGCACGCTTGCCCAAGGACGCACTGGTCGAGATCGACGTGATCGCGCTGGCTTGATGTGGGCGTTCGCGGCGGAACAATACAGAGAGCGGCGACGTATCACGCGTAACGAAATGCAGTTAGTCCCACACGTGTCAGAATCCGTTCGGCGGTGAACTCGATGCTGCTCAGAACCTTCGCTGTGTTTGTATCTTTTCTTTTCGCCTGCGAGGCGGCAGTTTTCGCACAGGCCCAACCCGCGCAGACGCCCGGCTTCGATCAGGCCGAAAGGCTCCTGCTGCAATGGGCCAACGCTCTCGGCGGCAAACAAAAGCTCGCTTCCCTTCGCGCTGTGCACAGTCGCTTGAAACTCGAAACCGGCGGACTGACCGGAACCGCCGAGGATTGGAGCGACATGGGCGGCAAGACGCGACAGCAAGCCGAACTTGGCGGCACAACCGAACTGACGGTATTCGATGGCTCCCAGGGCTGGAAGCGCGACACCGTGGGCAAAGTACGCGCGCTCGAGGGTAAGGACCTTGAAAACGCCGTCACGGATGCTTACCTGGCGAGCTTCTCGCACTTCTTCCCTGACCGCATGTCGGGACGAGTCGAATATTCTGGCCGCGAAGGCAATCTCGCGAAGCTGCGGATCGTCCCTGAGCACGGCGTCGCAACGACGGTTTTCATCGACAGCAATACAGGCCTGCCGGTGAGAGAGGTTCGCCCGAGCCAGGAACGGACTCTTACCACGTATTTCGAGGAATGGAAGGAAGTCGACGGGATCAAGTTCCCGGCCCGTATACGCCAGGGCACAGGCGATCCAACCTACGACGTTCATCTCGCGGTAGTCGAAACCAGCGTTAACCCCGGGCTTAACGCCGCTCTCTTTCGCAAGCCCGAAGCGACCGGCAGAGATTTTGATTTCGCCGGCAACGTTGCCGCGATCACCCTGCCGATCGAGTTGAACAGCAATCACATTTATGTTCCCGCGCGCATTAACGGCTCGAAACTGCTGTGGTGCATCTTCGATTCCGGTGCCGAAGCGACGGTCGTCAATGCCGACCGCATGAAGTCCTTCGGATTGGAAGCGAAAGGCAAGCTGGAAGGGCGCGGTGCGGGGGGCAAGTCGGTGAATGTGGGCATCATCGAAAATGCCCGGCTAGAGTTCGCCGGTGTCACTATGAAGCCGCGACCGATCGCCTCGGTGCCGCTATCGCCCGTCGAGCACCGTGAAGGGCGCGAGATCGACGCGGTCATCGGCTACGACATCATCAGTAGCTTCGTGGTGCAGATCGACTACGCAGGGCACAGGCTGACGCTATACGATCCCGCAAAATTCAACGGCGCAAAAGGCGAAGCGATATCGTTCACCTTTGAGGGCAATCTGCCCATCGTTCCGGCCACCGTCACCGTGCCGGGGCGACCGCCGCTCGGAGGCCGCTTCCTTGTCGATACCGGCGCGCGGCTCGGCATAGAGTTGAATGCCCCGTTCGTGCAGGCCCACGATGTGCTCTCGGCCCTGCCGAAGGCCTTTGCCGCGCCTGCAGGTTTCGGAGTTGGCGGGGCGACGCGCGACTTGGTGGCAAGGCTGAGCAGCTTCCGCATCGGCAAGACAACGGTGAACAACCCGGTCGTTTACCTTTCACAGGACGAACGCGGTTCCGGCGCCAATCCCGACCAGAGTGGCTCGATCGGCGGCGACCTGCTGCGCCGGTTCACCGTAACGTTTGACTATGCCCGGCAGCTGATGTATCTCGACCCGAAAGATTTATCAGAGCCGTTCGAGTACGATATGAGCGGTATGGCGCTGACGGCGCATGGACCGGACTTCCGCCAGTTCGTAGTAGACCGTCTGATCGACGATTCACCGGCTTCACAGGCCGGCGTCAGAGTCGGGGACAGACTGGTTCAGTTCCAGGGAAAGCCCGCCGCCGAGTTCACACTCGAGCAGATCAGGTCCGTCTTCCGCGGACAGCCCGGAACCGAAGTCCGCATGCAGGTCGAGCGCGATGGGAAGACGCTCCCCATCGTGCTTAAGACGCGCAGGCTTATTTAGTAGATTTGCCCAAGGAATAGAAAAGGAGCAGCGAATGAAGCTATACGCAGTGCTTGCGGCCATCCTTCTGATGGCCACCCTGGTTGTAGCGCAGACAAAGCCCGCCACCGCCGGTGGCCCCACGAAGGTGACCGGCGCCGGTCACACCACGGCCGACGGCCTTCAGTACTGGGACATCAAAGAGGGTACCGGCGCGGTCGCACAGAAAGGCGACACCGTTAAAGTTCAGTACACCGGATGGCTCACGAGCGGCAAAAAGTTCGACAGCTCCGTCGGCGGTCCGCCGTTCCAGTTCAAGATCGGCAATGGCGACGTCATTAAGGGCTGGGAAGAAGGCGTAGCCGGAATGAAGGTCGGCGGCAAGCGCCAGCTGAAGATTCCTGGAAACCTCGCCTACGGCTCACAGGGCTATCCCGGCGTGATCCCGCCGAACGCCACGCTCATCTTCGATGTCGAACTGGTGGGGATAAAAGGAAAGTAAGAAGTAGGAAGGAAGAAGTAGAGGCTTTTAAGGCAAAGGCAGAGTCAGTATGTGACTCTGCCTTTGCATTTTGAATCAGCTAAATTCTCGGAGTCGGCTAGCGTCTGCGGAACGTGATTGCGCCCGAACTGGTCCGCCCCGAGGGTTTCGCGTTCTTGAGCGAGACGACCACCGAACGTTGCGAGCCCATTCCCTGGCTTTCGGTCTTGAGGTCTTCGGCGTCGCGCAGCGCGAGATGGATGATGCGCCGCTCGCGCGAAGTCATGGGCGAGAACTGGTAAGGCATCCCCGACTTGCGCACGCGCTCGGCAGCCACCGTGGCTGCCATCTTAAGTTCCTGCACGCGCGCTTCACGATGTCCCATGCAGTCGAACACGAGCTGTTCGTGCTCGTTGGGCGCGAGACGCAACGTTTCCTGCGTGACGTTCTCGAAAGCGCGCAGCAGTTCGCCGCCATGTTCGAGAACCAGGTCGCTGTCGGGACCCATCAGCTCGACGAGAATCTTCGGACGCTCCCACTCGCGCTCGTCCGGCACGGGCGGATCGACCGTGATGCGATAGCGCAGGCGGAATCCGCCATTGAGGATGATGGACTTCAACAGGGCGTCGATGCTCTTGGCTGCGGCGATCTTGTCGGTAATGGGCATGTTTTAGAAGCGCTGTTGGCTCTAGGCTTTCGGTGAGTAGCTATAAGCACTCTCACATTGACAAACGAGTTTACCGCATACACGCAAAGCGCCGTGGGCTTTCGGCTGTGAGCTGTGGGTTTTCGACCCAGCGCAAAACGTCGCGCAACCTCAAAGCTCAGAGCCACGGCGCCACCTCAAAGCTCAGAGCCCACCCCCCGTAGCGCTTCTTACGTCGTTTTCAGCGCCTTCTTTCTTGCGCGTTTTTCCATTTCGGCGCGCATTTCGCGTCCCAGCTCCGTGCGGTTCATCACCTGCTGCTGGATAATCGCGATGATGGTGCCGACCACCCAATACACTCCCAGTCCTGCCGCCAGCTTGTAGCTGATCCAGCCGAGCATGAGCGGCATGATGAGGTTCATCATCTTCTGCTGCGCCGGATCCATGCCGGGATTCGGGGTCATCCTCTGCATGAGCAGCGTGGTGACAACGATCAGGATGGGCAGAATGTAATACGGATCAGGCGCCGATAAGTCGCGGATCCACAGCCACGGCGCATGTCGCAGTTCGATGGCCACGCCCAGCATGGTGTAGAACGCGAACAGGAACGGCATCTGCAGGATCATGGGCAGGCAACCGCCCGCCGGATTCGCGCCGTGCTCCTTGAAGACGGCCGCAATCTCCTGATTCATCTCCTGCCGGCGCGGGTCTCGCATCGAGTACTTTTCGTACTTCTTCTTGATCGCGTTGACC
>JAEZPW010000243.1 GCA_023441255.1 Acidobacteriota bacterium
GTAGGGGTTCCTCGCTGCGCTCGGAATGACAAGGCTGATGCTGTTTAGGCGCGAGACAGAAGTTCACAGGCGCAAGCCGGAAGGACGGGCACGAGCCGCAAGTTGACGGGGGCAAGCCGGAAGTTGACATCCGTTGGCTCGGCACTCGCTAGTTGAACTGGCCAGTCGGTATTCTCTATTCACGACTCGACTCGGCACTCGGTACTCATTACTAAGTACTCGCTACTCGCTGGTGGCTGCTGCTTTGGCTGCTGCTCTCTCCTGTGCCAGTTCAATGAACTTCTCGGCTGCCTGGGAGAGGCTGTGGTCCTGCCGGTATACGAGGCCCAGTTCGCGCCAGGACTGCTCGGTCTCGGCGCGCAGCACCTTCAGCTTGCCTTCGCGCACTTCCTGCTCGACGAAGCTGCGGCTGATGAGCGACACCCCGAACCCCGCGGCGACGAATTTCTTCACCAGTTCCGTGCTGGTCAGCTCCATGGTTACGCGCAACTGGGGGCGGAAGGGGCGCAACTCCTTCTCCATGAGGCGCCGCAAGGAGCCGACTTTGTGGAGAATAAGCTCCTGTTCGGCCAGGTCCGCGGTCTTCACCGTCTTCATTTTCGCCAGCGGATGCTCGGCGTTCGAGATCCAGACCAGCGGATCGCGAAAGACCTTCACCACCCGCAGGGCTGGCCCTTTTACGGGTATGGTGACCACGCCCATGTCGATCAGGCCGTCTTCCACCTTCTCCAGCACCTTGTGGCTGAAGTTGCGATAAACGCTGATGCGGACCTTTGGGTAGCGCTTGCGGTATTGGGCCAGGATTTCGGGCAATACGTAAAGGAACGTTGTTTCGTTGGCGCCGATCGACAGCACACCGCGCGTGACGCCGCCACTATCGGCGATGGCACGCAGCGATTCCTCACGCAACGCGAGCAGCCGCCGCGCGTACTGCAGCAGCACTTCCCCGGCCGGTGTGAGGCGGACCGACTTCTTGGTGCGATCGAAGAGTTTCTCGTTGTATTCCTGCTCGAGCTGCCGGATCTGCGCGCTTACGGCCGGCTGCGACCGCAGGACCTTCTCGGCAGCGCGCGAGAAGTTTCCCAGCGCCGCCACTTCCACAAAGGTAGTAAGTTGGTCGAAGTCCATGATTTCCGCAGTCTTAGGGCCCGGATTGCGCCGGCGAAGCTTCTCCGGCACCCACAGGATTAAGTCAGATTATCGGCTCCTGGTTACGAATAGGTTACAACGAGGCAGGCGGCTGTGAAGGTTTTTCTTATCGACAGCATCGGAACTTTGAATTTCCGTTATGGATGGTCGACCTGCATAATCATTCACGTGACAACGGGTCTTTGGACCCACACAGACCTCCTTCGCATTGACTGCCTCCAACAGTCCTCTGCCTCGGCAAATGCCGGGGCATATTTTTTTGGAGCGGAATCGCTGTGGGCTTTGGGATGTGGGCTCTCGGGCAGGCAATACCGGGCCCCATGTTCTTGGGGCGCGCTGAGGCATCGGCGAAGTCGTGAGCGAGGCCGAATCCCACAGCTCATGGCCCAAGCCCACGGCGCCTTTCCTGAAACATTTGCTTATCGAAAGCATAGAAACTTTGAATTTCCGTTATGGATGCTCGACCCGCATAATCATTCACGTGACAACGGGTTCCGACCCGCACAACTCCTTCGCATTGACTGCCTCCAACAGTCCTCAGCCTCGGCAATTGCCGGGGCATATTTTTGGGGGACTCGCTGTGGGCTTTGGGTTGTGGGCTCTCGGACAGGCAACACCGGGCCCCATGTTCTTGGGGCGCGCTGAGGCATCGGCGTAGTCGTGAGCGAGGCAGAATCCCACAGCTCATGGCCCACAGCCCACGGCGCTTTTGGCAATACCGGGCCCCATGTTCTTGGGGCGCGCTGAGGCATCGGGCGTAGTCGTGAGCCAGGCCCGATCCCACAGCTCATGGCCCACAGCCCACGGCGCTTTTGCTAATTCAGGCCACATGTACGAGGAAGTGACACGTTGGGTCGCCGCGCCGCACGCTCTGCAGGATGTCGATGCGCGGAGCCTTGCCCAGCGCGGCTTCCCAGATCGCCTGGTGCATGGCGCGCGTGCAGTAACAGTGAATGTCGTTGGGCTTACCCGGACGATAGTTCGCCGCCGGGCAGTAGCAGCCGTTTGAGTTCACCGCGCCATAGCGGATGTGGACCTTGTCGCCTTCGCGCCACACTTCGAAGTTTGCCTTCAGCGCTTCTACGAGCTTGTCCACGCTGCCCTTGCCCTTGGCTGCGATGTCCTGCTTGAACTTGAAGCGCCGGTAGCATCCGCGCCCGCATCCGGACATGATCTTGATCTTGGTCTCCTCGTCCATCTCCGTATCGATGGTGTCGACCAGGTCGGTCAGGAAGTTCTGCACAAAGTTGAGCCGGTCGTCGCACGACGGCTTCTGCGCGATCGCGGGCGTTGCTGCCAGCGCCACCAGTCCGCAACAGCCGACCTTTAAGAATTCTTTGCGGTCCATATGAGCTCCAGGAGGAAAGCGTTGGGGCCGGAACTGCGGGGCCGAAAGGGAGGATAGGGTTATTGTAGCTGATTCGGCGGCGCGCCCTTCGACGAGGACTCTTGACTACCCGCGCTCTCAGCTCTTTGCTTGATACCGTCGAGCCACTGACGCCGGAGCAGGCCGCTTCCGGGCACGATCAATCTCCAGTAACGGCCCATGCCGCGACGGGTGAGATCGTCAGTCGCGAGGACACGCGTCTCGGTGCTGATCGTGGACCATCCGCCGCCCGCATCTTTCACGTTGAAGTCGAAGGCCATTTTGACCGCACCCTGTTCCTGAAAAGCAGCGCACTCCTGCAAGGTGTGCACCTCAAGGGGACGCTTCGCCCGCAGATTTGCACCCCCGCACATCACGATCTCACGCTCGCCGCCGCCGAGGGCATAACCGGACTCCGAAAACGCATCGACAACCCGCTTATCGAGCAAAGAGTAGCCGGTGTCATGAATGCGAAAGGCCGCCGCGCGAATTCTCAGGAGCGTCGGCAACGATCTCATGTCGCCGAAGGTTGACTGTCGAACCGCCTGCATCACCTGCTCGGGCCGGGCGTGAACGCGGGCCGAGTGCCTTTCCCCGAACTGGTACTCCGGCATAACGGCGTCGAGCAGGGTTCTGCGTTGTGCGACACGGACGGTCGGGGACGGCCAGAGTAGTGCCGCAAATGCCAGCACCATGCCACCAGCGAAGATAAGCGCACCCACGGCTCGTTTGCGGATTCCAAGAAAATGGAAGGGGATCGCCAGGTTTGCCAGCCCACCCAGCGACAGTACGATTCCGCTGTAAGCCAGCGTGCTCAGCGGCTGATACGAAGCCCAATAGTTGAAAAGCAGAATAGCGCCAATTGCCACTGCAATCAGCAGGGTCCACCACACAGCCTTCGTTGACATCGGCTTATATCCTTGCGGACAAACTTGGACCCAGGGCCGAATGATGACCTGTGAATGGTACGCAACGAAGGCGGCCTGAGTTCCACGGGTTCCACGAAATGTCCGGGCGTTGTCATTCCGAGCCGCAGGCGAGGAATCCCTACCGTCTGCATCGTTGCTGGCCGTAGTGGTTCCTCGCTGCGCTCGGAAATGACAACAGGTCACCCCGTCCGGCCGGTACCGAGTTCCTGAACCTGCTGGCGGTCCACCGAAATATTTTTTGTCGCGTGTCGATTGCGCGGGGCGTCGTTCGATATGGAGATGAAGGCCGGGTGGTCGGCAGTTCAGATCAATCCGGTGCAATACACGAAGGAGATACTGAGTATGCGGTTCATGATGCTTGTGAAACATGCTGGGAAGTCGGGGCCTCCACCGAGAGAACTGATGGAAGAGATCGAGAAGCTTCGGGAAGAAGCGGTGAAAGCGGGTACGTTCATCGAGAGCGGAGGTCTGGCGCCCATCGCGCAGAGCACGCGGGTGCAACTTTCAGGCGGGCAACTGGCCGTGACCGACGGGCCGTTTGCCGAGACGAAGGAGGTTGTTGGCGGCTACGCGGTGTTTGAACTGAAGTCGAAGGAGGAGGCCATCGAGGGAGCGGTGCGCTTCATGGAACTGCACAGGAAACACTGGCCGGGATGGGAGGGCGAGACCGAGATCCGCCAGATATTCGGGCCAGAGGATTTCGCAGAATGCATGAAAGAGCTGGTGGGGGCCACGGCGAAGTGAGACCGGCGATCCGGACAGCCCGCGTCGGGAGACTGACGTGGGGCTTTCCGGATGCGTGAGCCACGTTGTGTATGGGTCACGCTTAGTTTCTGCGTTACAATCTGCTCGCGATGCGAACTCTGATCCGAGCAGTCGTATTCACTACATTTATCGTAGCGCTGGCGCAGATTGCGGTTGCAGCGCCAGCCGGAAGTGCGAAAAAAGCGGGCAAGCCGCAGCTGACTGTACTGATGTACATGGTCAACCGGCCGGCCGCGATCCAAAGTTTCCGCCAGCACGCCGGCGCGATCTCCATCATTGCGCCGCAGTGTTTCACCATGGACGCGCAGGGATTTGTACGTGGCGAAGTTCCGCCCGAGGTTCTTCAGATCGCCGGCGAGAAGAAAGTGGCGTTAATGCCGCTTGTGACGAACCGGGGCTTCGATCAGGACCTGATGCACACCGTGCTGGATGCGCCCGAGTCCCGCGCCCGGGTGATTCGTTATCTGCTCTACTATGCGTTACGCGATGGCTACATCGGATTCCAGTTCGACTACGAGAACATCAAGTACACCTATCGCGATCGGTTCACGGTGTTCTTCCACGAGGCGGCCCGCGAATTCCACCGTCATGGCATGCTGTTGAGCGCGGCCGTGGTGGGCAAGTATTCCGATGACCGCAATTCGGAATCGCCGGGCGGCTACGAAAACTGGAGTGGAGTGTACGACTATCGTGCGCTGGCGAAGGATGCCGATTTCCTGAGCATCATGGCTTACCCGCAACACGCCGGCTTCTCTGGCCCCGGCCCGCTCGCAGGTGTTCCCTGGGTGGAGAAGATAGTGGACTTCACGCTTTCCAGCATGCCAGCCCGCAAGGTCTCGCTTGGAGTGCCGACCTACGGCATTCGCTGGACCGAATTGCAATCAGGGACAGTGCAGAAGGCAGAGTTCGCCCAGGACAATGAAGGCGAGGCAAGTAAGAAGTGGAAGACCAGTACCGCGGCCTGGCCGAGTTCGTTGCCCGACATGCTGAAAGTGAATCGGCCGACGTGGGACGAAGCCGAACAGGCACACTGGTTCGAGTTCCAGCAGGACGGCCTGCGCAACGTCGTATGGTATGAAGATGCCGCCAGCCTTCAGCCGAAATTCAAGTTGACGACTGACAAGAAGATCGGGTGGGGCATATCCGCGTGGGTGCTCGGGAGCGAAGATCCGGAGATGTGGACCTTGATCGAGCGCGACTACCGCGTGTCGCACCCGCGAACGCCCGTAAGCAAAGGCAGTTTCGAACAGCGCGCTCGCAGCGCCGCGCGGGTGCTGCAGGTGAAGCCAGTAAAGAACCTGACCGGCACCTCGGCTGCGAAGTAGGTTTCAGCGACCGGGATTTTCTTGAACACGGTTAACGCGGTGCAGAAGAACTACCCCACCCTAAGCGCCAGAAACGCGGCGCTTAGGATGGGGCACCCGACTGCTTAGGATCGTGCACCCCGAACTCAGGATGGTGCACGACTCGACTTCCAGCTGCAAACCTAATTACTCCACTGAAATCACGGTTACGGACTTCGGTTCCAACTTCAGGGGCAGTTTGCCATTTGCGGCCGTGGCGTTGATCGGTTTCGGCGCGACCGTGCTGGGTGCTTCGAAGGTGTTGACGCTGTCCACTTTAGGCGCCGTGAGTGTTTCGCCGCTGGCCGACTTGGCTGCCATCCCGGAAATGTTTGCGTCGATCTCCACCGGTTGATTCGGATCGACATTGGTGATGGCCAGCCACAGCTTGCCATTCTTGTCGCGCGCGGCGATCGCGTCGAGGCGCGGCAATGTGACGTCTCCGTGCGTGTAGGTGCCGGCGTCGAACGTGACCGGCACGAAGGTTGCGTCCTGGAAGGGCACGTACATTTTGAAGACGTGATAGGTCGGCGTCAGGACCATCTTCTCTTTGTCGGTGAGAATCATGGCCTGCAGCACATTGTTCATTTGCGCGATGTTGGCCATGCGCACGCGATCGGCGTGGCGGGCAAAGATATTGAAGTTGAGCGCCGCCAGAATGGCGTCACGCATGCTGTTCTGCTGCACGAGAAAGCCGGGGTTGCTGCCGGGCAAGGGCGCGTACCAGGCGCCCCATTCGTCGACCACGAGGGCGACCTTCTTTTCCGGGTCGTACTTGTCCATGATGGCCGAGTGCTTGTTGATCAGGTCGTCCATTTGCAGGGTGGACTTCAGGATCTGGCCGTACTCGGTTTCTCCAAAACCGACGGACTTGAACGCAGGCGGCCACTGCACGACCGTGTAGGAGTGCATGGAAAGGCCGTTCATGTCCCAGCTCCACTGCCGATCCTTGTAGGCCTTCATGACGGTTTCGGTCCATTCGGTCCAGCGCGGGCCGTCGCCGCCGGGACCGACGGCGATCTTGAGCATCTGGTTGTTACCCTGCTGCGCCGGGTTGAAGTTCCTGAGGAAGCGGCTATAGAGCTTCAGCTGAGTCACGTAGTAATCGGGGCTCATGTTGCCGCCGCAATCCCAGCTTTCGTTGCCGATGCCGAGGTACGCGACTTTGTACGGAGCGGGATGACCATTCGCAGCGCGCTCTTTGGCGAGCGTAGTGGGCTGGTCGGTGGTCAGGTACTCCAGCCATTCGGCAGCTTCCTGCGGAGTGCCGGTGCCGAGATTCACCGAGATGTAGGCGTCGGCGCCGATCTGGCCGAGGAAGTCCATGAACTCATGGGTGCCGAACGTGTTCGGCTCGGTAACGCCACCCCAGTCGGGATTGAGCGTGACGGCCCGCTTATCAACCGGACCGATGCCCTTGCGCCAGTGGTATCCGTCGGCAAAGCAACCGCCGGGCCAGCGAACGTTGGGGACGCGCAGCGCCTTGAGTGCAGCGACAACATCGTTGCGGACGCCGCGCGTGTTCGGGATGCTCGAATCCGGACCGACCCAGACGCCTTCGTAAATACCGTGGCCAAGGTGTTCAGCGAACTGGCCGAAGATGTTGCGGTCAACCTTCGCGCCGGTTTTGGAGGCGTCAACGGAGAGCTGAACCTTCTCCGCGGCGAGGGCAGGCGTGGTCAGGATGAGAGCGAGCACAACGAGAGCGACAATGAGTGGACGCATAAGGCCGGATGCTCCTTGCGGCAGCTTGTGATGTAGCGTTTGCAGCATAAACCGAGAGGGCAGGGGAGTAAACGTTTGCCTCAAGGCGAAACAAAAGACCCACCCTAAGCGGAACGGCGGCGCTTAGGATGGGGCACCCGATGAGATCAACTGAATTACTTGCCGGTTGCAGTGGCTGCTGGCGTCGGCTGCTGGTCGCCGATGGCTTTCACTCTCAGTTGCATAAGTGCGTAGGACGAAATGGGAGAAGCTTCCCCCTTCGGCTTTTCGCCACGGGCGTAGGCCGCGCGCGCCGCCTCGTACTCACCGTATTGCTCGGCAATCAGGCCGAGTGCGAGCCATACGGCGGTATCGGGTTCATCGTAACCGGCGACCTTCATCCCCTGCATGAGCAGTTCGCGGGCCTCCTTGGGCTTGTCGGCGCGCGCAAGCAGGCAAGCAAGAGTGTGCATGATGTTGAATTCGGAGTTCTTCTCCATGGACAACGCACGCTGCGCCATCTGCACGTCTTCCGGCGTGACGGCCGGCACGAACAGCGCATTCCACGCATACTCGTTCATGTCGCCAGAGGTGGCACGTCCCGCATCGATCATGGTCTTCAGGATGGAGCGCGCCTTCTCAAACTGATTCTGCATCACTGCCGCGCGCTCTGCGGACCGCTCGGCGACCGCATCGTTGGGAATCCTGGCCAGGCGTTCCTGAACGGCTTTGTCCCAGGAGGCCCAATCGTGAAGTCCGCCATAGGCGGCGGTCAAGGCGCTAAATGCGCTTGCCGACTGGGGCGATGCAACGACCAGCCTTGCTGCCGTTTCCTTCAGTTCGTTCCACTTCTGCTCTTTCGTGTATTCGTGGGCAAGCGCCAGGTCGAAACGCGTCTTTTCGGCCGGAGTGACGGCAGCCGCGTATCCCCGCTTCAGGATCTCGATGGCGTTCGGGGCCTTTTCCTCGGCGTCGACGAGCATTGACGCGGCCGCATACTCGATCATGTCTTTCTCGCCGGCCTGGGCTTTGGCCCAGAAGCGTGGGAACACACGTCCGGCGAATTCGTCGTCGCCACCGCCGATGCTGGTTTCTTCACGTGCCCAATCGAGCAGCATCCGGGCGGCAGGCAGATCTCCTTTGGCGGCACGATCGAGCACTTCGCGTCCGATCTCAGAGTCCGCTCCGGCGCCGAGCAGTTTGAATGCGCCGTTTTCCTCGACCACGACGAACCGTTGCGTCTTGGCGCCGATGGCCTGAAGGATGACACGATGGATTCCGCCCGGTCCTTTCTCGGACGACAGCTGCATGTTCGACATTGCAACATCCGCAAGCACCCGGATGGGGATGTCGAGACCTTTCATCGGAGTGCGAATCGAGCGCTGTTGCTTATCGATTTCCTTGAGGTGATCTTCTTCGGTCTTGCCGTCGTTGAGCGCGTTACGGCTGGCCATGTTTAGCAACTCCCTCGCGTGGCCGGCCGTGAAGAGCCTGATCATGAACGTGTGAACGACTGCCTGGGCCGGGTCGGCAGGGGCCGCCAGCTCTTCGACGCGCCTGGTTCGCCGGAGTGCCTCGACCAGGCCGAGCAACTGAGGTGCATTAGCCTGTCCACTCAGGCCGGCCTGCATCATTTCCACGGCGAGCGGATAGCGGCGCATGTTCATCAGGACCTGCCCGGCCACGTATGCCGCCTGGGCGCGGTCGTCCTCATTGGAACTGATATCGGCCGAGCGCTTGATGGCCGCTTCGGCGCCATCGTCGGCCGCCGTGGCGGCGAGCAGAAGCGCACGACGCGCGGTCGTCCCATGACCTATCTCGGAAATGAGGGCCTTGGCTTCCTTGAACTTCTCAGCATAGACGAGTGCAAACGCGAGATTGTCGTCGTAGTCGTTGTCGTCTTTGTCCTTGGCGCGCAGCTCCTGATATTCCTGAACGGCCTCGGTCAGCGGGGCCTCGCTGGTGTAACGTTCGCCTTCGTCGTCGTACTCGAGGAGAATGGCAAGTTCGGCGCGTATCAGCGAATCCTTGGGATCAAGTTCCTTCGCCTTGCGGTAAGCCGCGATCGCATCCTTCCGTTCGAAACCGCGCCCGAAGCGACGGCCGATGAGGTCGTGCTGCAGGATCCAGCCGAGCGTTTTGAAGGCGGGCGCCGAAGTCGGATCCAGTTTGGTTGCTTCTCGCGCCTCGGCACGCGCGTTCTCGCCCAAGCCGGCCTTGAGCAGGCCGTCGGCAAGTTGCGCCCGATGCAGGCCTTCACGCGGGTGCAGGGCCACTAGTGAGCGGTAAGCCGCGAGGCCTTCCCGTATCTTTCCTGCCGCGATGAGGGCATAGCCCGATTGATCAAACGAGATCACAAGTACGGGCGAGTTCTGAGTTTTCAGGACAGCGGTGCGTATCTGCTTCGCCTCTTCGGCGGTGAAGCGCCGCTTGACGCTATCGAAGCGGAACACTGCGGTGACAGTTTTGTCCGGCTCTGACTTGAAGGATCGCGTCAGTTTAGCGGGGCCGATCGAAACGGTCTGGTCTTCCGGAAGGCCGTGCAGCTGGAACCCGGGCGGCGGAACGATGTGGTATCTCCATTCCTGCGTGAACGCCTCGTCCAGAACGAAGTCTTCCGTCCTTGGTTTGGCCTGCTCGCGGCCGGCCTCTGCCTTCTTTTCGTTGCTGTCTTCCTCTTGCTCGCTGCGGAGTGCTATGGGCAGGCGGGAGAATATGTGAGCCACGGGAACCGCCACCACGCTGGACTGCTGGTCCGTGCTGCCGCGCTTGGCCTTGGCGGCTTCGAGCTTCATGCGATAGGGACGGCTCAGATCGAGACCGTCGCCCGCCTCCACGCTAGTCAGCTTTTCGGCGAGGTACACGGATTGCATGTAGTCTTCCAGCTCTTTACGGCTCTCCTCGCTGAGCTTGCCGCTGTACTGGCGACGCAATGAGGCGGCCAGTTCGCCGGCCGGTTCTGAGATCTCGACCACGCGGGCCGGGCCCGTCTCAGCAAGGAAGAACTCGCGGGTCTCGATGCTCACGTTGTCGCTGGACTTCATCTCGGGAATGCGCACCAATGCGTTGGTGCCTTCGCGAATGACCAAGGCTGCGCGCCCCTGGTCCATGGCCGGCAAGGCTCCAACTGGCGTGTACGCGGCGGTTGCATCGATCCAGAGGTCGGGCGTGCCGGGGACGACCACGATGACGTGGTCGAACAAGCCCATGCCCGGCATCTCCGGTTCGATGTCTTCCAGGTTGTCAGACGACACAAGTAACGCCAGGTGCGCGGGTATCCCCTTGGCGCGCAACATCGAGACGAGCAGCGTGGCTTTGTCCTTGCAGTCGCCGAACTTGCGCTTGAGGATCTCGGCGGTGGTCTGCGGGACAAGCTTCGAGCGGCCGAATTCCACCCCGGTATAACGGATTTCCTTATGCAGCTTCGCGACGATGGCGCGGATGATCTCGTCGCGTTCAGCCTTGCTGCCCATTGCCGGAAGCGCCGGCTTGACATCTTCGACGCGAATCTGGGCCTCGACTGCTGTGCGATACGCGTCACTCAGGTCCTTCCACGACTTGCCTGTTGAGAAGTCCACGTGCGGCCACGTGGCAACGTCGGTGGGCAGGTTGGTGTGCTCGTTGCGCATGGCCTCGAACGGGCCGATGTCTACGGTGACGCGCATCTTGCCGTCCGCCTCTTCCTTCTTCGTAACGGCCTTGGGCAGTGAATGAACGGCATAGTGCAGCGGAAGTGAGAGCGGCGCTTCAATAAAGAATCGCGCCTGCTGAACAGGCACGGAGCGGCCGAAATATTCGCGGCGCGAGATGCCCCCTTCGAAGTACGGGGCGAGGTCGCGAAGCAATATCTCCTCTTCGACGACTGCTCCGACCTCAACGCCAGGGAGCGGACCGTGGTAGCGCCGGTCGTCGCTGTATATCTGAGGAGAATCTTCATCGACGGGCGAGTCCGTCATGTTCTTCGGGTCGAGCATGTGGACGCTGCCGTCGGTCCGGATGACGCGCGCTGTGACCTTCGGATGCTCCTGATACCAGGGCTGCCAGACCGTGCCCGTGCTGCTCCATTCTTCAACGCCGTCGGGCGTGTTGACTCGGAACACGAGCTTCATCGACCGGGTCACCCGGCCCTGTTCGTCGATAGAGAACCTTCGCTCATCGAGGAGCACGGTGACGTCACCCTTCTGGTCCTGAACGGCCTGGGCGGCTTGCAGCATGGCCTTCGGATCTGCCGAGAGACCTGCCTGGTCCCATGGCTGATTGCCGGCGTACGCCATGTTCACAGCGCCGCCCAGAATGAGAGCGAAGATGACTGCGCAGATAAAGCGGGCGGTCGCAGCCTGGGCCCTGCAGTTCGCGGCGAATGGCCCCGTTTGACATAGCAATGAGACAGCAGATGCGCCAGCAACTTCTGTGCAGCCAGTTGTCACCATATGACCTCGTTCACCGTGAGCCAGCAGGACGC
The DNA here is from genome assembly GCA_023441255.1 of Acidobacteriota bacterium. Classification (GTDB taxonomy): domain Bacteria; phylum Acidobacteriota; class Terriglobia; order Terriglobales; family Acidobacteriaceae; genus JAEZPW01. Next base: position 11,719 of record JAEZPW010000243.1, read on the forward strand.
GAGTTGTGTGCCAGAAGTCGTCGACGCAACAGCGCGACCCTGCTCGATCTCCCGAGATGGAAAATATGAGCGGCCCAGTGTACCGCTAGAACTGGATCGTATCCAGAGTTACTGAGGTCGATGGAACTGGTGCGACAAGCGGTGACGCGGCGATTCAGTCCGATAGATCCGTCACTGAACAGCGCACAATCGGCGCTGAGGGTGGGGCACAACTTTTCGCTATCCACCCATTCCGACGCTTTTGTATTCCGAGCGAAGCGAGGAACCCCTACGCCATCGACAGCGTTGCTGCGGTGGCGGTTCCTCGTCGCTGCGCTCCTCGGAATGACAACGTCCGAAAAAGCCGCAGCCTGAAGAGACGCGGCGAAAAGTGCCTATTCGCCGAAGACGAGGGCGCGGTTCAGGCCCGCGAAATGGATCTCCAGCAGGGACTTTCTCGACCCGGCATTTGCGTAGACGTATTCATTCCTGGAGTACTTGTAGGGATTCTGCACCCATCTGCCGCGCACGGTTGCGAGTACGCCCTCGTCCTTGGTGAAGCGGACCGTGGCATTCTCGACGTAGGACTCCCAGGTGATCGTGAACGACTCCTCCACAGGCAGCGATGTGCCGTTTAGATTGAGGCGCGAGCGGAACTGGAAACGACGGGAGCCTCTCTCGAACGGTCGAGGCTCGTAGCCGCGGGATACCAGTTCGGACCGAATGCTGGTCTCTTCTCTTTCGTCGTTATAGGGGCCGACCAGCACCTGGTAAGAGGTCTTCCAGAGAAAGCCGCGCTTCAGTACGGTTGCACGCAGGCCCAACTGCGCAACTTCTTCTTTCAGGGCACGCGCCCGCATTTCTTCGTTGAACTTGCCCAGGTCGAAGTACATCTGCAGGGACGAGGAGTCCTGGGCGGCAGGGCTGACGCCTACGGCAGTCGCTGGCCGGGCGACGCCCCCGGTCGGAGCAAACGAGAACGCGGGCAGCGCCGTGGCTGGCGTCTTCAAGACCGGCGGGAACGTGAGAGCAAGACGCCGCTGGTCAGGCACATCGAATGGCGCAGGCCTGCGAGTCGGTACAAGGTCGGGTTTGGGTTCAGGCTGGCGTGTTTCTGCCGAGTCGGCAACGGTGCCGCTTGCAGCGTTGTTGGCCGCTGCGGAGGGTTCTGAAGGCGGCGAGTGTTTGACGACGACGTCTGTCGCCTCCTCCTCTGGGGGAGGACCAGCGGGCTGAGCCTCGCTTGGACTGTGAGTGGCGGCCAAGGGATCTGCCGGGGCCGAATCTGGCGCTGTGGCTGCGCTTTGGATCTGAGCAGGGATGGCGCTGGCTGGTTTGGCCGCGGCGCTTTCCACCTTCGAGTGTGCCCTCAGCCGCTCGCCGACGCGCACGAGGGCGTCTCCGAATTGGCTACGGTAGGCGTAGCCGAGCAGCAGAACTGATGTTGTCACGATCGAGATGAGCAGACCTGCGAGCAGCCCGGTGGAAAAACCGCCCCCTGTGATCGCCAGTCTCATGCGCGAGGGGAACGGGGCGAGCGCGCGCAGGCGTAAGCGGAGCTTCGCGGCGTTGAGCGGGGCGTGAGTCACTTCCCCGGGGAGGTCGGCGGGATCGGTGTCCTCGGAACGCACCTCGGCAAGCCAGAGATCGACCTGGGCGCGAGCTTGCGCGCTCAGGTCGGTAAAACGAAGGCCGCCGCATTTTCTTCGCGGGTCGGTCCAGACCAGTTCTCCGCTGCCGGGCATCTGCCGGTCGCGTTCCTTGAAGGAGAACCGCAACGGGTTCTCGGAGCCTACGGGTGCTACCGACTGGAAGCAGAGTCCTGCCTGCGAAACATTGAGAATGATGGCGCCGATGCCGGGCTCAATCTCCATGTAGGCGACGATACGGAGCGTCGCCCGCGAATGACGGCGACGGACGAGCGTTGTCATGATGGCTGCACCCCCCTTGATCCCCAAGTGACAACGTACGCTGCTGAAGAGCACGCGAATGTGCGGAAGGAGGCCTGCGGCTGTCGCGTTGCAGCGGCTAATACCGGAGTGCCTGAATCATGAGATGTGCAGCACAGGTTGAGAGTCGCCTAAGCGGCTGACAGAGGCGTACCTCTTTAGTACATAGGCAGGGTGGGATGGTACATGGCCCGTGTGACGGGTGTAGGTTACTTACCATGTGCAGACAGGGCACGCAGGATCGCCGCGGCGATGCTTGCGTTCTAGAGTTGCTACCTGCGATCACCACACGATTAGGTCCTTCGTAACCGGTTCCTCTGCCCTCTCCAGTGATTAGAGACCTATTTCTTCACGATCCGCCCATTCAGTGGCTGTACCGGACGGGCGTTGTTCGGGTAGAGCGTTGCGAGTTTTTCCAGTGCCGACTTCGATAGCGTAGAAGGCGTTTGCAGCACGAACCACCGCACGCCCTCGGTGCAGGGCGGGGTGGTTAGCGATCCACTGAATGTGTAGTAGGAACGATCGCTCGGCAGAAGATCCGCAGCATTGACCGTTGTGCCTGCTGGCACTTCGCGTTCCTTGACTGCTGGCAGATGATCAAAAACTCCTTGAGTCGCTGCGTTACCTGGTCCCTCGGCGAGCAAGACAGCAACCACGGCGAGATTACCCTGCGAGTCCTTGTGTACAAGGTGGATTTCAACATCGCTTCGCTTGCCATTTATTTCTTCTTCACTCGGATGGTGAAAGTGGAACTGCACAAGGTCATACCTCTTGTTGGCGACCACGATATAGCTGCCGGGCGCGTAATTTACCTGCACGGTGTGGCCGTTATCGATGATCTTGAGCGGCACAGGTGAGTAGTGGAACTCAATGGGCGGCAAGGTCGCAGATGCAGCGTTGGTGATGTTGATAGGCGACTGTTCGCGCCCGGTCTTACAGCGCGAAAACTCCGGACTCAGGTCACCCCAGTGTTGAGGTGCGACGGCCCCGTCGTAGCCCCAATGCGCAGAATGGTGTTCCTGCCCAAACAGAAGTACACCGAAAAGCGCAAACGCAACGATCGGCAACACTCTTACGATGTGGTTTCGAGCTGGATCAGTGGACTTGTTCATTTCGTAATTTTGAGGATGTGGCGCAGTACGCCGGAACTGGTATTTCCACCAGTGTCATGCCGGTTTCATCGGGGAGTGCCGCCCATCGTGTATCCGCATTTCCAGAGCAGCGGGATATGCAGCGAAGCATGCCAGGCAACGCATGAGGAAACGGCACCCTTCCCCGAAAGGGTTCCCGCCGAAATCGCTCTACCAATTCAAAAGAGCTTCATCTCTCCCGGATAGGTCAGCATGCCGTTTTCGACGCGCGCTTCGTTGGTCATTTTGTGCGGCTTGGCCTCGCCCGGACCACTGATGTGCAATACCGTGTGACCGTGCGCCGTCAGGTAGTCCGATACCAGCATGCGATGACAGTGGTAGTAAACCTGTGCTTCGGCACACATGATGCAGGTCGGCGCGCGTTCCGCCAACGCGACCAGTTCCATGATTCCCTGCTGGAATTCCGGCGTGAGCATGTAGTCAGCGTAATTGCGAAACGCCGGACTGCGGAAGGCCTGGTTGGGCGAATCGTCGCGCAGCTTCTTGCGTCGTCCTCCGAGCGCGCGCATCCAGACGTACTCGATTCCTGCCCTCGGCAGCGTCGTCTCCAGTGCATCGGTTCGCTCGGCTTCCCCGTCGGTCATAAACGGCGGATGCTGCGGCCCTTGAAACCACGGCATGCGCCGCGAAGCCGGATAGGAGCGAATGTCCACCAGAGTCTTGATCCCGTGCGCCTGCAGGATGGCGACGAATTCGTCCAGTGTGCGCGTAGAGTGACCGACGGTGTAGATGGTAGGCACGGCTGATTGCAGATTTTAGATTGCGGATTGCAGATTGCACAGCGGTGCGGCACAGTGCTTGAACTGCCCCGCTGAAGGCAGAACAAGCCTTGAACGGGCACCATCAGGATGCTACTTGTCTCGTAACCGGGCACCTGCCCCATCACATGTTCTTTGTCTCGTAACCCGAGCCACCTGCCATCTCGCTCACCAACCCGAATACCGGAACAAGAGGGCGCGACGTCTACAAGCATCGACTCGCGTGTTCCCGTTTACAACAATCAGTTCCCGTTCAACATTCTGGCAACTGGGCACAGCATGCACGCATCAGCGGCAGAGCACGACCAAGATCACATTTCCGCGGGTGTGTCTATGCCTATCAGACGAAAACTCAGTCGTTGCCAGGCGTTGCTGCTGTTCGCGCTCTTGGCCCTGACGGCCGGAGCTGTGACCATCGCTGGCACTCTGACATTCACGAATACTCCGCTTTTGAGACCGGAAGGGGACAGCGAGCCTGCAATATCGATTGGTCCAAGCAGCACGATGGCCATTACGGGGTTGCGCTGGCTCGCATTCGGAACGAACCTATGGACGGGACCCACCGGCTCAACACCGACTTATCGTGGAGTGATTGATGCCGCGCTGCAACAGCCCGGACGAAGCGTTCTCGGTGGCGGTGACGCTGATGTCGATATTGGCTCGACCGGCACCCTCCACGAAACCAGCTTGGTCTTTCTCGTCAACAAACCATTCACGGCAGCTACCCTGGGCGTCGCCGCCGTTACCTGTCCGGATGCAACATCGAGTTCGTTCAACATTTCGAGTTGCAAATCGCAGGTGTTGGACAAAGCCGGGGCCGACCGCCAGTGGATCACGTCAGAACACTCGACGGTGTACATCAGCTACCACGACTCGGGAAGCAGTTCGTTGATCCATGTGCAACGGTCAGATGACGATGGCTTCACGTGGCAGAAAGTCGGGGATCCAATCGTAGGACAGGGCCGCCTGACAGGGTTCGCGACTTTCAACAACACGCAAGGGCCGATCGTTGCAGACCCGCACACCGGCAACGTCTATGCCATCTACTCGGCAGGAGAGCCGAGCGTCCAGAAAGGTACAAGTGGGGCGTACAACAATATTTTGGTTTCACGCAGTACCGATAAAGGCGTTACCTGGACGGCAACCGTGGTTTTCCATGCGCCACTGTTTACGAATTTCAGCAATGTGTTTCCGGCGCTCGCGGTTGATCCTACAAACGGTGATCTCTACGCGACTTGGTCGGATGCGCACCACGTGTTCTTCTCGCGATCTACCGATCAGGGCGTGACGTGGTCGCCTGCAGTGACAGTGAATGCGGCCCCTGCGCTGACTGCGATCTTCCCCTGGGTGGCGGCGTACAACGGCACTGTTGACGTTGTGTATTACGGCACCTCCGCGGCGAGCAAGGACGATACAACGGCTGTCTGGAACGTGTATTTGGCGCAAACCGTGAACGGCGGCACGACCTTCAGGCAGAGTCGAGTAAGCAATACGCCAAATCATGTCGGGGTGATCTGCACCGAAGGCACGGGATGCGCGCCCGGTACGCGGAACTTGCTTGATCTATTCGAGGTGGCAATCAATCCGCAGACCGGACTGGCAGGTGTTATATACACCGACGACACGCTTACCAAGACCAGCAGCGGGAGTCCTTTGCCACAGATCGTTTTGGCACAGCAGAATCCGTGAGCAATACAGATCCCGCGAGTTCGTATTCTGTCAGATAAGTAGCCACACAGCTCCCGATGGGCCAGTCAATCTGGCCCGTCGGTGGTCGTGCTTGCAGCCCGCAATAGCCGCGAGAACCCCTGTTCACGGCAACAAACGTGGAACTCTGTTAACAATCGGCGTAGAGTGCCTGACGTGAAAGGAATTCGAAGCGAGAACGAGATCAGTGACAACCCCAACCTCCGGGTAGATTACTCGCCTGAACTGCAACTCTCGATTTCATGCTCCGAAGTCGAAGGTCACACCGCGGGAATTGAATGTCGGTGCGATGTGACCTGTCGCGTGCTGCACCCCGGCGGTCATTTCGAGTACGTTTCCGGCGGACTGCTGTTCGACATTGAGGGTAGTGAATCTTTCGCGTCATTTCTGGAAGAACTGCGGCAAGTACAGCGGGGCGAGGCGTCGTGCGCAGTGTTGAAGAATGTGGGCGAAGAGTTTGTTCTTACCCTGGAAACGGCTGACCGGATACTTCGTCGCGTTCACATGAACGTCGCGGCAAGAGAATACGTTGCGGATATTCAAGACTTCGCTACCGCGCAGTTTCACGTCGAGTTGGATTATGACCTTTACGTCAACAAGCTTCTTGAAGCAGTAGTAGCGTTTGTACGTGACCTGCGCAGGTTCGCGGGTAGCGTCGGGAGAATATAGCTAGTGGCAAATGTGCCTGCTACTTCATGGCCAGCGTTAGTTTCTTGCGGGCTTCGGCCAGTTCGGGGCGTTCGTCGCCCACGGCGATCTCCGTGAGTTTGCGGAAGTAGTTGGCGGCGGTGGCGGAGTCGCCCGCGGCGTCGGCTGCCGTGGCGGCGCCGTAAAGGGCGTTGAAGCGGTTGGGCGCCACCTTGAGCACGGCCTCGTATTCGGCGACGGCCTGCTTCGGCTGCTTGTTCAGCACCAGGAGTTCGGCGAGCATCTCGCGCGCGGGCGTCACCTGAGCGGGCGTCACCGGGTGTTTGTCCATGCTCTCTTCAAGTTGGGCGGCGTGGCGCATAGCGCTGACGGCTTCGTCGGACTTGCCCGACTGTTGTGCGATCCAGGCGGCGACCTCACGCCGTTGTACCTCGACCTGCTTTGACCAGTATTCACTTTTCGCGGCGCTGGCATCCCGCAGACGGGCCAGATTCTGCTCGGCTTCTTGTGCGCGGCTGAGGTTGCCGGAACGCGCGGCGCCTTCTCCGATGGCCGCCCAGACGATGGCCTGCGCCCATGGGACGGCGGTGGTGTGGGGCGGCAGTTCGGAGGCTTCTTTCCACTTGCGGAGTTCGATGGTGTAGCGCGCCGGCACAGCGCAGCTGGAGTAGTCGCCTGCGAGCGGGAGTCCCTTGATGGGCGGCAATGAACGCATTTGGTCGAGCACCGCCTTTGCTTCTTTCACCCTGCCGCTTTGCAGGTAGGCGTATTCGAGGTAGTCCATGGCATGCAGGCGCTCGCCGCGAGCTTCGCCGTTCTGCGACGTGGCTTCCGCCTGGGCGGCAACGCGTGCCGCGTTCAAGTTGGACGCAATGGATTCGTCCCACAGGCCGAGACGGGTGAAGATGTGCGACGGCATGTGGTTGGCGTGTGCTGAAGCCGGCGCGATCTTGGCGTAGGCGCGGGCGGCGGGAAGGGCTTTCTCGGCCAGCACCGGGTTGTCGTAGCAATGAATGAGATAGTGCGCAACGCCCGGGTGGTGCGGTTGTTTCTGGAAGATCGGCTCAAGGATCTCGCCGCACTTGCGCTGGTTGGCGAAGGTGCGGTCCGTCTTGGGCGCGGTGACGGCCAGCGACAGTGCGTGGAACACGGCGGCTTCGGTGTCGTCGGGAAATTGCGATCGCAGCGCGGCCATCCTGGCTTCGAAGGCCTGGGCGTGCGCGTGCGCATCTTTGCCGTCCTCGCGATAGATTTCGGCAATGGCGTCGATGTAACCCTTTTCCCCCGGGGTAGTGTGAGTGTTGGAGAAAGCAAGCTGAGTGGCCTTGAGGGAGGCAGCGCGGCCACGGTCCATGTCGCCGCTGTCCCATAGGCCGTGATAATTGGCCATGGCCACGCCCCATTGGGCCATGGCGCAGGTCGGGTCCTTCGCGGCGATTTTGCTGAAGGCCTCGTCGGCCTGCTCGTACTGGAACGAGTGTAGAAGCGCGACGGCGCGGTTGAAGTCGGCGGTAACGGATTTCGCGCACGAGGTGGCAAAGTTCACGGAACCGATTTGTTCCGCCGTGAGTTCGTGCTGATGGGCTTGCTGGGCCGATGAGGATGCGACTAGTGCGAAAGTGAGTAGAAGAGAAGCGAGGGAGCGCATTGAACCTCCTCGTTGCGAATCGATGATGATGCGATGCGCAGCGCTGAAGTTGGCCTGCGGCGCCCGTTCCCGATTCGGTCCTTTGGCCCTCTGGAAGCCGCGCAAAATCGAAATTAAAGATGACTGTCAAGTCAACAGATGAGCTGGCGTGTTAACCTTGTCGGCACGCGCTGGGGGATGGCCCTACGTCTCAGGACCATGCGTAAAGACACTTACCGCAACATATCTCTGTCCCTGATTTTCGGGTCAGTCTCCCGGCCAACTTTCGAAAAGGGGACTGAACGATGAGCGTAAGAAACCGTTGGATTGCCTTTGGCGCAATCCTGCTTGTAAGCGCTGTCAGCTTCGCCCAGAAAGCCACTTCCGGCACCTTCTCGACATGGGACGCGGACATGATCAACATCGAGAAGGTGACGCAGACCGGCAAGGGTGTTTACGTTGCCGTGCTGGACACTGGACTGGTACCGAACTGGAAGGATTTCTTCCCGACTTCACGCATTGCGACCAATCTGGGCACAGGTTTCGACCAGTCGGTCACTTTCAAGGCGCACAGCCCCAACGGCTGCGAATTCGACGTGGAACTGGGAGATGTGCGTCAGACGACTTGGGTAGGGTCCACCACTTCAACGCACGGCACGCACGTTACGAGCACGATCCTGGGCTTCAACTATCGCAGCAATTTTGACGCAGCCGCAGGTTATCCCCTGCCGCCGATCTACGTTCGGGGAATCGCGCCGGACGTGACCGTCATTCCGGTGAAGGTTCTTGCGGACTACACGATTCCGGCTTTGCCGCAGTGCCCGGTCGCGACCAAGTCGCAGCGCGTGAACTTCGGCACGGACCAGATGGTAGCAGCGGGCATTCGCTACGTGACCAGCCTGGCCAAGAAGGGCTACAAGCCGATGGTCATCAACATGAGCCTGGGCGGATCAGGGCTCGCCGATGTCGAGAAAGCAGCGATCGATGATGCCATCGCGAACGGCGTGGTGATCGTGGCGGCCGCAGGCAACGAGGGCGAAGCGGGCATGGGATATCCCGGCGCCTACGCACCGGTGATCTCAGCCGGTTCGGTAGGCTGGACCGGCGAGTGGCTCTTCCCTGATACGCAGCAACCGCGTTACCGCATGTGGTGGCTGCAGTATCCATTTCCTCCGCTGGTGCCGGGCAGCGGCGACGTCCCGGAGAGCAACGTTATCAATGACACATACGTGTCCGACTTCAGCAGCCGCGCCGTGCCGGGCCAGCAGCTCGACGTGATGGCGCCGGGATCGTGGGTGCGTGGTCCATTCGAAGGCACGCCGGGCTACCGGCACCTGCCCTGGTGGGCAAAGGGTGTGGGCGACCTGCACGGCGGTCCGAGCACGTATTTCTATGTGGGCGGGACGTCGATGGCAACGCCGCACGTGAGCGGCGTGTCGGCTCTGCTGCTGCAGAAAGACCCCAACCTGACCGCGGCGCAGATCCAGTCTATTTTGAAGTCGACGGCGCTGCCCATACCGGACACCGGTTCGCGCAACGTCTTTGATATCGCGCAGTGGGTAGTCATCTCGTGGGATACGGACTGCAACGGGACACCGTGTGATCCGGTCGGGGCAGGACTGCTCCAGGCCGATGCCGCGATAGCTGCCACACCGTAACATCGCGCACGCTTCCCAGCGGGGAAGAGTGCGGCGGCACCCCTCAACAGTGAGACAACACCACAAAGGGCGCGTTGCGTACGCGCCCTTATTCTTTTGCAGCGTTGCCGGCAGTCCTGCTCTGTTGCGGTACTCCTGCGTGCTACTCACGCGGTCAGAGGCGGAATTCTGGCGTGAATGTTGGCGCCCGAGTGAAGTGCCCGGGTGGCGCTTCCGGTGCATCGTAACGGACATGCTCTGGCGCTATCACACAGCTCTGCTGTTCGTTGCCGCTGCCCTGTTCTGCTGGGCGGGATGCGGCGGCGGTTCGAACTCTTCGACTGCGAATCCGCCTGCTCCGCCTGCAACCCCAGCGGGCGCGCCATCGGGCGGAGGTTCCACGGCGCCACCAAGCGCGAACAGCGTAGCGTTGACCACGGTCGTAAGCGGACTCGCGAACCCCGTCGATCTTCAGCAACCGAACGACGGCACTTCACGTCTGTTCGCGGTTGAGCAGGCCGGCACGATACGCATTGTCGTGAACGGTTCCGTGCTTCCCGCGCCATTTCTCGACATCACGTCGAAGGTCACGTTCCAGGGCGAAATGGGCCTGCTCGGCCTGGCTTTTGATCCCAGCTTTGCCCAGAACCAGGTCTTCTATGTGCATTACGACCGCACGGTCGGCGGGCATCGGCAATCGGTAATAGCGCAATACAAGGTCTCTTCGGACCCGAATGTCGCCGACCCGGCCAGCGAACGAATCCTGCTCACGGTCGATCAGCCCTTCGACAATCACAAGGGTGGACAACTGGCGTTCGGGCCCGACGGCTTTCTCTACATAACGCTCGGAGACGGCGGCAGCGAGGGCGACCCGCAGGGCAACGGGCAGAACAAGAACACGCTGCTCGGCAAGATCCTGCGCATCGACGTCAACTCCACATCGGGCGGCAGACAATACGCCATACCGGCTGACAATCCGTTTGCCGCCGGCGGTGGATCACCGGAGATATTCGCTTACGGCCTGCGGAATCCGTGGCGCATGTCGTTCGACCGCACCTCCGGGCGTCTGTTTGCGGGCGACGTGGGTGGCGACCGGTTTGAAGAAGTGGACATCATTCAGCGCGGCAACAATTACGGCTGGAACATCATGGAAGCGTCGCACTGTTTCAACCCACCGACAGGTTGCGATACGTCTGGCCTGACCATGCCAATTGCCGAATACAGTCACAGCGAGGGTGAGGCGATCGTGGGCGGCTACGTGTATCACGGCAGCAAGATACCCACCCTGCAGAATGCCTACATCTTCGGCGATTACGGGAGCGGCAAGATATGGACGCTGACCGAGAATGGCTCCGGCGGCTGGACGCGGACACCGCTGCTCAGCACCGGCGGGAATATCAGCTCGTTCGGGCAGGACCAGGCGGGCGAGGTATACGTCGTCGACCTGTCGGGCACAGTCTCGCAGCTGACAGCGAAATGAAACGATGGAGGATGGCTGATGGATGATGGATGATGGCCGATGGATGAGATCGCAGATCACAGATCGCAAATCGCAGATCGCAGACTTTAGGCTCACAAGCACCTTCTCTAAGAAACACGCGCCAGGGGCCTTCGCCCGTCTCTGGCCTCCACATCTGCCATCATCCATCATCCATCTGCCATTCCTCTGCTATTCCTCTTTGTCATTTTTGTGCGCTGGGGCATAATTGCGTGCTCAGCAGGTACTTAGGTCTCGCTCGCGCACGATATGACGCCCGTTGTCTCACGAACCGACGGGGCCCACGACGCCGCGCATTCCAACCAGCGCATGGCGCGGATCATTCGCGTGCTGAACAGCAACCCGATGCTGGTGGTGAGCGGCACCAAGCTCGGCCAGGAGATCGGGGCGACACGCGCGGAGGTGTGGCGACTGGTGCAGCACCTGCGCGGTCTCGGCGTCCATATCGCCGGACATCCCGCGACCGGATATAGACTGGAAACCGTGCCCGACCTTCTTCTGCCCGATGCGATTCTGCCGCTGGTGAAGGGGACCATCTTCGCCACCCGCGTTCATCATTTCTTCAAAACGCCGTCGACGAATACGGCGGCCATGCAGGCTGCCGCAGCGGGCGAATCCGAAGGCGCCTTGTTCCTGGCCGAAGAACAGACGGCGGGAAGGGGCCGCACCGGACACTCCTGGCACTCGGTCGCGTCGACGGGGATCTACTGCTCGGTGGTGCTGCGGCCGCAAATCTCACCGGCCGACGCGCTTCCGCTGGCGTTGATGACCGGGCTGGCGACGGCCGCCGCCGTGGAGGAAATCACTGGGTTGAGGCCGGACCTGCGCTGGCCCAATGACTTACTACTGCGCCGAGCTCATTCCGGCAATATTCCCGAACTCGGTAGTGACAACTCGGTGCTCGGTGCTCGAAAGTTCTGCGGAATTCTCACGGAACTCAATGCCGAAGCTATGAGCGTGCGTCACGTGGTGATCGGCATTGGCATCAACGTGAACCAGGAAGATTTCCCGCCGGAGATCGCCGATGTAGCGACGTCGCTTCGCGAAGAGGGCGGACGGGTGTACTCGCGCGTGGAACTCACCGGGGCACTGCTGCGCCATCTGGACCGCGATTACAGTGCGTTCAAGTCGGCCGATCCGCAACAGGCCCGCGCCGCTATCCTGCGCCGCTTCGAAGAGCGCTCCTCTTACGCACGCGGCTTGAGGGTGCGCGTGGAAGAAGAAGGCGGCTACGAAGGCACTACCGACGGGCTGGACGAACACGGCTTCCTGCTTGTCCGCACCGAAAAAGGCACCCGCACGGTGCTGCACGGGGGAGTGCGCGCGCTCACCGATGCGGACGTGGAGCGGTTCTGACGCACACTGCACATTGTGCAGTGTGCAATCTGCAATCTACAATCTGCAATCGCCATGCTTTTCGTCATTGATGTCGGCAACACCAACAGCGTCCTCGGCGTATACAAGTCCGTCGCGGGCTCCGACCCTGTGCGTTTCGAAGAACTCGTCGCCAGCTGGCGCGTGGCCACCGTCCGCACGCAAACCGTGGACGAATACGGTGTCCTCTTCCGCAACCTGTTTGCGATGAACAACGTGCCGTTCGAGTCCATCACCGGCATCATCATCTCGTCGGTGGTGCCGCCGCTGGACAGCACGCTGCGCGACGTCTGCGAGAAGTACTTTCATACGCGCCCGCTTTTCATCGAACCGGGCGTTAAGACCGGCATGCCTGTGCTTTACGAGAATCCCGCGGAGGTTGGGGCCGACCGCATCGTGAACGGCGTTGCGGCGTTCGAGAAATATGGTGGGCCGTGCATAATCGTCGACTTCGGCACGGCAACGACGTTCGACGCGGTGTCGCGCAAAGGCGAGTATCTGGGGGGCATGATCGCGCCCGGCATCGGGATCTCGGCCGACGCGCTGTTCACGCGCACGGCACGTCTGCCGCGCGTAGATTTCCGCAAGCCTCCACGCACGATCGGCACCACGACGATGACCAGCATTCAGGCCGGCCTTTACTACGGCTACCTCGGCCTGGTAGACGGCATCCTCGAACGCATGACGGCCGAAATGGGTAACGACGCGAAGGTGATCGCCACCGGCGGCTTCGGCGAGCTCATCGGGCCCGACTCCAAGTTCATCAAGCACGTAGACCAATCACTCACGCTGGAAGGGCTGCGGATAATTTGGGAAAGAAATGCCGGGGCGAAGAGGAAGAGCGCAGAGCAGGCGAAGAAATGAGAGTTCTTAACCTGTCATACAGATCATTGCCGGCCCGAATTGTTCGGTTTTCGTAACAACACTGCCCGCCTGATCAGATTCTGGCGTCACACGCGATAGATTCATTCCTTGCCGTGCAGCCTGGAAAAGGTCGCCTATAGCACTCTGTGCTACAATTGGAGGAGTGGATGCGTGTTTTGAAGAGCAGAGCATTCGATCGCTTTGCTCGGACTACTCACATTGCCGACGCAGACCTTTGGGAAGCGGTTGAGCGAGCGGAGAAGGGCCTGGTCGACGCAAATCTCGGCGGCGGCGTCATAAAGCAGAGGATCGCCCGCGCTAGAAAGGGCAAATCCGGTGGCTTCCGGTCGATCATTTTTTACAAGTCGAACACGTTAGCAGTGTTTGTGTTCGGCTTTGAAAAACGCAATCTTGAGAACATCAGTCCCAGCGAACTGAGAACGTTTAAGGACGCAGCCAAAGTTGTTCTGAAGCTGACGGAGAACGAACTTGGGGCGGCAATCGAATATGGCGCGTACATCGAGGTCGCAAAGCCAGCGCAGGGTCACGAAGAAGCGGGCCAAGGGAGAAACCTTGTCTAAGAAATACCGAACTCCGGCCATGGCTGCGGTGCATGAGATGATGTCTGACCTGCATGAAGCTGGAGCCATCGAGAAAGTCACTATGCGCCATTTCGATGATCAGTGTCTGACTCCGATCCAGAAGATGACCCCGTCGGTCATTGTCCATCTTCGCAAACGCGAGCGGGCAAGCCAGGCAGTCTTTGCGCAATACCTCAACGTTCCTGTCAGCCTTGTCAGCCAGTGGGAGCGCGGAGAGAAACATCCGAATGGACCATCGCTTAAGTTGCTGTCGCTGGTAAAGGCAAAGGGCCTCTCCGCGATCGCATAGCTTGCCGAACGGGCGAGCGCATCGGTTTCTCTTGACGAGACGGAGATGCCTTCGACGTGGAGATAGGATTATCCCCAGGACAGCAGCATGGCAAAGGGCGGGTGCTTGCTTGGGTGGGGGCGTCGCTCTTGTTACGGGTGTGCCGGGATCGTTAGCGTCTCGTCTTATTCCTCGAATACCTCCACCGCCATCTGCGCATAAATCAGCGGCGCAACCGCTGGTATGCAGACCGATAGACCCATCAGCATGACTGCGATTCTCGGCGCTAACCAGAGGAACGGCAGATGCAGCAGGAATACCGCGACGCTTCCAACCAGCACATAGGCGAGCAGCGGACGCAAACGCCAGAAGATCGCCGCGTAAATCAGGCCTGCGATGAAAATCAGCGTGAATGCAGCGACGTCGAGCGATGCGAACCGGATCCAGGTTGTCTGTCGAAGGTAGGGAACCATCTCGGGCGGCGCCGCGACGAGCTTTCCCGGGTACAGATACTGCGCCAAGCCCGGCAGCATGTTCATGATCTGCATGATGAGACCCAGGCAGGTTGCACACGCACCCAGCACGACTCCGGCAGGGCTGACCCGATACTGCCTGATCGAAAACAGCACGTTCAGAGGCAGGGATGAGAACGCATATAGCACCACCGCCCAGATCTGCAGCGCCATTGCCGTTCGTCCGATCGCGACAGACTCGAACGAACCCGACATCAACATCGCCGGTGTGACCGCCGGCACGGCAATAACATATACAAGTCCATAGGTGAGCAGGGCGATCGAAGCCAGTGCGCCGAGGGTGAACACAACCGTTCGAGACGGCACAACCGCTCCCGGGCCGAAAACCCGTGGCCCAGCTGCCTGTGTATTGCGTATGAGTTCCAACATGTGTGACTGTCTCTCTTTTCGTAGTTCCTGCATCAAAGTACGTCGTCATGCACGGAATAGTTCAAAACGCAAAACGGGCAACGTTTTTTGCTTCACTGTTCACATTCCCTGAACCTGGATGCCTGGTGGGCATTTCCACAGTCGGCGATCGCCGCGATGGCCCAATCATCCGATGGCCCGCTTCTGGGCGCTCTGTGTTAGCTTGTTTCAGCGGTGGAAAACAACTCCTACTTCACATACTTTTCCGAGATCGAGGACCGCTTCTGCCAGCGGCGCGGGACGATTCTTATTCTTTCAACGCTTGACTGGGCACTGATTGAGACCTGGAAGGACGCGGGGATTCCGCTCGAGGCGGTACTGCGCGGCATTGATGACGCGTTCGACAAATACGACGCGCGTCCGCGCAAGACGCAGAAGATCAACTCGCTCGCCTACTGTTCGCAGGCCGTGCTCGCCGCTGCCGAAGACTTGAAGGCCGCCGCCGAGGGGGCAGCCCGTCCGGAATCCACGGAGACAGGTTTTGAGGGTCCGAATGTAGGCGCCTACCTGATCGCCAATGCGGACAAACTCGAGGCGCTGCTGAGCGGCTCAGGGTTGGAGTCCACGGCTGAGCTCAGGTTGTGTGGGGACGGTTCTGTGCCCCGTTCCGGAACCGGCCGCAGACCCGTTCCCGGACAATCAGCTATTCCGAACCTCCCGCCTTCTGTCGCCACGCTGGTTCAGGAGACTGCACGGAACTTGCGCGATCTTGCTGCTGGATTGCCGACCACCCGCACATCGCTCGAAGATCTCGAACGGCGGCTCACCGTGATGGAGGACAAACTCTTCGCTGCGCTGCTGGCTTCCACGCCCGACGAACAGCTCATCACCGTGCGGGCCGAAGCTGATCGCGAACTCACACCCTATCGCCGCAAGATGAGCGGACCGCAGATCGAACAACTGCACAAGCAGTATGTGCACAAGCGGCTGCTGGAGAGGTACAGCATTCCGCGACTGAGCTTGTTTTACATGCAGTGAAGAATGGACGATGGCAGATGCTAGATGGATGATGTGCAAAAGCTGCTTTCACATCTACCATCAGCCATCAACCATCATCCATTCGGAACATCTGCGACTACTTGATCACTCCTCTTTCGCTCTTCTGTATCCACTCGATAAGCATGGCGACGTCTTCGCCCTGGTCGGCTTCGGCCTTGAGGCGTTCGAGCGCCTGGGTGGTATTGAGCTTGGACGCGAGCAGGATCTTGTAGGCGTGATGGATCTTGCGGATGCGATCGTCGGAGAAGCCGCGACGGCGGAGGCCGATGGTGTTCATGCCGTAGGCGCCGACATCGCGCGAGGCCACGGTCTTGGAGAACGGCAGCACGTCCTGGGTAATGGTGGTGCCGCCACCGACGTAGGCGTGCCGTCCGATGCGGACGAACTGGTGTACAGGGCAGAGTGCGCCGACAACCGCCCAGTCCTCGACCGTGACGTGACCGGCGAGCGTGGCCGCGTTAGCCATGATGACGTTGTTGCCGATGACGCAGTCGTGGGCGATATGGGCATAGGCCATGATCAGGCAGTCGCTGCCGACCTGGGTCAGGCCTCCGCCCTTCACTGTTCCGCGATGAATCGTCACATATTCGCGGATGTGGTTTCGGTCGCCGATCTCAAGACGCGTGGGTTCGCCCTTGTAAGTGAGGTCCTGCGGTCCGATGCCTATGGCCGCGAACGGGAAGACCTTGTTGTCGCTGCCCAGCGTGGTCGGTCCCTGCAACACCACGTGTGACACCAGTTCACAGTTCTCGCCCATCACCACGTCCGGCCCCACCATGCAGAACGGTCCAATGGTGCAGGACTCGGGTACACGCGCGGAGGGGTCGACGGCTGCTGTCGGATGAATCAATCCAGTATTGATCACTTAGAAATCCAAGTTCCTGAAGCTTCTTGTGTTACGGGTGATGCTAGTCCCTGAACATTCGTTGATCCCACATCTGCTGAAACCGGCAGATGCGGGGCACCCAGGCAGATACGGGACACCGAGGACTACTCACGCAGGTCCGATCATCCATCTGCCATCATCCATCTACGATTCCGCTACTCTGCTTCTTCGGCGGCGTTTTCCGCACCCTTGTTCCGCGGCACCAGGCGGCACGTCACAGTCGCTTCGGCGGCTACCTTTCCGTCCACGTAGGCTTTGCCTTCCATTCGGACGGCGATGCGGCGCCAAGCGAGGACCGTGACCTCGATGCGCAACTGGTCGCCGGGCGTTACGGGACGCCGGAACTTCGCGCGTTCGATGCCGGTGAAGAACGCCAGGTGATCGTGCCGGTCCTCAATTTCGGTCAGCAGCAGTGCCGCGCCTGCCTGTGCGATGGCTTCGACGATCAGGACGCCCGGCATTACTGGGTAACCCGGAAAGTGTCCGGGGAAAAACGGTTCATTCACCGTGACGTTCTTGAGTGCCACAATGCGATGCTTGCGGTCGATCTCAACCACGCGGTCGATAAGCAGGAACGGATACCGGTGCGGCAGTATCTGCTCGATCTCGTTGATGTTTAGCGTCCTCTTGTGAGGCGGCGCGGCAGGCGCTTCGGTCGCCACCGCGGTGTTGTGTGGTTCAGCCACTCACTTCTCCCCTCGGTCCTGGGTTCAGGTCCGCTGTTGATCCAGAGTAAGTCCTTCATTATATGAGTTCGAAGTCGAGCGCCCAAGCGGGATTGCGGCGCCGGGTGCCTACTCCGCGGCCGCAGGCGAGAAGTACTTGCGCTGACCGTCCGCACACATGCGCTTGGCAGTGACAGTCCTGCTGCCCGTATTCCCAAAAAGAGGATTGTTCTTCCCGGAATCGGGAGCTTTCTTCACACGCCAGAGTGTCTGCAGAGAGAAAGTTCGTCGCGCAAGCGTGGTCATACACTTGCATAACTGTGAATCGCACGCGCTCAAGATCAGCAGCACGTGCCCGAGGGTCCCATGACACCGCGCCACGCTGTTCCCCTGCTCGCCATTCTGCTTGTCTGCTCACCAACACTCATCGCACAGTGCTCGGCCCCGTCGGAACCGGGTGTGCGCATCTGCGCTCCGACGCCGAACTCCATGGTGGTGTATCAACCGGCACTGCAATTCAACTCGACCCCAAGAAGCGGGTCGATTTACCTGTTCAAGGTGTACGACAACGGCCGACTGACGTTCACTGGCGATCCTTACCAGACTGGCGTAACTCTTTACGACGCGTCGATCAGGAACGGCGTTCACAACATCGTGGTAAACGCGTGGGACACGGCGGGCAATCTGCTGCAATCGCGCGTGACCTTCACGATCGTCGGACAGGGATATCCGCTTTTCTGCGCGACACCGTCCACGCCGGGGATCAATTTCTGCGTGCCACCTGCGAATAGTGTGCAGAGCGCCGGAATACCTGTGTCTGCCACCGCCAAGGGATACACGAACATCTCGGCCATACAGATCTACCTCGATGGCAAACTGCAGATGACGCAGACCGGGTACAACTACCTGAGCACGGGAGTCTCCCCCGCTGCTCCGGGCAAACATTCGGTGACCATGGTCGCCTACGACTCCACGGGACATCGTTTCGCAGCGACTAAGAGCGTACTTTCGACGTACGGGTCCGTGGACTGTCCGCCCAAGGGCAACAACCCGTGCTCGCCCGGATTCGTGGTGAACGGGCCATTGGAGGACGCGTATGTCGGAAGCTCGCTGGAACTCGACGCGCAGATCGAGAACAATCCGGAGCCGATCACCGTCATGAAGGTGTACCTGGACAACACGCAAATCGCGTCAAGTAGCGGACCGACCTTACGCCAGACCGTGAGCACGAGCCTGACCGGCACCCACATTCTCACGTTCCAGGCGTGGGACACCGCAGGACATCTCTATCGCGTGCAGCAGAACGTGAACATCAACGTGGCGAACTGAGAGCTGTTCGACCGTAGCTGTTCGCGAGGGAGAAGTAGTGGCGCGGGTAGGGGTTCCTCGTCGCTTCGCTCCTCGGAATGACAAGTTTGTTTTTTCGGAATAGCAGCATCGTTAAGGCCGCGCATACCAACACTTCCTCCAGCGAGCTTGGTTGTTTCAAGCTGCGCGAAGAAGGCCAAGGCCAGCCGCTACGATGCCTGCGTCTTCAATGACTCCGAGCACCGGACTGGGGATATGCAAACGGTTGTGCGCGAGGCGGCGCAGGTGATAGACGCCTTCGGCCGTGGCGACTGCGGCCAATGCTCCAGCCGCAGCGATGACGAGGGTCGATGAGCGGCGCGCCGCGTCGGGCGCGAGTGCCAGGGCGACAACAGCACCGGACGTGGCACGTGCCGCAAGTGGCAACGGCTGCGTTCGGTCTGGGATAGGGAACTTATCGGCAACCGCCTCTCCCAACGCAACCACCGGCAGCCAGCGCGCTACCTGCCGTGATCGCAAACCGTGCGCGATCGCGGACCGGCTCTGGGGCCTGGAGTAGCGGCTCACCAGCGCGGGCGCGACAAACGTACGCGTACCGGAGAGCGCGCTCATGCCGAGCACACGGGCAAAGTTCATCTTGTTCACGGTCGCACCTCGGTTGCGTTGAGATTTCAGTCCGGGCGTGGCGGGTTGTTCGGTCAATCGAGTGCAATCACGCAGGCACGTCCGGAGTTCACGAAGCAGCAGCTGAGTAGCGCCGCATCCATGATGTACGCAGACACCGGGATTGCCACCGACAGTGCACGCATCTCGTGGTCAGCACGGTGGGCGCGCTGGCTGTCGAGGCTATGCGAGAAGCTGTTTGCAGGAAAGCCCATGCCTGACTTGATCTTGCCGACCGCCTCACCGCTTATGCAGGAGCTACCCGCAGACTGATATCGACGGCCTGGACGGAATGCGTGAGCGCACCGACGGAGATGAAGTCAACGCCGGCTTCGGCATACTGACGCACATTCGCGAGCGTGATGCCACCACTTGACTCCAGCGGAATGTGCTGAGGGTGCGACTGCACGCGCTGCACGCACTGCGCTGTCTGCTCGGGAGTCATGTTGTCGAGCAAAATGGCTTCCGCGCCGTTCTCCAGAGCTTCCTCGAGTTCCTGCACGGTGCGCACTTCGACTTCAATCGTTTGTGGACCGCGGCGGTTCAGGTGAGCGTGCTGCAGTGCCGGTCCGATGCCGCCCCCCAGCGCGATGTGGTTGTTCTTGATCAGGATGCCGTCGGAGAGATCGAGGCGGTGATTGGTGCCGCCGCCGCACTTGACGGCGTACTTGTCGAGCACGCGCAGGCCGGGCACGGTCTTGCGGGTATCGAGGATGACCGCCCTGGTGCCGCGAATGGCTTCCACGTACTTGCTGGTTTCGGTGGCGATGCCGCTGAGCCGCTGGAGAACGTTGAGCAGCACGCGTTCGGTGGAGAGGATGACGCGCGCGTTGTGCTGGATGGAGGCGATAGAGTCACCCTTGCGCACGCCGGCGCCGTCAAACATCTCGGGATTGATGGTGATGTTGGGGTACTCGAGTACGGCGCCTTCAAGGTCGGCGAACACTTCGTAAAGGCGCTCAATGACCCCGATGCCGGCCAGGACAAAATCCTGCTTGGCGAGAACGGTGGCCGTGGCCTGCTGGCGCGGGTTGATGCAGGCGTAGGTGGTTGCGTCGCGCGTGGCTTTATCTTCCATCAGCGCGTTCACAAGGATTTCAGTGATGCGGCGTGAGTTCCAGTCCATAGGAGCAGTCTTAAGTTTCCGCTATCGGCATTTCGCGGAAAACAAGTAAGTCTACTCTTAGCATGGCCAAGGTGGCCATCGATGTTGCGCGAAACTGCTTCATGCATGGTCGTGCCCACATCTGCCAACACCGGCAGATGTGGGGCACCGAGATCTGGCAAAATCTTTCAGCGACTGCCTGACTTGGTCAGCTGTTCGGCCTTTTCGCGCAGGCGTTCTTCCTGCTCCCTGAGTTCGGGGGTAAAGGCTTCGCCGAAATCCTCAGCCTCGAATATCTGGCGAATCTCGACTTCGGCACTGTCTTCGTGCCTGAAGGGACTGCGCTTGATCCAGTCGATGGCTTCTTGTTTTGAGTTCACCTTCCAAATCCAGAAACCGGCGACCAATTCTTTTGTTTCCGTGAACGGGCCGTCGGTCACGACGATCTTGCCGTTCGAGAACTTCACGCGCGCACCCTTTGAGGTCGGGTGAAGTCCTTCACCCGCCAGCATGACTCCGGCGTTCACA
This sequence comes from Acidobacteriota bacterium, assembly GCA_023441255.1. Classification (GTDB taxonomy): domain Bacteria; phylum Acidobacteriota; class Terriglobia; order Terriglobales; family Acidobacteriaceae; genus JAEZPW01. Next base: position 32,876 of record JAEZPW010000243.1, read on the forward strand.
AGCTCTTCGTTGAACTTGCCCATCTCGGCCAGGATCTCCTGGCTGGGCATCATTCCGGCCTCTGTCTTTTTGTCGCCTTTTACGATGACCATAAAGCGCATGGGTGAATCTCCTTGGGTTCGTTACCGGGCTGTGTGGCCCGCTTCCACAGTGAGTCGGACGGCGGCGTGCCGAATCGACACATTTTCAAAACTCATCGTCAGTCCGTGGGCAGATTGGGAATTTCCACGACTGGACGGATCTCGACGGTTCCCTTGCGCGCTCCCGGAATGCGGCCGGCGATGCCTATGGCATCGTCGAGGTCCTTTGCTTCTATGAGGAAGTAGCCGCCGAGTTGTTCGCGAGTTTCGGCGAAGGGACCGTCGGTGACGAGGCGTTTGCCGCTGCGCACCTGCACGCTCGTGGCAGTCGAGACGGGCTGCAACGGGTTCGCAGCAAGGTACTGACCGTTCGCCTTGAGCTGATGAGCCAGTTCGGTCGATTCGCCGTAGCATTGCTGACGCTCGGGTTCCGTCCAGACCCGCTCGTCGGCGTAGATGAGCAGCATGTATTTCATGCTTCCTCCGTCAATGTGGGGCCGGGCGCGGAGGAACTTCCTACCGACATCTCCTTGGCTGGTAGGGGTTACACGCCACGCGAGGAAAGACAAACCCAGTAAAACG
>JAEZPW010000450.1 GCA_023441255.1 Acidobacteriota bacterium
CTACCAGAGGTGGAGCGAAAGCTTGTCGATGTGCTGACTGATGGTCCCGGGGTTCTTGTTGATGTCCATCTGGACCTGCACGCCGATGGAGTTGGCCCAGTTGGTGGTCCGGGTGTCGTGCCAGGCGTACTGAGTCGGTATGGCGTAGGTCTTGTCGTCAATCGTGACGGAGATGTTATGAGTTTTCGTGCCCACCTTCTCGCCGTAGAGCTTGATGTGGTGCCAGACGTTGGGGTCGAGCTTGGGCACGGGGATGTTGGTGTGGACCCACTTGAGAGAGACGCCGTCCCAGGTGTCGAAGTGTCCGCCACCGTAGTGGAGCTGATGGCTGAAATCCCACTTGCGACCGTTGTAGGCGAAGACGACGTCGAACTCGAGGGCCTCGGCGTGGGTAAGAGTGTTTGAGTCGGGCTTGAGCCAGTAGTCGAGGATGAAGTGCGTTTTGGCAGCCTGCGAGCCGCCGAGTTTTGCCACCCAAAGCACGTCAGCCCAGGCGCTGCCGCTGACGTTGAAAGTGGTGGAAGCGCCGTCGAGCGACGGGTTGGATTGATAGGGAGCAAGCCAGTAGCTGGCGGGAGCGTTGCTGCCCGAGCAGTCGTAGCTGCGGCAGCTGAACCAGTTGGAGGCTGGACGTTCTTCAATCTTGTTGTAGACGACGGCGTAGGAGGGCGGGACCGGGCCGGCGCCGGTGCTGCCACCGGACGTGCTGGAACTGACCGTGATGGTCGAATAGGCCGTATTGTATGCGCCTGAGGAATCCCAGGCACGAACGGCAAGCTTGTGAGTTCCGGCGGAGGCGCTCAGGCTGGTGCTCATGCTGGGCGTCATGCCGGCGGCGAAGACATCTTTGTCGTCGAGGTAAACGTGCCACCCGGTGACTACGCGGTCTGAGCTGGCAGACGCTGCGACCTTAACAGGAGAACCAGTGACCGAACCGGAAGAAGGGCTGGACAGCGACACCTGCACTGTCGCCGAAGCAAATGCCGCGAAAGAAAGCAGGCACGCCAATAGGGCGAATCTCTTCATTGAGGAATTCCTCTTAGTAGTTGTGCTCGTGAATTGTGTTCAATGTATCCGGGCGGAGAGGCTGGATGAATCGGCGAAACACTGTAGGGGACCTAGTGACTTCACGGATAAGGTCCTTAGGGATTACTGAAGGCCCTTAGGCCGATCGGAACTCACGTCTGCTGACCTGGGAGGAGTGGGAAGCGGTCGGAGTACCTGAATGGGAGGGATTTCGCGGTGGTGTTCGCGTTGAAAATCGTGGGTATTGTGTACTGCTGCTAGAATGTAGCCGCCGTAAGTCCGTTGAACTTTTTGGGGTTAACTTTCGTATCCACTGCCAGGCATGTCTGCGTGCTCAATAGCGCAGGCCGTTGTCCCAGCGGCCAGGCAGGAGAGATCGAGGGAGTGGCGGTTGGACGAACTCCAAGCCGTAGCGACATTGGTACGCCGCTGCAAGGCAGGTGACGCCGTGGCCTGGGAAGAACTGGTGCGCCAGTACAACCGGCGCATCTACAACATCTGCTATCGATTTACGGGATCCCCCGACCAGGCCGAAGACCTCACGCAGGAGGTCTTTATTCGGATGTACCGGTCGCTGGACAGCTATGATGCTGAAAAAGCGGCATTTACGACCTGGATCACCACGATGACCCGCAACCTGCTGGTCGATCATTTCCGCAAAACCAAGCACGACCGGATGACGGATTCCCTGGAATCGACGGTGACCGACGACGAAGACGGCCCGACGCTGGGCGACCAGCTGCATGACGCGTCGGTAACCCCGGATACGCGAATAGCTTCTCAGGAAACGAAGCGGATGGTGCACCTGGCGCTACAGAAGCTCTCGCCGGAATTACGGGAGGCGGTGATCCTGCGCGACCTGCAGGACATGGATTACCGGGATATCGCACAGGTATTGAAGGTCCCCGAGGGGACAGTGAAGTCGAGGATTAATCGCGGGCGTACGGAACTTGGACGCCTGCTGGCACGTACCAAGAATCAGGTGAACTGATGAACGGCGACAGCAAATTCGGAATGAAATGCGCCGAGTTCGACGCGCTGATAGCCGACGCTCTGGATAGCATCCTGAGCGAAACGGACGAAGCGCGCTTCCAGGCTCACCTTGCAGCTTGTTCGAACTGCGCGTCAGCGTTCGGAGAGGCGAAGGCTGGACTGCAGTGGCTGCTCGAGCTGAAGGGAGATGAGGTCGATCCGCCTCCGGCGATGTTCGAGAACATCCTGAAGGCGACGATCGGGACCTCGCCGATTCCGCAGGCCGCGAGACCCACGAAGGGATTGTGGGAGCGGCTGAAGGAAAGTCCGGCGCTGGCCCCCATCTTCCAGACGGTGTTGCAGCCGCGGTTCGCAATGGGCTTTGGCATGGCGTTCTTCTCGATCACGATGCTGCTGAACCTGGCAGGGGTGAAAGTGAAGAACATCCGTGCGATCGATCTGAGGCCCAGCGCGGTCAAGGAAGCGTACGGAAAGACGACGGGAAGCATACAGAGGTACTGGGCGAATATCCGGTTCGTGTACGAGGTCGAGTCGAAGGTGCGGGACCTGAAGAGGGCGACCACGCCCGCACAGAAGAACGACGAGAGCAAGAAGCCAGACGAGCAGAAGAAAGACACGAACAGAGAAACGAGCGAAGCACCGGTCCAGGACCGTAATCAGGACCGGAGCGAGAGTGGTCAGTCGGCCAGCGCTGCCGCGACAGCGCCACACAAGCAAATGAGCGTTGGGGGGGCCACCCAGGCGAATGCCTGGGGCACCGGATCGGAGACGGAAGCGAGCACGCTGGACTACGGACAGAGGAGATTGTCATGAACTGCGCCACACATACTGATGTGCCGGCAGCGGCGTATTGCCGCACTTGCGGCAAGGCGCTATGCCAGAACTGCAGACGTGACGTAAAGGGCGTCATTTATTGCGAAGACTGCATTGCCGCCCGCGTACACGACACGATGCCCACGGTCGCGGTGCCGACGCAGTCTGGGCCAGTGGCTGGGCAGCCGGTGGTACCGGTGGTTGTGAGCGGACCGAGTCCGGGGCTGGCGGGAGTGCTGGCATTCTTCTTCCCGTTCGGCATCGGCCAGGTCTACAACCGGCAGTACCTCAAGGGACTGGTGTTCATGCTGACGTTTGCATTCACGGTATGGGCACTGTCTTCGGGAACCGGCCTGGAACCGCTTCTTGGGATTTTTCTCGGCTTTTTCGTTATCTACCAGATAGTGGACGCCGTGCGTTCGGCCCGCGCGATTCAGCTCGGTCAGCCCGTGCCGGATCCGCTGGGGATCGAAGCGGCCCTGGGGACGCGCGAGGCGAGCTTGTCGAAGAGTGCGCCGGTAGGAGCGATCGTCCTAATTGCTCTGGGCTGCCTGTTCCTGATTCACAACTTCGGCTTCCTGCACTTGCGTGTCGGCCACTGGTGGCCGATTGTGCTGATCGGATTGGGCGTCTGGATGTTCACGCGCAGAAGGACGACGAGTTGCTCCTGCCTGCGCTGCCGCTGCCGCGGTATCGTGTGGCCGACCTTCATCCTGACGCTCGGAATACTCTGGTTGCTCAACACGCTGGATATCAGGAGCTTCGGCGAAACCTGGCCGTTACTGCTGATTGTGCTCGGAGTCGCATGGGTGTTGCAGACCAATGCGCCTGCCACGGGACACGTGGATACCGATGGATCCGGTCCTGCCGTGACGCAGGATGAGGCCGCCGCCCCGAACCAGGAGGTGTCCAATGTCTAGCCCGACAACGACCCCAGCGGGATATCCGCCGCCGGTACTCCCACCGCCTCCGGCAAGAAGGCGCTCATTTGCAGGGGCCATCGTACTCATCGTGATCGGCGTGGTCTTCCTGCTGGGCAACATGCATGTGATCACGTGGCTCGCGCTGTGGCACTGGTTCGCGCACTACTGGCCGGTACTGCTGATCCTCTACGGCGTGGTGAAGGTGATCGAGTACTACCAGGCACAGCGGGCAGGCGTGCAGTACCGCGGAATCGGCGCAGGCGGCGTGGTCATGGTCGTGTTCCTGATCCTGTTCGGCCTGTCGGCGATGGGAATTGAGCGGGCGCGCGAGAACTGGAACTGGAACGAACTAAGTGGCGAGGTCAATCTTGACGACGACATGGCTGGTATCTTCGGCAACTCTTATGCGTTCACACAAGAGCTGCAGCAGGCTGTGCCGGCGGGAGCGACGTTCAAGGTGGTGTCAGACCGTGGGTCGGTGAACGTAACTACCTGGGACGAGAACCAGATCAAGGTAGTGGTGAACAAACGCGTTCGGGCCGACAGCCAGGAAGAGGCGAACACCACGGACAACGACACGAAGGCGACTATCACCGTGGCGGGTAATGAAGTGACGGTGAATGCAAACCTGAAGAGCGTGAACAAGCCGGTCTCCAGCGACATGCAGATCTTCGTGCCTAAGAAAGGTGCGCTGACGATCGACACGCGGCGGGGCGACGTGGCGGTGCGCGATCGTGATGGCAACATTAAGATTGCGAACTCCGGCGGTGATGTCAGCCTGGAAAATATCAACGGCAATGCGGATGTTGCGATCCGTCCGGCGAAGGGCTCCTTCAGGGCGACGAATCTGACCGGAGACATCAACCTGGACGGGAAGATCGAGGACACAAACATTTCGGACGTGCGCGGCAGCGTGCACATGACGGGCGACTATTTCGGCGACATGAGCGTGTCGAAGGTGGCGAAAGCCGTAACGTTCAAGTCGTCGCGCACCGACCTGCAGTTTGCGACGCTCGCAGGCGAGATGACCATGCAGTCGGGCGAATTGCGAGCGACGCAGGTGAACGGACCGGTGCAGGTGGTCACACGCTCGAAGGACATTACGCTGGAAGATGTGGCGGGCGACGTGAGGATCGACAATACGAACGGCAGTGTTCACGTACGCCCGACCAAGCTGGGCGAAGTGGAAATCAAGAACCACAAGGGCGACGTGGAAGTAACGGTGCCCGCGAAGGCGGGCTTCCAGTTCAGCGTGGCGACGCAGAACGGTGACATCAACTCCGATTTCGGCACAGTGAACAGCGGTCAGGCGGGGAACTCCAGCGTCGCCAACGGCACGGTTGGAAACGGCGGGCCGAAGGTGCAGATCACGAACGCGTATGGGGATGTTTCGCTGAGGAAAGGGTAACGAAGAGCGAGTTGGGAGTACCGAGTTGGGACTACCGAGTACCTAGTACCTAGTTATCAGTTATCAGTTTTCAGTTCTCGGTCAGTTTGATTATGGCCCGGCTTAATCGCCGGGCCGTTTTGTTTTCGAGCTCCGCATGTCCACCCTGCCACAAACAGGATGTTCGTGAGGTGTAATCCCACGTCTGCCAACGACAGGCAGATGTGGGGCACCCTCAACTCTCAACGATTGCTGTGCACTCGGCACTCAACGCAGGCAGATGTGGGGCACCCTCAAACTCTCAAGTCTCAGCCCTCGCTCGCTAGTCGGTACTCGGTACTCGTAACTCGGTACTCATCCATGCATCACCCCATTCGGCGTGGCGGGCGCGCTTGTAATCGAGTTTGCGGGACTTGCCGATGGTTGGGCGCTGGATTCCTTGGGGGGTGCACAGGGTAAGTTGCACGTGGCCGGGGCGCTTGAGCGGGTGGCGGACGAGGCGCGCGTCTGGCAACCGTGCGGGAGTTCTTGACACGGCGACGTAGGAGAATTTCTCGTCCTCGTAGCCGAGGCTGCCTCCTTTCAGGCGACGATGTTCGGACGTGCGTTCGAGGCGTTGTGAGAAGTGGCACCAGTCTCCAGCGGCAGCGAGCGGGCAATCGAGAGCGTGCGGGCATGGGGCGACGACGTGGGCTCCGAGCGACAGCAATTGACGGCGGGCGGCGAGCACGAGTTGGACGTGACGGGGAGTGCCGGGCTCGATGACAACAAGGACAGTTCGGGTCAGCGCCCACGCGCGTCGTACGAGTTGTTCCACAGCGGCAGGCGCCAGTTCGTTCAGCGCGTATGAGACGACCACCAAGTCATGAGGGTTCAGTTCAGCGAGGCCGGAATTGACGTCCTGACGGAGCCAGGAGGCAGAACGCAGAGGCGAATGATCGCTGGCGTAAGCAAGGCGGCGGCCTGCCTCGAGCAGATCGGAGTCGCGCTCAACGGCCGTGAATCTCTCAATGCCGGGAAAGACGCTACTGGCTGCCCACATTGAGGTGCCGGGACCGGAGCCGAGGTCGAGCATGGAGTGCATGTCGGCTCCGGGAAGTCGCTCCCCGACTTCGCGCAGGACGCGGGCATTGGCGGCGAATGTGGCCGGAACACGCACCCGCAGGTAGGCCGAACGAAGCGGCTTCGAGTCCAAGGCGGCGCCGGTGAAATGTCCGGTCTTGTAGCGATCCGTGAGGATTGTAGAGGCCCGAGCAACGGCGGCGGTATCGCATGCCGACAATTCCTGCTCTATCGCGTCGTTGAGGCGATCAGGGACTCGCATGGCAAAAGTTTATCAATGCGAGCATCAAGGCAGGCAAGGTCCCTTGGGGGCGGGTGGACCAGTACTCAGGTTGCGGAAAAAGCGATTTAGGCCCTGAAGGCGATGGAAGTTGGCGGGTTTCAGGATCTGGAAGGCTAAACTTGACGCAAAAATGACAAACCCGATCTGCCGCACTCCCCCAGCACGGCAAATCGGGCAGGTCTTCATTACTGCTCCACTGCGTTCGAGGAGCGAATAATGTTCTACTCTGAATTTAGCCGCTCGTCGAATGACTTTTGGATTACTTCTTGCACAAATTGTGAAATTGTTTCGAAGCGCCCGGTCCACTCGAAGTTGAACAACGAGGCGGAAGCGGCAGAACATGTTCCTTGACGGGCGGACGCAGCGCAAGTGATTGCGCCACAGGGTTAAGACGCGGTCGCGCAATTGACCGGGTTGGAGTTGGAGCCTAACATACTGCCACGGGTGAAAGGGGCCTTCGCCTTGATTGGCCGGACTGTGTCTCATTACCGAATCCTGAGCAAGCTGGGCGGGGGCGGTATGGGTGTGGTCTATGAGGCCGAGGACACTCGCCTTGGCCGGCGCGTGGCGATCAAGTTCCTTCCCGAACACCTGTGCAGCGACCCTCGATCGCTGGACCGCTTTGAGCGCGAGGCGCAGCACGCCTCGTCATTGACGCACCCGAACATCTGCACGGTTTATGACGTCGACCTGACGAACTCACAGCCCTTCATCGTAATGGAACTGCTGGAAGGCGAAAGCTTGAAGGACCGCCTCGTCCGCGGCCCTCTCTCCTTTCAGGAGTTGCTGGACATGGCTGTCCAGGTGGCAGATGCGCTGGAAGCGGCACACTCGCAGGGCATCGTGCACCGGGACATTAAACCCGGGAACATTTTTCTTGCGCAACGCGGGCAGGTGAAGATCCTGGACTTCGGCTTGGCGAAGCTGGCGCCAGTGTACGAGCCGGTAGCAGTGGCTACCGATGGCACGCAGATGAGTCGTGAGGAGACCCAGACGTTGACAGCGGGCGGACTGGTGCCGGGCACCGCCTTTTACATGTCGCCTGAGCAGGCGCGGGGAGAGGAGGTGGATGCCCGGTCGGACATCTTCTCGTTCGGCGTGGTGCTTTACGAAGCAGCGACTGGCAAGAAGCCGTTCGTCCGAGACAATTCGGTCCGGACGCTGGCGGCCATCCTGGACGAAAAGCCGGTGTCGCCAATGGTGCTGAACAAAGCCCTGCCACGCGAGTTCGAGATTGTTCTGGGCAAGGCGCTCGAGAAAGAGCGGGAAAAGCGTTACGCCAGTGTTGCGGAGATGCGTTCGGACCTGGCCAAGCTAAAGCACGAATCAGACACTAACGGCGCGCGTGTGGTGGTCGCGCCGGTTCCGCTGATTGCAAGGGCGTCGGGCGTGTTCCGCAGAATGGATCCATCGACGTGGTACGTGCTGATAGGCACGGCTGCGGCACTGGTGATGATCCTGCTCGTGCTGACGCTCTGGTGGGCAAGGCACCTGCGCTCGCTGACCAGTTCGATCAAAGGCAACACGCTGGCGGTGCTGCCCTTCCAGAATCCGGGTAACGACCCGAACGCGAGTTTTCTGAGTGTTGCGCTGGCGGACGAAGTCACAAACATACTGACTTATACGCCGAAGCTCGAGGTGCGTCCCGTGCCGACTCGGCAGACTTTCAGTTCAGCTGAGGACGCGGGGCGAGAACTGAGAGTTGCTACCGTAGTGACGGGCCATTTCATTCGGCAGCGCGACAAGCTGGTGGTTACGATGGAAGCCGTGGACGTGAGAACAAACCGGCTTGTATGGCAGAACACCATCACCGTTCCCGCGAACGACTTAATCGCGATGATGAACCAGATAGAAGGGCAGGTGAGGCACGGACTGATGCCGGTGATTGGTGCTGCCGCAGGCATGGCAGAAACGGCGACACGTCCGAAAAACCAGGAAGCGTACGATCTTTACCTGCGTGCCGCGTCGGTTTTGCACGATCCAGGGCCGAATAAGCAGGCGATCGCGATGCTGGAGCGCTCAGTGGCGCTCGATCCAGGTTACGCCCCTGCATGGGATGCGCTGGGTCTTCGCTACTATTACGACTCGCAATACGCGAGTGGTGGTGAGATCGTTTTCGACCGAGCAGGGCAGGCCTACGAGAAGGCCGTAGAACTGGACCCGAACTACATCACGGCCTTCGGGCACCTGGTGAGAAATCGCGTGGAGCGCGGCAACATCAACCAGGCCTACGTCGATGCACTGAACCTGGTGCAGCGGCGTCCGGACAACGGACAGGCGCACTTTACGCTGTCTTACGTGCTGCGCTATGCCGGTCTGTTGAGCGAGGCAGGAAAGGAATGCGATCTGGCACTGTCGCTCGATCCGGGGAATTACGGGTTCCGCTCGTGCGCGTTTGCGTTCTTTGAAGAGGGGAAGGCACGTCGCGCCATGGACTATGTCAATCTTGATGCGGGCTCGGACTGGTCGCAGAATGTGTCGCCCTCGGTGCTGCTGAGGGAAGGCAACATTGCCGATGCGAGAGACGCGTCGCAGGAGATGACGAACAACGACGTGTGGTTCGGCGACATACTGCAGACGTGCATAGGTGTGCGGCACGGAGACGTTGATGACCTGGTGAAGAAATCGGCCGTCGCGCTGCTGTCGCAGCGTGACCCGGAGTTCCGTTACTACCAGGGATCGATACTCGCGTATTGCGGGCAGTTCGACATGGCGTCGCAACTGATCAGCAGCGCGATTCAGCAGAACTACTGCGCATCGGAAGCGCTCGATTCCGATCCGCTGCTGAATAGGCTACGGTTGACCGCTCAATATACCGATTTGCGGCAGGACTCGCTGGAGTGCCAGAAGTCGTTCCTGGCAGTGCGGAACCAGCAGGGCAGACGCTGAATCAAAGATCGATCATTCCCCCGTTATGGAAAGATCAAGGGGAAGTGACTGTGCCGACGAGACTAAGTGCCGGACGCCCGTCGGGAGCGCATTTCCGCCGTGCCTCCGGCACTTGCACCCTCACATGCGCCAACCCCGGATTTCATCCGGAGCTAAATTCGTTCCGTCCCTCGCCGGACGAAGCCGCTTGCGACACTATTTCGAGAACCGAAAACAGGAACAACGTATTGAAATTCCACGACTAGGTACTCGTTAGTTTCAGGTCGTTAGTTTCAGGTCGGTACTCAGCACTCGTTACTCGGTACTTGAACCTGGTACAAGGTACTCGGCACTCTCCCATGACTGGAATTCCTGCGTCTGACGCGCTTGTGATTGGATCGGGGCCGAACGGATTGGCGGCGGCGATTGTGCTCGCCCGCAATGGAATTTCGGTGACGGTGGTTGAGGGCGCGGAGACGATTGGCGGAGGCGCGCGGACCGCTGAGCTTACGCTGCCGGGCTTCTTGCATGATGTCTGTTCGGCTGTTCATCCGCTGGCGATCGGCTCGCCTTTTTTCAGTACGCTTCCTTTACATGAACATGGGCTGGAGTGGATCGAACCACCGTCCCCACTGGCGCACCCGCTGGATGACGGAACGGCGGTGATGCTGGAGCGCTCGCTGGACGCGACTGCGGCCGGGCTGGGAGAAGATGCGCGCACGTGGCGGCGGTTGTTCGGGCCGGCGTTGAAGGATTGGAGTATCTTGAGCCGTGATTTGCTTGCGCCGATGGCGCTTCCGCGACACCCGATAGCGCTAGCGCGCTTTGCGCTCGACGCCATTCGATCCGCTCAATCGCTTTCCAAGTCTGCATTCCGAACGGAGC
>JAEZPW010000370.1 GCA_023441255.1 Acidobacteriota bacterium
GCGCGCAGTATGACCAGCAGATACAGCAGGAAGTGACGTCGGAGCTGAAAAAGAACGACTGGGGCAAGGACATCCGCGCCAGCGTTGAAGACGGCATTGTGACGCTGCAGGGAACCGTTCCCATGTACCTCGACAAGGTACGGGCCTATGACAAGATCCACAACAAGGATCACGTGCAGGGCGTGCGCAACCTGATCGTGGTGGCCGGGAAGGAAGTTCCGGATCAGCAACTGAGAGACAATCTTGCCGACAAGCTTCGTTACGACCGCGTTGATCAGGGGATTCTGTTCAACAACTTTAATCTAGCGGTGAACAACGGAGTAGTGACCATTGGTGGGCAGGCGCGAACGCCAACGGATGCAGCATCGGCACTGGCTATCGTGGAGAACACACCGGGGGTCAAGGGCGTGGTGGATAACATCCAGATCCTGCCGACGTCGATCAGCGACGACGAAGCGCGAATCCGAGTGGCGAGGGCGGTATACGGTGATCCCGCGCTGCAGAAGTACGCGATGGATCCGCAGGCGCCGATCAGAATCGTGGTCAACAACGGACACGTGACGCTGTATGGCGTCGTGGACAACAAAATGGACAAGCAGATCGCCGCGACGCGCGCGAAACAGGTGCCTGGCATCTTCAGCGTGGAGGACAAGCTGGTTGTCTCTTCGGAGCAGGCGCAGAAGTAAGCCAGATGTTAGGTGGAAAGCCCCGCGATCCGCGCGGGGCTTTTCTGTCTGTGCCGAGCATGTTCAACAGCTTGGAGGTGAAAGTCCTCTTCTGATTACGCCTGTCCGAGGGGGGCACGTCAACGAATCCGAACCGCTGCATGCGGACCCTATGTTCCGGTGTCTCAGCTGGCGCATTTTGGCTCTTGCACTTCGGCACAGTAGCGGTACAATTCAGCACCCCGGGCCAGAGTTGTTCCCGGACTGTCCGGCACGTCACCCAAATTTTGTGAGAGTGCTTATGTCTGGCGATCTACTCAGTTTTGCTTGTCTACATTTGTCTGAGGCGGTGTTCTGCGCGGATTGCGAAATGGTGAGCAACAGTAAGAACGCCTGCCGGTGTTGCGGAAGCAGCGCGCTTCTGATGCTTTCTCACGTTCTAGGCGGATCCCTGCGCAATGTTCCTCAAGCGGTGGTAGTCGAATGGAGGTCAGGCGCCACCCGCATGCCGATTGCGATCGAGTTTCCTTCCAGCGACGGGGAAGCTGCGGCTGCGGCCTAAATGCTCGAGTCAGACAGTCGCTAGCGCGAACAGCAGAAGATCCTCGCCGGCAGGATATTGAGCAACTCGAATTCCTGGCGAACTTCTCCGAACACCTCGCGAAGGTGGGGCATCACTGCCCCGGTGAACTGAAAAGCAACGAAATTTCCGCCGGGTCGAAGCACGCTGTGGGAGCTGCGCAATACGGCTTCGCGCGCATGCTGGGGCATGGTGCTGAAGGGTATGCCGGAAATGATGCAGTCAGCCTCGCTGATCCCTAGGTCATCGAGGATATGTTCGACTGCAACGGCGGAGCCGTGGACGACAGATAAGCGTTCGTCGGTGAACGCGTGGCGGAGGTAATCGGCAAAATCTGCGCTGCTCTCGATGGCTATGAGGCGGGCTTCAGGGCGCATGCGACGCAGGATCTGTGCCGTGAATGTGCCTACACCGGGCCCGTATTCGAGAGCGGTGGTCACCTCACTCCAATCTATCCGGGACAGAACGTGCTGCGTCAGGTAACGCGAACTTGGGAAAGCCGAGCCGAGCATCACAGGATGCTTCAGAAATGTGCGTGCGAACAGCAAGCTGGGTCGAAGCCTTGCATCCATCTTCACGGAACTCCAGTCTCAGGTTCGAGGAACGTTAGTTGGATGCGGGATAAACCGAGAGTGGGTCGCCCCAGATTGCGGGAGGGACGGGCCGACTCAGTGTACCCGCTGCAGCCTTTCGACGAGTTTCTGGGCCAGGTTCTCTTCCGACTCCGACCACAGAACGCGACCTGTGATCCCACAATTCTTTTCGATAGCCGAGGTGAACGAGATGAGTTTCTGAACGTTTGCTTTCATACGATTTTCAGAAACGGTAGTCAGTTCAAGGTCTTCGTAGAGAAAGGGTGTGTCCAGTCCAAGGTCGACTTGTATGTGCCCGCCTTGCTGAAAGAGTCCATCTTCGAATTCTGTGCCGTGCACGACCAGTTTTACAGGATGCGGACCGAACGTTATCTCCTCTGTTTCATCTGAAATGACCCAAAGGTCCCAGTTGATTTCAAAGACGAAGGCATAGTCTGCATGTACGAACTCAGTGGCAATCGCCATCGCCTGCTCGACGTCAAGCCCCGGTCTGAACCGGCGTTCAAACGCGGTCGGCTCGGCCCATGACACCGGGTGGACAGCGAGGTAATCAACACCGGGGCGCTGCGCGGAAAAAGGGAACTGGCGCAGGACAGAGAGCGCCCTCGGCATCATCTCGGCAGGCGCGAAGCTGGGGAACCAAAGACTGAGATATAGCGGATCAGCCATGACATTTGTTAGGGGCAGAAGCGCCTTCAGGCGTTGCCATGCTTCGTAGCATACGTGACGGCCAGACCTTACGCAAAAGTCGCGAAATCTTGGCGGAGTTCACGGGGCGAGCTTGTCGGCCAGACAGTGCGAGGGATTAGTAAGTCTTTGACACTGAGCGATATGGCTGGTAGTATCGATGTTTCGCAGAACACTCAGTTTTGCAACACAATCCTGCCTTTGTATAGCGTCCCCGTCGTCTAGCCCGGCCTAGGACACCGCCCTTTCACGGCGATAACACGGGTTCGAATCCCGTCGGGGACGCCAAACACTCCAGAGCACTTATCCCACCTGCTAACAAAGCTAAGTTTTTGGTGACGCTAAAACGCGGACACCGATCGTTTCGCCCTGTTCTTCCCGCCCGCTGACAAACCGCTTGCCCCGCAGGATGGCGTCAGTGGCACAGTCCAGTTCCCGCGCAGCGTTTGCCTTCACGACATAGGCCATGGCACCGCTACGCAACGCTTCGCTCATAACCGCTGGGTTGTTCTCCTGGCTCAAAAAGATTATCGCGGCATTAGGAACGGTCTGGTGTATTTGCTTTGCAGCTTCGATCCCATTCAGACGAGGGAGTCCGTTGTCGAGGAGGATGAGGTCTGGCTTGAGTTCCGTCGCCTTCTGAACTGCTTCGATTCCATCCGCTGCTTCAGCGACGATCTGCAGGTCTGTGCGGCTCCCCAACATCTCGCGGATTGCGTGTCGCCACGGCTCGTAGTCGTCTACCAGGAGTGTGCGAACAGCCCCCGTTTGTTGCAACACGGCTGCGGAACGGTGC
>JAEZPW010000430.1 GCA_023441255.1 Acidobacteriota bacterium
CCTGCCGAGTTCTTCTTCATTGATGCATAGCGGCTTTTCGCAAAAGACGTGTTTACCCGCGCGCAATCCAGCTTCGACCTGCATCGCGTGCATGTGGTGGCGTGTGACAATCACTATCGTGTTGACCGCCGGATCGGCGAGAAGCTGTTCCTGGTCGGTCGTGCAGTACCGGAAGCCCAGTCGCGAGCCCACGCCCTGTGCAGTCGCGCCGGATTTAGTGCAGAGGCCAACCAACTCGATGCCCGGAACTTTCTTCATTGCGGGTAGCAGAGTGCCCGTCGCAAATCCGCCCGCACCGACGACGCCAGCCGATACGTGGTCCAGACGCGCGGCTTTAGCTGCTTCGGGCACAAAATCCACGCGTCGGGCCGGGTCGGGCTCCGAAGAGTAGTCGATGACAATGCCGAGGAACGGTTCGCCCGTCTTGCCGCTGATCAGGTCGTACCCATCACTGGCGCGTTCGATAGGGAAGCGGTGGGTGATGAGTCGTGAAACATTCAACTGCCCATCGGCGATGAGCCGCAGGACCGATTGCATGTTGCGGTTCTCGGTCCACCGCGCAAATCCGATAGGGTAATCGTGGCCTTTCTCCTCGTATTCGGGGTCGTAGCGACCCGGGCCATAAGAACACGAAATACGGAATACGAGTTCCTTGTCGTAGTACGGTTTGCGCGGCAGTTCTAGCCCGACGGCGCCTACGACGACAACATGCCCTCGCGGGCGAGCAATTTCACCGGCGAGCGCAACGGGCCCACTGCTCTTGGTTGCAGCGGTAATGATGATCGAATCCGCACCACGCGCCGCCGTGGCGGACATCACCAGCGATTGGAGCTGTTCAGGACTTTGCGCCGTCGCCTGGCAACCGAGTTCTTCCGCGAAGCGGCAGCGACTCTCGTTGACGTCCATTCCAATGACGTTGCAGCCCGCTGCCCGGACCATTTGTACCAGTACCAGGCCAATAAGCCCCAAGCCCACCACCACCACCGTCTCGCCCAGCTGTGGCTCGGCAAGCCGAAAGCCCTGCATCGCAATGGCTCCCACGGTCGTGAATGCCGCCTCCTCGAAGGTCACTTCATGCGCACCTTCGGGGATAAGCGCCACCAGGTTGCGGGGGACCCGCACGATCTCCGCATGGGAGGCGTAACCGGCTCCGGCACAGGCGACGCGATCACCGACCTTGAACTCAGTGATGTCACTGCCGACCGCGATCACAGTCCCCGCGTTGCTGTAGCCGAGTGCGAGGTCGCTGTCGAGGCGGTTGAGGACGGTGTCGAGCGTTGAGAGGACGCCTTCGCGAAGTGCCTTGTCCACAACCTGGCGTACGAGGTCAGGCCGAGCCATTGCCTTCTGTAGCAGATTGCTCTCGGCAAAATCGACGGCAGTCTTTTCAGTTCCGGCAGAGATAAGAGAAGCCCGAACGCGCACGAGTACTTCGCCGCGACCCGGCTTCGGGGCAGGAACATCCGCGACGACAGTCTTCCCGGTGGATAGACTCTTGAGTAACTGTTTCATTGGTGGAGGTGAGTCTCAGATTATCACAGGATTGCTGGAATATAGCCTGAGAATCGCGCCCGGAAGCCGCGTCGAAATAGGTCGATGCGCCAGTGATCCCGGCTGTAAGCGATTCGCGGATGGCGTTTTGAAAGCTTTGCGAGCAGCAGGATTGGGAGGCCATGCGGTTGCATGTCCTCCCACGAAAGTTACGCCTCGACAGTGACCAGTTCAGGTTCAGATGCCGCCTGGCGCAGCACGCTCCGTCTGCGCCACAGTTCGTAGATGACGGGGTAGACCAGCAGTTCCAGCAGGAACGAAGTGAGAATACCGCCGACCATGGGAGCGGCAATGCGCTTCATGACGTCGGAACCGGTGCCGGTCGCCCACATGATGGGGAACAGACCGATGCAGGTGGTAGCGAAAGTCATGAACTTCGGTCGCAACCGCTTGGCCGCGCCGTGAACGATGGCTTCATGCAGGTCGAAAACGGTACGCATGCGCCCCTGCCGCTTTGCGTCCTCGTACGCTAGGTCGAGGTAAAGCAGCATGAAAACGCCCGTTTCGGCATCCACGCCGAGAAGCGCGATCAATCCGACCCACACGCCGATGCTCATGCTATATCCGGCAAAGTACAGGAACCAGATCGCGCCGACAGCCGAGAACGGAACGGCGAGCAAGACGATCATCGTCTTCGGCACGGACCGGGTGTTTATGTAAAGCAGGGCCAGGATAATCAGCAGAGTGATTGGCACCACGTACGTCAGGCGGTGTTTCACACGCTGCATGGCCTCGTACTGGCCGCTCCACGACATCGCGTATCCGGGCGGGATTTGAACCGACTTGCGAAGCAGCGCGTCGGCTTCAGCCACGTAGCTTTCGGGGTCGCGTCCGGAGATGTCAACGTAAACATAGCCAGTAAGCAAACCATCTTCGTTGCGGACCATCGCTGGGCCGGTGGTTGGACGAATCGTCGCGAGTTCAGCCAATGGAACTTGGCGATCGCCACCGGCCGAGACCAGCACGCGGGAGAGAGCGCTGAGGTCGCTGCGGAAATCACGCATATAGCGCACGTTCACCGGATATCGCTCACGGCCAATGACTGCCGTGCTTACGTTATCTCCTCCGATCGCGTTCTCTACCGCCTTTTGCGCCTCCTCGATGCTCAGCCCATACCGCGCCAACTGGTCGCGGTTCCACTCGAAATCGAGAAAGTATCCTCCGCCAGTACGTTCGGCGAACGCGCTACGCGTCCCCTTAACGGACGGCAAAAGACCTTCCACTTTCGTACCGATATCTTCAATCGTCCGCACATCGGCACCAGAAATCTTGAGACCCACAGGCGTCCGGATACCAGTGGTGAGCATGTCGATACGGCCCTTGATGGGCATCGTCCAGGCATTAGTGACGCCAGGAATATTCAGTGCGGCGTTCATCTGCCGAACGAGTTCTTCGGAAGAAATCGTATCTGGAGTTACGTGGCGAAATACCGACTTTGCAAACTCCGGCGCCCAGCCCGAGTACCAGGTTTCGACATGGCGCCATTCACTCTTGGGCTTCAGGATGACGACCGTTTCAAGCATCGAGAGTGGAGCCGGGTCGGTTGACGTCTCAGCGCGGCCTGCTTTGCCAAGTACGCGGTCCACCTCGGGGAACTGCTTGATGATGCGGTCCGTGATCTGCAGCAGTCGTTGAGCCTCTGTCACCGAAATTCCGGGGGGAGTGGAAGGCATGTACAGAATAGCTCCCTCGTCCAGCGGCGGCATGAATTCGGAGCCTAGCTGGAAGAACACC
Organism: Acidobacteriota bacterium; assembly: GCA_023441255.1. Lineage (GTDB taxonomy): Bacteria > Acidobacteriota > Terriglobia > Terriglobales > Acidobacteriaceae > JAEZPW01. The sequence goes on from JAEZPW010000430.1 coordinate 3,286, forward strand.
GGAATCGTGATGATTACGAGCAGGGCAGCGGTGCCGACCACGGCCCAGCGCCAGCGCAGTGTCCACCGCACAACGGGTTCATACAAGCGGGTCAGTACGCGGCTGACAGGGTGCTTGTCTTCGGAACGAATTTTGCCAACCAGCAGGGAATTGGCGGTTCGGCAGAGCCATGCTGGACGAAAGTCGAACGTTTTCAGATTTGTGAGCAGCAATCGCAGTGCCGGATCAAGCGTGATGGCCAGTACTGCGGCCACCACCATTGCCAAGCTCTTCGTGTAAGCCAGCGGCTTGAACATCCTGCCTTCCTGCGCTTCCAGCGTGAGTACGGGCAAGAAGGAGATGGCGATAACAAGCAGGGCGAAAAATGTCGGTCCGGCGACTTCGCGGACGGCGTCGAGGACGACCTCCTTCACGTCTCGCTGGCGCCCTGTGCGCTCCCACACTTCGAGCTTTTTGTGGGTCTGTTCGACCACCACAATAGAAGCGTCGATCAGTTCGCCGAAAGCTATCGCAACGCCCGCCAGCGACATGATGTTGGCGCTTATACCTAGCAGGCGGAAGGGAATGAATGAGAGCAGGACCGCAACCGGGATCGTGACAATCGGGATTGTTGCGCTGGGAAAGTGCCAGAGAAAGACGAGGATGATGAGTACGACCGTGATGATGATCTCAACGATCGTTTGCTTCACGTTGTCTATGGAGCGATGAATCAGTTCGGAACGGTCGTAGACCGGAACCACTTTCACGCCGCTGGGCAGGCCGGGCTCGATCTCTTTCAGTTTCGCCTTGACCCGGTTTATGACATCCAGCGCGTTTTCTCCGCTGCGCATTACAACAATGCCGGAGACGACTTCGCCTGTCCCGTCGAGGTCGGCTATACCACGCCGGAGGTCTGGTCCCGTGACCACCTGCCCCACATCTTTGACGCGAATAGGGGTGCCGGTCTGGCTTGCGGTTATGACGATGTTTCCGAAGTCCTCAAGAGAACGTGCGTAGCCGCGACCGCGGATCATGTATTCGGTGCCACCGAACTCCACAAGTCGCCCGCCGACCTCAGCGTTGCCGCCGCGCACCGCTTCGACTACGCGATTGATCGACAATCCGTAAGCCTGCAGCCGATTGGGATCGACATTCACCTGATACTGGCGGGTGAAGCCACCAACAGGGGCGACCTCAGCCACACCGGGCACCGCCTTCAGGTAATAGCGAAGATACCAGTCCTGATAAGAGCGAAGATCGGCGAGCGAATGCTGTCCTGACGTATCTACCAGCGCGTACTGGTAAACCCAGCCCAGACCGGTTGCGTCAGGTCCAAGCTCCGTCTTCACGCCCTCGGGCAGCCGCGATAGAACACCCGAAAGGTATTCAAGCGTACGGGAGCGGGCCCAGTAAAGATCGGTTCCATCTTCGAAGATGACGTAAACGTACGAATAGCCGAAATCTGAAACGCCACGAACTGTCTTGACGCGCGGGGCTCCAGACATGGCCGATATGATCGGATACGTGACCTGATCTTCAACAATGTCGGGGCTGCGGTCCCATTTGGAATAGATGATGACCTGCGTTTCGCCCAGATCCGGGATCGCATCGAGCGGGACCGTTACCATCGCCCACCATCCCACGCAGCAGGCGATCGCGGTCAGCGCCAGGACGATCAGCTTGTTATTGGCGGAGAAGTCAATGAGGCGGTTAATCATGATGACCGCCCGCATGCTTTGAGAGGTATTTCTCCGGCTGTTTTTCGAATTCCTCCTTGCAACCGGCGGAGCAGAAGTAGTAGGTCGAGCCCTTATAGGTCAGCGTCTTGCCGGACGCCTTTGCCTTTTCCGGGTCGACATCCATACCGCAGCGCGGATCCTTTGCAGTCTGACTGCTTGCGGAGGTCTGCTTCAATTCAGGCGCATGCTCGTGCGCTCCGGTTTGCGTCGACGATGCCTTATCGGCGGCCATTTTCAGTCGGCTTTCGGAATCCAGCAGAAACGTCCCGGAGACCACAACGCGCTCACCGGCCGTCAGTCCCTTCAGAATCTGTACACGGTCGCCGAAACGTTCACCGGTCTCGACTTCGCGAGGCTCGAAAAACCCATTGCCGCGGTCGACGAAAACTCGCTGTTTCAAACCGGAATCAAGCAGGGCATCGGCCGGAATGCTCGGACCGGGCGGTATGCTGACGGGCAATTCGACATCCACGAACATGTCCGGACGAAGAGTGAAACCGGGATTGTCGGCCTCAAGACGCACTTTCAGGGTGCGGCTGGCCTGGTCGAACTGTGGGAGCACATGGCTCACCTTTGCTTTCAGTTTTTTCGACCGATCCGGCAGGTTGATAGTGGCGACGGCACCGGGTCGAAGATACTGTTCTTCATTTTCAAAAACATCAGCCATGATCCACACATGATTCAGGTCGGCGATGCGATAGAGTTCGGCGCCGCGGTCGAAGCGCTGGCCTGCCGAAACATTGCGAGCCAGCACGAAACCATCAACCGGCGACAATATCTGTACGTTCTCGGGGAGTTGGCGCGTGTCGGCGATCTGTTTCATCTGAGCATCGCTCATTCCCAGATTCCTAAGCCGATTTATCACCGAGACCTGTTTGTCCAGGTTTACCGCTGTGCCGGTGCGGCCCAGGCTTTCGAGCCAGCCGAGGTACGACTGCGCCGCCGTAAGGATTTCCGGCGCGAAATAGGTCGCGAGGCGCTGGTCGCGTCGTACACGCATGCCGCTGGAGCTATCGCCGAGCGTCTCAATCAATCCGTCAGCTGCGGCGGTCACGCGATAGACACGTTGTTCGTCGGCTGCAACTCGCCCGACCACACGGAGGTTACGGACCCCTGAACCGCTCTGAACCTCAGCGGTTCGTACTCCGATCAGTTGCTGTTTGTCGTAGGCGATGTTTAATGTGCCGGCTGGCATCGACTCCTGTGTGGAAGGTGCTCCACCTCCGTCGGCGTACACAGGCTCCAGGTCCATTCCGCAGTCAGGCGCTATCCCGGGCTTGTCCGACTTGTAGGCCGGGTGCATGGGGTCGACGTAGTAGAGGATGCGCCGCTCCGCGCCGGATGTAGGAGCCGAAGCTGGTCCGAAATGACGCCCTGCCAGGAAAGAGATGATCACTATCGAAACGAAGAGGATTGCGGGTATGAATTTCCTCATTGCGTCTCCACTGAGAAACATGGGAGTGGCTGCACGACACACCAAGAGTTGGTCAGCACCATAAAGGTGAGAGTTGAGGGATTGAGAGTACCATGGCGCGCATGAAAAAGGGGAGGGAGACAGCATCCCTCCCCTTTGCCTTCTGTGGTCGGACCTACCGAATCGTGTAGGTGCCGGTCACGACGACGCTATCGCCGTAGCCCGTGGCTACTGCGATCGCCTTAACCGTGGTGTTCACGCTGATAGTCAGCGGGCCGACGTACTTTGTGGAAGCGGTCGTCGGTGTTGAACCATCGAGTGTGAAGTAGATCGTTGCACCAGGCGTCGACGAGGTAAGCGTGACGGTCTGGGGGCCAACGAAGGGTGCGACTGGAGCCGGCGAGAACACCGGAGCCCCAGTCCGAATGACGTACCCACCGGTTGCGACCAGGCTATTGGCGTAACCGGCGGCCACGGCAATGGCCTTGATCGTAGTGTTCTGGGTAACGGAAATCGGCCCGGTGTACGGGGTCGATGCCGTAGTGGGATTCGAGCCGTCCAGGGTGTAGTAAATCGCAGCCCCGGCGGTCGAGGACGAGATCGTCACGCTCTGCGGTCCGTTGAACCAAACGGTCGGAGCGGGCGAGAAGGTTGGACGACTCGCGGCGATCTGGTATGAGCCGGTCGAAACTGGGCTGTTGGTGTAACCAGCGGCAATTGCGATGGCCTTGATCGTCGTGTTCTGAGTAACCGCGATCGGTCCCGTGTAGAGGGTCGATGCGGCAGTCGGTGTCGTGCCGTCCAGGGTGTAGCGGATCGATGCTCCGGGCGTGGTAGTCGCCAGAGTCACAGACTGCGCTCCCTGGAAGACGGTTACCGGCGCAGGCGTGAAGGTCGGCGCCGCCGCCGTCGTGTTTATCGTGAACGTACCGGTCACCACGACGCTATTCCCCATGTTCGGAGCCGCCGCGATGGCCTTTATGGTCGTCGTGACGTTCACCGGGATCGGGGCAGTGTAAAGAGTCGAGGCGGTGGTCGGCGTAGAACCGTCCAGCGTGTAGTACATCTTTGCTCCAGGCGTGGCCGAGGTGATCGTCACGGTCTGGGGCGTGGTGAACGTTACGACGGGCGCCGGCGAGAACGTCGGCTTGCCAGCCTGGATGACGTAACTGCCTGTTACGACCGAGCTCAGCGTGTAGTTGGGAGCGGTCGCAACTGCCTTAACAGTGGTGTTGACGCTGATAAGGATTGGCGCTGTGTAGACGGGTGATGCCGTTGTCGGCGTCGAACCGTCCAGGGTGTAGTAGATCGTGGCGCCCGGCGTGGCGTCCGCGATCGTGACCGTGACCGGTCCCGTGAACGCAGACGTCGGTGCAGGAGTCAGAGTCGGTCTGGCCGCCTGCGGAGCCGTCGGCGTCGTAACGGATGCCGTATTCGAATTGGCCGAATTTCCGGCCGAATTGAACGCGTGCACCCTGTAGTAGAACTTCGTCGCGGGCGTTGCGGTCGTGTCGACAAACGTGGTTACGTTCGCCCCCACGGTGAACGCGGTGAGGTTAGTGGTGAAGGCACTGTCGATCGCACGATCGATGCTGAAACCAGTTTCGTTGTTTGAGTTGTCCGTCCACGCGAGGTTCACGACCGTCGGCCCACCCGCAACCGCCGTAAGCGCGGTAGGAGCAGTCGGCGGATACACGACAGTCGCCGTGTTCGAGTACCCCGAATTGACACTCATAGTCTGGAACGAGTTTCCACCCGGGGAGAGGCTGAAGCCTGAGTCCTGAGTGGTGCCGACCGTGTTAGTGGCGTAGACCCTGTAGTAGTAATCGGCGCCTTTTGTCGCGGTCGTATCGGTGTAGGTAGTCTGGTTTCCAGCCGCGAAGCTGACCAGGCCTGTCGTGAAGCCGCTGTTGGTTGCACGCTGGACGGTGAAGCCGGTCGCATTCTTGGCCGTATTCGTCCAGGAGAGCGCCACGCCACTGCCAGATGAATTGGCGGCCAGGTTCGACGGAGCTGACGGCGGGATCGCCACTGACACCGGCCGCATCATGTCCATTTCTTCATGGCTCAGGATGTGGCAATGCCAGACGTATTCCCATCCGAAGTTTACCAGGTCGTTGACGATGGTTGCGTTCGTTGCCTGACCATTAGGCCCGATGCTGCTGAATCCCATGCTCATGCCGACCGGGATCATGGGATTCATCGGCCGGATGGAGTTTGGTATCTGGAACGGCAGCGCCGGTATGATCGGCCTGATTGCAACGTAGGTGTCCTCGAGCGGACTAACTCTGACGGTATCCTTCCATCCCAACTCAGTAAGGTCGGGCGGAATGATGATGTTGTCCCACGTGACCCGGTTGATCACTTGAACGTCATACAGGTGGAAGTGAATCGGGTGAGTATCCACGCCGTTGTGCGTGATCTTCCAGATCTGGGTGCCGTCGTCATTCGTAGCAATCGGTGTGACCTGAACGCCGGCAGAAGGCAGTTTGCTGGCATCGATCATTTCGGTTGCCGGGTTGACGTATGGGAACAGCGTTACGTTCTGGGCCGCAGGCGTAGCCGGAACCGCTTCGACTCCGATGTTGGCAGTCATGCGGCCGTACTCGTCAAACGTCGACGAGTTCATTTCGTCGTGCAGCGCCTTGGGTTGCAGCGGGATGGAGATCTTGGATCCGCTCAAGGTATCGAACGTGAACAAGTCGCCGCCCTGCTGGTTGATGCGCGCAAAGCCGTCGCACTTAGAGGTTGGAGTTGGGTTTGTGCAATCGCCGGCGGTAGTAAAGCTCGTACCGTAGGCACGGTTATATCCTGCCTGTCCAACGATGACGGGATGCTGACCGGATTCAAACACGCCGGTTCCGTTCGCGTTGTGGGCAAAGGCCGTCACCAGTTTGCTGAGGCTGAACAGACTCGGCACGGCGCTGCTGGCGTTGACCTTCACCTGCATGATCGTGCGGGTGTTTGGACCAAAGCCGGGGACCGTCGTCGGCGCTCCGCCAACGTCCGTGAAGTCAGGATCGCCCGTGTAGTAATCGTAACTGGCAACTCGGGCTGGGAAAGCAGCAGGCGCGTCGTTGTAAAGAATCAACGTCTTGCCCGCGTACTTTGAAAAGTCCACTACAACGTCGGTTCGCTCGGCCGGAGCAACCAGCATCGCATGCAGGTCCACGTTGCCGACGTCAAAGCGCGTCGGGTCAGTGATCCAGGTGATGGGTTGGTTCGGAACGACTACCGGCGTGGGCAGGAACCCGCCTTCGGTGCCGATCTGGATCCAGTTAGGACCTACAGGACTGATGGCGGTATCCGGAGTCGGGAACACATTGGGATCGTTCTGAGCGGCAGCCACTTCGCTTGCCTTCAGCGCGACCTCGGTGCCGCTCGAATCTGCCACATACCACTGCAGGTTGAAGAAGCGGTCGTTGGCGGCATTCAGGATGCGGAAGCGGTACGCTTTCGGATCGACGGTGACGGTCGGATAGACAGCGCCGTTGACCATAGGCGTGTCGTTGAACTGCTCCATGCCCACCGAAATATTCGGCGTGCCCGGGATCTGCGGCGGTTCGCAGAAGCCGTTGGGTGACGTCGCCGGATCGCAGGCCGGGTCATAGTACGGGTTCGGAATGGGCTGATACGGCGTGGTAGCGGAGGTTGCCGGTGGCCAGAACCACGGACCGTACATCCAGCGTCCATACGGGCTCACGCCGGTCGGATCGGCCGGGTTCTGAGCAGGCATGTACACGTGGTGGTACCAGAAATTACCGATGCTGCCCCAGCGGGCCGCATCCCAGGTCGGGTCCTGGACCGAAAGTTGTGCTGCGTTCGGGACGAAAGTCCGGTCCTGAATGATGAGCGGAATTCCGACTCCAAGTGCAGGATCGTTTGCATCCAGCGCACCGCCAGGAGCGATCAGCGCCTGTTCTGTATCGTCAGTGATCAGATATCCAGCGGCTTCACCGGCATAGACGTTCAGTCGCGTGAGGCCCCAGGCGTGATCGTGGTAGAACAGCAGGCGAGCGCTCTGCTGGTTGGTGTAGTAGAAGGTCAGGGCTCCGTCGCCCGGATTATTGGTCGCGCCGGCCACGGCACAAGAGTTCTGGCCCGCGCACTGTGGGACGGTGTTACCGCTCGCGTCATACCACATGTCGGGCACGTAACTTGCGCTGACGCCCTTGCGGTACGAAGTGCTTTCATTGGCTGGTACTGTCCACTGGTGAGGCGTACCGTCGCTGATCCAGGGCGTGATGCCGCCGTGCAGGTGCAGCGTCGCGCGGTTTTCCGTGTAGCATCCCGTTTGCTTGGGACCCGGTTCGCCGCACATCGGGTTACGAACCCCGTCGTAAACGCTATTGTTGTTGCTTTCCATCATTCCGGCCATATCGGGACCCGGGCCGGAACCCATCAATGTTGTGTCAACCGGAAGGAACAGGTTGCCGCCTTCGCCAACCGGCAGCATGTTCTTGAACAGGATGCGTACCGGTCTGTTCTTTCTCGCTATGATTGACGAGCCGAGGAACTGCGGCGGATCAGGAGTGACCGTGTTGCATGTCGCGTCCTGCGCGGCGCAATTCGGGGCCGTTCCGTTGTTGAGTTGGACATAGCCACGGACCTTGGTCGGCGGAAGATCCGAGTGCAGTTTCTTCGTGTACTCCACCAGCGCGATCTCGTAGTAGTCGGAGCCGGGGTAGGTTACGGTGTCAGGGTGTGCGACCGAGAGATACTGCCCCAGGTTGTTCACGCCGCTCGGTCCAAGGAGTGGCAGGGTGTCTACGAACTTCCGAATGCCGCCGGGGGTTCTGTACCCAGTTCCCGGAGCGTCGACCACTACCGTGACGACTCCGCTGCTTACAACAGCTGTCGCCGAGGCGCCAGATCCGGTACCGCCATCGTCACTGATGGAAATGGTGGCCGAGGTGTATCCCGAACCCGCATTCGTCAGCGTGATGCCCGTGATCGCACCGGTATAAGGATCGGTGGTTGCGTCTGCTGTCGCTCCGGTGCCGTCGCCATTGATCGTGACGACCGGGGCGAAATAGTTGGTTCCGCCATTAACCAGAGTTATTGCGCTGAGATATCCAGAGCTCGCCGTAAATGTGGCATGGGCAGCGGCGCCGGTGCCGTTAACGCTGGCGATTGTCACGTCCGGCGCACAGGTGTAGCCCGTTCCCTGGTTGATTACCGTGATTCCGGTAATGGCGCCACTTGCATTGACGGAGGCCACAGCAGTCAGGCCAGTGCCACCACAGGGAGTGGTGAGGCCAAACTGGACGTCCGCGTCCACGGTCGTTAAAGGACTGTTAGCCCAGTTCGGATAAGGGCCGAAATAATGCGGGATCTTGGTTGGGTCTGGCGCCTGCGCCAAAGCTGCGAGGCTGAGCAGGAAGAGTAAGGTAAAGATAAGGGATTTTTTCATTCGTCACCTCACCTGTCCTGGTATTGGCCGGATTGGGTTTGTTCTTCGTCCGTTCTTGGCGCGGATGGCCTTGCGGCGCTGGGCCGCGGCCTTTCGCTGCGCGTCGGTGATTCGTGACGTGGTCGGGCGGACATGTGTCCGGCCGGCAGCATCGGTGATCTTGTTTGCGGGACGTGTCTTCTTGGGCACGTTTCCCGCCCACCCCGCGGTGCTGACGAAAGCGACTATTGTCAGTAGCAGGCTTAGAAGCAGCGCTTTTGTTCTCAATGTGTACTCCCCCTCTAACTGGCGGTTTGCAGATATCGCGCTCTTGGTGAATGAACGAGCCCGGTCGCTTGTCTGATCGCTTGGCTCTGGGACTAATCCACTGCGGCCTGCTGTAACCGGGTTCAACAGGGCACACCAATCCCCAAGCTATCCAGAGAAGCTGTGTGGGCACGTCTTTATGGCAGTTGACGGCGGCGAAAGCAGATCGAAAGGTGAGGTGCAGCTCCGCACCGCTGGCTCGCGAGGTGGACTCCCGCGGCTGACCTCAGGTTGACGACCTCCCCTTCGTCAACGAGATCACCTCAACTCTAACTGCTTTCGAAGATGCTTCGTTCGTGGAGAGTCGCTCAACAATGGGCGCATTGCGGCTCGGTACTGCGGTACGACGTTCCGAACGTGCGTGGCGCGCACTGCTCGTCGGTTCTTGTGAACCTATGAGCGATCTTCAGCAAAACGTCGGAAAACCTTACTCAGCAACTTTCAGAAAGGACTGACAGAAGTTGGTCCTTATCTAGTTATCTGATGTTTCCGGCATCTACTCTGGTTGCAGATAGTACTATCATTTTTACCAGCCCGAAAAGGTTCTTTTTGGGAATTCGCATCACTTCTCAGTCTCGCTGAAATAGCTATAAACCATTGCAACATAGGGAGATATGGCGGATTGTAGAATCACCGAGGCATCGGAGGTGGGTCATTTGGACTACAGGTGCCCTGTGGAAAACTTGTGCACAATATGCGCAGGTTGTCCGTAGATCAGACGTGAGCTTGAGCGGCCCACCCTTGCGAGTAGAGTCCGTTGCGCGCGAGCAGTTGTTCGTGCGTTCCTGATTCGACGATCTGGCCGTCCGAAACGACGTGTATGACGTCCGCAAACATGGCTGTCGTGAACCGGTGCGTGATCATCAAAACGATCCGCCCTTTGGCAAAGGAGCGGAAGCGATCCGCCCACATCAATTCCGCCCAAGGGTCCATGGCGCTGGTCGGTTCGTCCAGGATCACGATGGGGGCATTCCGACAGACACATCGAGCCAACGCGAGTCGCTGCCACTCTCCGTGGCTTAGCTCGGCCCCGTCCAGAAACTGCTTGCCCAAAGCGGTGTCATATCCCATCGGCAAGGCCTCAATCACCGTGTCAGCTCCAGCCACAGCCGCCGCGCATTCCGCCGCTCCGATTCGGCCGTTGGTCATATCGCCGTAAAGGATATTCTCAGCGGCGCTGGCGTTGTAGTGGACAGGGGACTGAAACAGGACTGACATCGACGCTCTGAGTTGCGAAAGAGAAATGTCCTGCAGCGGAACGCCGTCGATCTCGATAGAGCCCGTTTGCGGGTCGTACAACCGGCCGAGCAACTTCAAGAGGGTGCTTTTGCCTGCACCATTTGGACCGACGATAGCGACAAACTCTCCCGGCCTTATGCTCAGATTGAAATCGTGCAAAGCGAGCTTATCGGAGTCCGGGTACCGGAAGTTTACGCCGCGAAAAACGATACCCTCACCTATGGGGTTCGGCATCGCGCGAGGTGGGACGCGCTCGACGACCTTTGGCTCCAGGGCTAGGAACTCGAATACATTGCCCAAATACAGACTGTTTTCATACAGCTGCCCTACGTTGAGGAGCAGGCTGCGGGCGAAGTTGAGTCCCTGGTTGAATGCCTGGTAGAAAAGTGCCACGTCGCCCAGAGAAACAAATCCGCGGAGAGCGCGCCACAGCATCCAGACCACGGCCGCACCCGTCGCGACCAGCGCCAGAATGCCTGCCGCAATCTCAGCCAGCGCCTGCTGCCATGCGAGTTTCAGCCGGTCATTTCGGAGCCGGCTGCGCAGGGCGTTGTAGGCGCTCCGGAAATGGTCGCCGAGCGCAAAGATGCGGATCTCGGCTGCGTTCTCCGCGCTTGTGACGAGCCATTCGTAATACCACGACCGGCGCTGGTCAGCCGTCGTCTTCTGTTGCCAAAGGTGCCGTTGCCGGCTGGAGCGTATGACGACAAGAAATGCCGGAAACGTGCTGACGGCCAGCGCCAACGGCAGGATCGGGCCATATGGAATTAGCACGCCGGTCATCGCGACCAGCGTGATGCCGTTCTGGAGCAGGTTCCCAAGGTTTTCTATGAGCGCCACCGGGCGATAACTGGCCTCGGACCTGGCGCGGTGCAGGTGATCGTAAAAGTCCGGCGAATCGTAGAAGGCCAGGTCCGCCGACACGGATTTCGCCTGAACCAATGACGCAATATGGTCGCGGACCAACTCCGCTTGTGCAGTTCTCACCCATGTCGTCGCATTTCGCAAGAGTTCTCCAACGACCATGACGGCCGCCATCCATGAACCGTAAACGATCACGGCGCGCAGGTTCGCTGCGCTTGCGCCGGCTCGCATCGCTGTGACGATCGCATTGACAAGGTCACGCGTGAGATAGACCACTGCGACGGGCAGAACTCCCTGGATGATCAGCAGCGAAGTCCAGAGAATCGTCAGACGCGATGCCGCCGCCCACACCAACTGCAACGTTGCTGGCATGTACCGCAGCTGCCGGGCGAGCCTGGCAAGCCTCACACGAGCGTATGTGACGGTCTGACTCATTGGGTCCTGAGAGGAGCTGTTGGCCGGAATCTTAGCAGAAGCTGCTTACGTCAACAAAACGGCAAGATAAGATGGTTCTACACGGGACGCTTTTCACGATGACTGCAATCGCTGGGTATGTGAACTTCTCCGGGCAGCCTGCCGACGAGCGGGTCGTGCGCCGGATGTTGGCGACCATGCCGCATCGCGGCCTGAACGGCTCTGCCACGTGGGTAAAGGCCGAAGCAGCGCTGGGACACGCGGCGCTGCATACGACCCCGGAGCACAGGCACGAAAGGCAACCGTTGCTTGATGAATCTGGCTCGGTCTGCCTCGTGTTGGACGGCCGCGTAGATAACAGGGAGGAGCTCCGAACCGCAATAGAGGCAAAGGGAAGCGTACTGCGCGACGAAAGCGACGCGGAACTGGTGCTCAAAGCCTACTTGACCTGGGGCGAGGAGTGCCCCGCGCGAATCATCGGCGATTTCGCATTTGCTGTGTGGAATGGCCGCCAGAAAACGCTGTTCGCCGCCCGAGATACGTATTGGTGTCGTCCATTCTACTACTACCTGAATGAAGATTGCTTCGTCTTCGGGTCCGAGATACAAAGCGTTCTGGCTCACCCAGCCGTTCCCGCGGCGGTCAATGAAGGTATGCTGGCTGAATACCTGGCGAGTGCCCTCACCAGCGATGAAGAAACGCTCTATGTGGGAGTGAAGCGCCTTCCGGCGTCACATTCATTCTTGATCACCAACAAAAACATCAGCCGACGGCGCTACTGGGACGTCGACCCCGGGCGCGAGATTCGGTATCGGGACGACGAGGATTACGCCGAGCACTACCGTGAACTGCTCAGGGAATGCGTTCGCTGCCGGCTCCGAAGCGACCGACCGGTAGGGGCAGACCTGAGCGGCGGCATGGATTCGTCTTCTATCGTTGCCATGGTCATGGCGTTGCGGCAGCAGGGAACCGGCGTCGACGGCTTTGCGACGTATTCCGTAAGTTTCCCCGGCGTGCCTGCCGCGGACGAGACCACGTACATACGCGACGTTCAAGACTTTTGGAACCTGGACGGAAACATCCTCGTGCCAGGACCGCGTCCGCTTGAATGGTACCTGGAGCAGGTGAAGCGATACCGCGACCACCCGGAGTATCCGAATGGGTCCTATACGGACGCGGTGAGGGAGGCCGGAAGCCAACGCGGCCATCGGGTGATGCTGACGGGTGTCGGGGGAGACGAACTGTTTACGGGCAACTACTTTCATTACGCGGACATGTTCCGTGGCCTGCGTCTCGTTGCAATGTGGAAACAGTATCAAGATGACAAGCGAAACGAAGCGCTGATTGGACGACCCGCCCTGATCGCGTGCGGCCCCCGTCAACTCATCCCCGACTTTGCCAAGCGGCTAATCAGGCCTTTCAGGAGCGCACCAAACCCTCCCTCGTGGATCAATCCGGACTTTGCAGCTCGAACCAACTTGCTCGACCGCATTCACGCCCCGATAAGCAGTCCCGAATTTCGCTCACACGTGCAACGAGCCATGTATCGCAACCTTGCCAGCGGCTGGACACGCCACTCAGAGGAGATGGATGAGCGGTCGTCGGCGTGGTTCGGCATCGAGCAGAGGCACCCTTTCCGGGACCGGCGAATGGTGGAGTTTGGCTTTGCCATCCCAGAAAGTCAGCGGTGGAGGGGTATACAAACGAAGTTTCTCATGCGTCAGGCCATGAAAGGACACCTTCCAGTTTCTGTGACGAGCCGGCTTGGCAAAGCAGATCTGTCCCACCCGTTTCCTGATACAGCCAAATCGATCGGTATGCGAGAACTGCTGACCAGAATGACAGTCGGCGCGAAGGGCTGGGTGCAGGAGGAGGCGGTCCTCTCAGTGTTCGACACGACCATCCGCAAATACGAACAGAGAGACTCATCGTATCCTCAGCATATGTGGGCCCTGTGGAACGTGTTTGGTGTAGAGCTTCTGGCGAACATTTTGTGAAGAATTTGCAGGCAGCAACTCGGGCGAACTCTGGTAGACTACTTCGAAACCCTTTCTGGCTGGGAACATGAAGAAATCTGAAAACCAAAGTGCACCTGAGCTGCAGAAAAAAGAGTATGTTAGACCCAAACTGACTCTTTACGGCTCGATCGCGAAGCTCACTCAAGCTACCGGGTCGGTGAATGGCGACGCGGGGCAGAACATGATGCCGTAAATCTTTCGTGTTGGGGACCTTATCTGTAGGGGCTCTTGGGGCTCAAGTAGCGTCGGATTTCTGACGTTATGTCTGCAGAGGTGGTCTTCATGAAAAGGTCTGAGCGACAAGCCGCTCGCGCCACGGTCAAGAAACCATACAGCAGTCCTAAACTCACGAAGTACGGCACTGTTGCCAAGCTCACTCAGGGTGTCGGCAGCGCGAACGGAGATGGCGGGCACTCGATGATGTCCTGAGACTGTCGATCTTTCGGTCGAGTGCTTCCGAGAGGAACTTTACTCGCCTCTGGAGGAGAGTTTTGTGGTCCACTGACGTCGATGAACATCGACGTTACCTTTCTGATGAGACCCGGATGGAAGCCTTCCAGGCCGCCATCCGGGAGGTTGTTCGTCCCGGTGATGTCGTTCTCGACATGGGAACAGGCACCGGCATTCTCGGACTTCTCGCCTGTCGCGCAGGAGCTAAGCGCGTATACTCCGTCGACCGCGGGCCGATTATCGAGCTGGCCCGAAAGATCTGCGCGGCAAATGGACTGCAGGATCGCGTCGTTTTCCTTAAGGGACTTTCCACCCAGATCGAGCTTCCGGAAAAAGTGGACGTCGTTATCGCCGATCAGCTTGATTGCGCCGGATTCGAGGCCGGCCTGCTCCACTACTTTGCCGACGCGAAGTTAAGGTTCCTGAAGCCCGGCGGCAGAATGATCCCCGCCATTGTTGACTTCCTGATTGCAGCGGTACAGTGCGATGCACATTGGCGTGATGTGGCGTTCTGGAACGAACCACAGGCCGAATTCTCCTTTGCTCCCGTTTACGAGGTAGCGACGAACGTCGCATATGCGCTCCCGGCCGGCGCCGCGCAGTTGCTATCGGCCCCTGTGACTGGACAGATTGTCGAGTTTGCAAGAAGCATTCCGAGTCGGCTGGACATCGACTGCCGGATTCCTATCGAAAGAGCCGGAACTTTTCACGGATTATTGTGCTGGTTTTCGGCTCAACTCTCCGAGACAGTCACACTTACGAACGCGCCATTCTCGCAAACGCGGGCTGACAGGCGATGCACGTTTCTCCCCGTCAGAGCGCCACTGGAGGTAACTGAAGGTTCTGCTTTCCGCTGTACGATCAAGGCGCCATTTTCCCAGCGACTTGTGCATTGGACAGCCGAATTTGAATCGAATGGGGCCGCGCTGAATGAGGGGAGCGTCCGTTTCGCTCACTCCACCTTCAAGGGTTCGCTGCTTTGTCCGGAAGAGTTGGCCAAGACTTCTGCTGCCTGCCATCCGACATTGAGCGCGCACGGGCAAGCGACGCTTTCAGCTCTGCGCATGATCGGTGAAGGACTCAGTGTCGGTGCCGTTCAGGCCAAGCTGCGCTCCGAGCACCCTGCTTTGTTCCGGTCAGAGGACGATTGCAGCGCCTTCGTGGCCGAGATCGTCAGGAAGCACACCGTCTGATCGATCGTATGCGTAACCTCTATCACATCTGCGGGCTTGTTGTTGCCAGCGAGGTCGATCTTTCGCCGCTGCCCGTCGCCGTTGGGCGACAGCCCGACCTGGCGCTGAGGATCGAGAACGAGCGAACACTTTGCGACTGCGACTGGTTTCACCAGCGCGTCATGTCCGATGGCACGCCGTGGATGGATGTCGGCAGGGCAGGCACGAAATACGTTCTGCGTTTTCCGGGGATGGCCGAGTTTACTCTTTCGCCCGCCGACGGCATCGTGACGCTCGTCGCCTTCGATGGCCTAACACAGCAAACCATCCAGCACCTGTTTGCGGACCAGGTTGTCCCGTTGTACCTCGGATGTACAGGGCACACGGTGTTGCACGCCAGCGCGGTCCAACTGCCGTACGGGGCTGTTGTCTTCGTCGGCAAATCCGGCAGTGGGAAATCGACGCTGGCGGCGAGTTTCTGCCAGGATCACGCGCAACTGATCGCCGATGACTGTGTCATCCTCAGAAACCAAAATGATGGCTTGTACTGTATCCCGAGCTATCCTGGATTGAGGCTGTGGGATGATTCGGCACAGAGTATCTTCGGCGTTCGCGATTTCGACAAGGTCGCGCATTACGGTTGTAAGCTGCGTGTAGATCAGGCAAGCGGCCAACTTCGGTTCGTCAACGAAGCGATTAAGGTCAGCCGAATATACTTCCTCGAACCCTGCGAAAACGAGCAATCGCAAACGGTCAAGGCTTCGCCGCTAATTTCAGCGGAACTGTTTGTGCGGCTATTCGAGTCGAGCTTTAGGCTTGAACTGCATGACCGCGAGCTACTGGCTCAGGAGTTCGAACGCCTGTCGCGCCTCATCCGGGTTCCGGTGTTCCGCCATCTGTCCTACCCCAGACAATACGCTAGGCTCGCGGACGTCCGCTCGGCCATTCACCGGGATGCGACTGCCGAGGAAGCCCTTTACAGCCGCGAGTAAATAGCCAGTTCGGAAGAGTCGCCCATGATCACCTTGCCTTCGTACTCCAGCCATGCATGGGCGTCAAGAATGGTCTCGCCCTTCTTCGAAACGCCGATCTTAAGTTCTGTCGTAAGGCCTGCAGACCCAAGCATGCGCTGGCAAACAAGAGCGCGTGCGAGGCAGGCTGCTCCGGGTATGACTTTGCTCGCGGCGTTGACGCAGTAACAAACCTGTGGGATGAGCGAATCCGGCACAGAGGGACGTCGGGGTGCGACGCACTGGCAGTATCGTTTTAACCTGGTGAAGGGAACCATACGTAGCGCAATCGATATGGCTGCCAGTTCACAGGCGGCACGTGCCACCATAGACCTGTCTGAAGGCGGGAGGGCGAGAAACTTACGAACCGCTCGTAGCATTGCGAATTTCGATCACGCCGGCATCGAGGAGTTCTGAGAGAACGTGCAACAGGTCCCGTTCGCACTGTTCCGGAGTAACGTCATACTCGGCCAATATCTCAGACTTGATCTCATCCACTGTGCGCGGTCGCTGGAGCAGATCCCAGATGCTCGCGCCAACCTCATTGAGGCCGAAGTACTCGCCTCGCTCCATGTTCAGGATCACTGTTTCTTTACCGACACCGGTGGAAAGCTGGTTGCTGCTGACGACAACGGTATCTGTGCCGGCGAGTCTCATCGGAGTAGCGTTAGGATAACAGAAACAAGCGTCGGTACTGCCTATATGTCGAGCAGTCGACGCTGCACGCGTCCCAGGATGCTGCGAAGGCGTAACCACGGCAGCATGGCGGTGCTTACGGCTGTATGATCGGTGCCAATAAGATCGCCAACCTGCGGAGTCAGCGCAACCTGGCGAATGTACCTGAACTTCTCTTGCCAGCGTTCGAGACTGGACAGCAGGAATTTGTGGCGCGAAGTGCGGTCGAGTACGCGAGGATCATGAAGGCAGTCTTCCGTTACTGTCCGATGCAGTCGCCGGACAGACGCATCTTTCCTTATCAACCTCAATACTTCTCCAGGGATCGGCGCCTGCAGCAGTCCGTGCGCCAGACTTAACGCCAGAAAGAGCATTCGTCGCACGCGGTACTCGTTCGCCCTCTCTACCAGCAGGTCCCAGTCAATTGAGCGACGGGCCGTGATCTGTGCGATATCCACGATCCATAGCAGGCGATTCCACAGATGCCGCGTGCCGTGTGCGGCGAGCGCGAGGAGCAGGTCCTCGTTGCCCAGCGTGCGAAGACTTTTCCCCCCTACTGAAACGTTCTGCGTTCGTGTCCAGACTTGGTGATCCGGAAAATTGAACCCGAATTCCTGGCTCAAGACCTTCCAATGAATCTCGACCGTGTAACTTCCGTCGGCACTGGTGAATTCGTATTCACAGATACAATTCAGCAGCAGATGCTCACGATGGTCTTCTATGTAACTGGCGGGTTTGAATCCGGCCGTCAGCAAAACATCTTTCGCCTGCCGAACCTGGTCGGGCCGAACCAGAATATCCAGATCCACACTTGGGCGGAACGCTGGATTGCCGTAAGCCAACGCGCCTAGAGTTGGGCCCTTGTAGGGGATGCAATCGATCCCTGCCGCTTCGAGCATGCTGCTGACTTCGAACAGCCGTGCTGTGAGCACGAGGCCGTGCAGCATCTGTTCCCGTGCATTCGACTCAACTCGGCTGGCGACATCCCTAGGCAATTCACCCACCCGGGACAAGGCGAGAAACATGGCCGGAATTAGCCCGTGACGATTCGCTTCGCTAAGCGTCCATTCCCAGTCGGTGACTGAAGCAGCCAGCTCTGAAAGCCGTCCGGTCTCATCGCTGATGCGAGCGCACTCGAGCAGCAGCTGGAACTCGGGGCGAGAAGTGCGGATTGCGAAGTTATTCTTCACCGTGCGATTGAAAAAATGGTCCGAAACGAATCGTCGTCTCGGACCCGAAATGCCTTCAACTGCGAACTGCCTAGAATCGGTAAATGGCCAGTCCCGTGGTGATCCCTACAATGGCCTCAAGTCCGCGGTGCGCAGCGCTCTTGGCGGCACTTGAGGGAACGAACAAGATGTCATCTGCCTGCAACTGCGCGTCGTCTGCTTTGGCGGAGAGGATTTGTTCGAGCGGAACCGGGACTTCCTGCAGGCCAGTTGGCGTCTTTAGTATTACCTTTGCCTTGCTCAGCTTGGCTGTACGGTTGGGGCCACCCGCGAGCGCTACCGCCTGCAGCACCGAGAGCTTCTCGTTGTTATCCATGACGAACCCGCTTGGCCGCTGCACGTCGCCCACAACGTAAACGACTCCAGCCTTCGAAACGATGATCGTGTCTCCGGGGTAGATATCGACGTTCTTCTTGCCGCTCTCCGACGGGTCGTCGGTTAGCTCGGTTGTGATCGGCTCGTCCGGATGATCGCGTCGTGTGATCGTGACGCGCCGTCCCGCGCGCGTAGTGGTCCCGCCAGCAAGCGAAACCGCGTCAAATAGACGCCTGGCGCCGAGAATCGGATAAAAACCCGGCTTTTGAACTTCACCGAGCACCGAAACTCCTTGAGTGGCGTACTCCTTAGTGAATACGGTCACGTGCGGGTCGCGAACCATTCCGGCTTCTTTCAGCCGGGTCTCGATCAGGGTCTGCGCGTCCACCGGGGTCAGACCGGCCACATGAACGAGTCCGAGCAGGGCAACGCTGATGTCGCCTGTCGCACTCACGCGCGCATCCTGGTTCAGGTCCTGGATACCGAAAACCTTGATTTCGAGCAAGTCGCCCGCGCCGATCGGGATGTCCCCTATAGCATTCGGGCGCGCGTCTGAACTGGTCGCAGCCGCCGGTTTGTCGACCGGTTCTACCGTGCGTGCTGCGTCAGGGGGTACCACGCCCGACACAGGCGTAGCGCCGGGAGAGGACTGACTCCATACAGAACCGAGCAGAACGAGGCAGACACACCAAAGCTTCGTCCAGGCAAGGACGGTTGATCTCAAATACATGAAGGCAACACCTCAAGGCAGTGCAACGAGTTTAGCACAGAGTAGCTGGATGATACGGCAGCGCTATCGCAGGCTATCGGAGAGGAAAACAAGTGCCGGCAGCTCGTAGTGGCTCGCCCCGCACCCCAATGAATGCGTCCGAAAAGGTTTTCGACTTGTTTCCTTTTCTTTCGATATGTAACATAATGGCTGCCGAGCTGGGGCGGCGCCAACGGAGGTGCTCAATTGGGGCGATTGACTCTACTGATGGCAGGCCTTCTGGCCATTTCGCTTCATGTCACTGCACTCGGGCAAGATATCGGATACAAGGCTGCGCAGGACGCTGCAGCGAAGAAGACCATTCTTCTGAAAGACTTCCAACCCAAGCCAATGGTTCATTTGTCCGCCAACCAGGTGAACCGGGCCAAGTTTCCCGTTGTCGACGTTCATTCCCATGTCAACGACGCAATGGGAATCGCCGACCACGTAAATCCCACTGACCTCGTCTCGATGATGGACCGCGCAAACATCCGGACCATCGTGATTCTTACCGGTCTGTGGGGCGAGAAGCTGCAACACGTCATCGACGAGATGGTGAAACCATATTCCGGCCGGTTCATGGTCTTCACGCAACTGGACTGGAGCAAAATTGACGACCCCAAGTTCAGTGAACTAATGGTCAAGCAGCTTAATGACTCCGTCGCTCGCGGAGCTCGTGGATTGAAGATTCTGAAGGAGCTTGGACTCGGCGTGAAGGATAAGACCGGCAAGCTCGTCGCCATCGACGACCCGCGTCTTGACCCCATATGGGCCGAGTGTGGACGTCTGGGCATACCTGTTTTCATCCACGTGGCCGATCCGGAAGCGTTCTTCCATCCGATTGACGCGAGCAACGAGCGTTACGAAGAGTTGATCGAGCATCCAGACTGGAGCTTTTATGGTTCGCAGTTTCCCAGCATGGAAGAGCTGATGAAACAGCGAGATCACATGTTCGCCAAGCACCCCGAAACAAAGTTCGTTGCGCTGCACTTTGGCAGTTGGCCCGAAAACCTGGAGTTTGTCGACCAGACGCTCGCCAAGTATCCGAACGTTATGATCGAGTTCGGTGCGCGCGAGGGCGAGTTAGGACGACAACCCCGCCGGACGAAAGCTCTCTTCATGAAATATCCCGAGCGCATCATGTTCGGGACGGACGAAGGCTCTTCAGAGTCGATGTACCAGAACTACTTCCGTTGGCTCGAAACGAACGACGAGTACTTCCCGTACGCACAATATCCAGGGCAGGGCCGGTGGATGATTTCCGGCATGGACCTGCCGGATGCGGTGCTGGAAAAGGTCTACCACCTGAACGCAGAAAAACTGTTCGCCGAATTCAAAGGCGAGAAAACGGCGCAGGGAGGGCAGTAATGACACGCTGCGGAGGAAGGAAAGCTCCTCGCATTCTGATGGCACTAGTGCTAGTGACGATCGCGGGTTTGGTCGGCTGCCAGAACCAGGACAAGGCCGCTAAAGCGGCAGAGGCTCCGCCTACGGCTATTCAAGTAACCTCCAACGCAAGCGGGGTGGTCCTCAAGACCTCTAACGCCGAATTCAACCTGTCTCCCGACGGATATTTGCAGGCATATCTAGTCAGGGGCGGCCAGCGACTTTCCCTGGATGCAGCAGGCGCCAAGAATTCCAGCGATACGGCCACGGCAAACGGCAAGGAGATCTCCGACTTTGCTTACGACCTAGCCAATGCCAGAGCAACCGAGGCAAAGGGCAAACTTGGCGCCCGCGGCAAAAGAGTTGAAGTGACGGCAAAGAGCCCGTCGACCGGTCTGGAGAAGACAATTGCCATCGAAGTTTACGACGACTTTCCCAGCATGGCGATCGTCTCGACTGCGTACAAGAACAGCGGTGGCAGCGAGGTCAAACTCGACAAGGTAGTCACCCAGCGGCACACTTTCGATGCCACCCTGTCGGATAAGAATGCGAAACCGTACCAGATGTGGTCGTTCCAGGGCTCAAGCATCGACTGGGGCAAGGATGAAATTCTGCCCATTCCCGCCAAGTTCTCTCAAGAAAACGTGATGGGAGATCCGGTCAACCAGGGCCACGGCGGAGGAATTCCGGTTAACGCCTTCTGGACACGCGACGTCGGCGAAGCAGTCGGTCACATTGAGACCGTGCCTCTCGTACTCGACATGCCAGTCACCGTTGCGAAAGACCAGCGTGTCGAGACAGCTATCGAGGTGAAAGACGCAGCGGCGCTTAAGCCGGGCGACATCTATTCCACGCCCCGAACCTTCGTTGCCGTTTACTCCGGAGACTTCTATGAGCCTCTCCGCATGTACTCTCAGGCGCTCCAGAAGGAAGGGTGGAACATACCGAAGCCCACGAACCAGGATTACGGCGTTGCTTGGTGCGGCTGGGGATATGAGTTCAATGTCACGCCCAAGGAGATGACAGACACGATTCCAGAGCTGAAAAAGCTGGGAATCACTTGGGCGACCCTGGACGACCGCTGGTTCGACACCTACGGCGACTGGAAGCCGCGTAAGGACACGTTCCCGGGCGATTCCATCAAGCAGATGGTTGACGACTTCCACAAGAACAACATGTATGCGCAGATCTGGTGGCTGCCGCTGGGAGTGGAAGACGGTCAGGGGAAGTACGAATCGCATAAGTACGTCGTTTCACAGGTTGTGAAGGATCACCCCGATTGGCTCATCCTGGACAAGAACGGCAAACACGCCCGCATGATCCGCGACCTCGCGGTTCTATGCCCGGCGCTGCCCGAAGTGCAGGCCTACCATAAGCAGCTTACCGAAAAATTCATTAAAGAGTGGGGATTCGACGGTCACAAACTGGACAACATCTACACGGTGCCAGCCTGTTACAACCCAAAACATCACCACAAGAAGCCGACCGATTCAACCTATGCAATGGGTGAGGTTTACAAACAGATATTCGAAACCACCCGCGCATTGAAACCAGAAAGCGTTACGCAAAGCTGCCCCTGCGGCACGACTCCCAGCATCGCATGGCTCCCATATATGGACCAGGCTGTGACTGCTGATCCGGTCGGCGGAATTCAGGTGAGGCGAAGGATCAAGTGGTACAAGGCACTGCTCGGGCCAGAAGCGGCCGTGTATGGCGATCATGTCGAACTCTCGGAGATGCGACGTGCCGGGAAAGATGGCTGGGAAGAGTACGGTCGCGACTTCGCTTCGACGTTGGGCACGGGCGGCGTACTTGGAACGAAGTTCACGGTGCCGGATAGCAACCCGAAGTTCAAGAAAGTTGCGCTGACGCCCGACAAGGAAGAGCACTGGAAGAAGTGGATCGGGCTCTACAACGACAAGATGCTCTCGCGTGGAGAGTTCCGCAACCTTTATGTGTACGGATACGACTTCCCCGAAGCTTACGCGATTGAGAAGGACGGCAAGATGTATTATGCGTTCTTCGCAAAGGATCCGCAGACCCCTTACAAAGGGCAGGTTGAATTACGCGGACTCCAGTCGGGCAAGTATCGCGTTGTCGACTACGTAAATCAGAAGGATGTTGGAACTGTCGACGCGTCGAACCCGAAATTGGAAGTTCAGTTTACCGGCCATCTGCTGGTTGAAGCGGACCGGATGTGAGCGGAAGGGAAGAGCGCACCCGCTGAAAACGGGTGCTGCTTCAAACCGAAGTTGCAGAAAGAGTGCGTATGCCCAGTAATGGATTGCTGAACGAAGAGCGCAGGCGCTCGATCGTGGAGATGCTTCGCCGCGACGGGCGCGTGCTCGTAAAGGATCTGGCCGAGGTATTCTCGACCTCGCAGATCACAATTCGCAAAGACCTGGAACTGCTCCACGGCCAGGGTCTTGTGGTTCGTACACATGGAGGCGCCTTGCCCGTGGAGGCCGGGGCGCTGCTCGACCCGTCTCTCCGGGAAAAGGAGAAACTTCACCGCAAGGAAAAAGCACAGATTGCTGCAGCTGCGGCGAAACTGGTTGAAGAGGGGCACTCCGTCATTCTCGACTCAGGCACAACAACAACTGCAATTGCCCGAGCACTGAAGGACTTCCGGAAGCTCACGATCATAACGAACGCCATCAATATCGCCGCCGAGCTTGCGGGCACGAACGTGGAGGTAATCCTCACAGGCGGGACGCTCAGGAAGAATTCGTTCTCGCTGGTTGGCCCACTGGCCGAGCAGACGCTCCGACAACTGAGCGCGGACATCCTCTTCCTTGGAGTCGATGGTTTCGACACCAAGGTGGGATTATCGACTCCGAACCTCCTCGAAGCTCAGGTGAACCGCACGATGGTGGAAATAGCGCGCAGAACTATTGCCGTCTGTGACTCAAGCAAGTTCGGACGCCGCAGCCTCTGCAACATCATGCCCCCTTCCGCCGTGCACCAGGTAATAACCGACAAACAGATATCCAAGGCCGACCTTCAGGCGCTGAAAGACGCCAAGGTGGGCGTCACAGTGGTTTAGGAGCGAGGAGGCCCGATATGAGCAGCAATCCAGCCGCGCTAAAACACATTCATACGCTGGACGAAATCCTGGCGCAACCGCGCTGCTGGAGTGAGTGCCTCCACGACCTCAGCACGGCCCCGCAACTTTCACGGGCGGTCGCCATGGCCTCACCGGAACGTGAATGGCTTTTGCTCGGCTGTGGTTCGAGTTACTACCTCGCCATGGCTGCTGCCGCCACGTGCAACTGGCTGGGGTTGTCGGCTCGCGCTGTTCCCGCGTCTGAACTGCTGCTCTATCCGGAACAGGTGATGATGTCGGGCAAGGAATACCTGCCCGTTATGATCTCACGCTCCGGTCTTACGTCCGAAGTTGTTCGCGCCGCGCGCGTCCTCGAGAACGGCGGAATCAAGACGATCACGGTCACGTGCACCGATGGTCAGCCGCTGGAAGAAATCTCAACCCTTGCGTTGAAACTTCTTGCAGTGCGCGAGCAGAGCACGGTCATGACTCAGTCGTTCACGTCGATGCTGCTGGCCCTGCAGTATCTGGGTGCTCTGTCTGCCTCCAACGAGAAGTTCTGCAATGAGCTGCAGCGCCTGACCGAACAAGTCGCCGAAATTATCGAGTTGCACCGCGAACGACTGAGAAATTTCGTCGAGTCGAACGATTTCGCGGACTACGTTTGTCTGGCGCAAGGCCCCCTGTTCGGAATCGCCTCAGAGGCGATGTTGAAGGTTACGGAATCCTCGTGCAGCTACGCGCAAGTGTTCCATACGATGGAATTCCGCCACGGCCCCAAGTCGATTGTCGGACCGGAAACGCTAATTGCATTCTTTTTGTCGGAGACGTCCTACGCGTCCGAAGTTGAAGTGCTTGAGGAGATGAAAGAACTCGGGGCTTCTATCCTTGTCATCGGCAATCGTCTGGAAAGCCGGGCACGTGATGCTGCAAACTTCGCGATAGAAATGGGATTGGAAGTGCCGGAATATGCGCGCTTGGCTGCATACACCATCTGGGGACAGCTTCTGGGTGTCTATACCGGGCTGAAAAAGGGTCTCAACCCCGACAGCCCAAGAAACCTCAGCCGCGTCGTGGTGCTGGAGGGCAACCGCTCGTAGGCCGCAAACAACGCCGCCAAGGGGGGACTAGGACCGCAGGTTCCGCCTGAGCGTGATTGAACCATCCGCGTTCGTCTTTTGTTTACAGGCCCAGCGAACAGGGTAGGAAACACCCTTCACCTGAAGCTCGGCCTTGAGTTTCAGCCCCTGCCATTGCGTTCCTTGCGGCAGCATGAGCATGGCCTGACGTATGCCCGTCGGTTTCGGGTACCCCGCGTCGACGCACCCCGTCGAATGCACGGCGCCGTCATCGCTGAAGATGGTCAGGCGCAGCACTCCGGGAACGGCGGCAATTCCGTCGTTCACCAGTCCGACCACCAGCCCGGGAGTCTTGTCTCGCTCGAACGTCCAGATAAACGATGGCCGCACGCGATATCCGATCTGGCGGGCAATGCGGTCGACAGGCTCGGGGTGCTTGTCGTAATAGCTCAGGATGTTCTTGGCCGCCTCGTTGTGCCAGTTCCAAACCGACCAGTGGTTCGCACCGACATCGATGACGTGCGCGATTATCTTCTCGTTGTACGTGATGCCGTCTTCATCGATCCCAATTTGATCGGGGGCGCCTGTCGTCATGCCGACCTCACACACAGCAGCCGTCCATGCCGGCCGATTGCTCAGTGCTTCGATCTGAGTATTCTCGATGAATATGGTGTCCGTGCGAAGCCAGTTGTGGCTCCGAATTGTGCGGTCGAGAAGCTCGGAATTTCCGACTGAACTGAAGTCCGGCTGAGTATTGGTCACCAGCGGAACTTTGGTCCAGTGGCGTAGTTGTGTCTCGAACATCTTCAGCCAGGTCTGCTCCGCAACCAAGTCGCTGGGGAACGGATTGCCTTCGAAGGGCCACGTGTGTCCTTCTCCCCAGAAGCCATACATCATGGTGTCCATGTACTCGACCAGTGGATTTCCGTTCAGTTCGGCGGCTAGCAGTCCATTCAGTTCTTCA